>JBGSLA010000081.1:0-12865 GCA_041740935.1 Desulfobaccales bacterium | reverse complement strand
GGCGGCCACCGCCACCGGGTTGCCGGACAGGGTGCCAGCCTGATACACCGGACCCGCGGGGGCCATCTGCGCCATGAGGTCGCCTCGGCCGCCGTAGGCCCCGATGGGCAGCCCGCCGCCGATGATCTTCCCCAGGCAGGTGAGATCGGGGCGCACCCCGCTGAGGCTTTGGACGCCGCCCCAGGCGGCCCGGAAGCCCGTGATGACCTCGTCAAAAATGAGCAGGCTGCCGTGGTTGTCGCACAACCGGCGCAAGCCGGGCAAAAACTCCGGCCCGGGCTCCACCACCCCCATGTTGCCCGCCACCGGCTCGACGATGACCGCGGCGATCTCCCCGCGCCGGTCATTGAAAGCCCGGTCCACTGCGTCCAGGTCATTATAAGGCAGCGACAGGGTGAGCCGGGCGATTTCCTTCGGCACCCCCGGACTCCCCGGAATGGCCTGGGTCAGCACCCCGCTCCCCGCCGCCACCAGGAAGGAATCGGCATGCCCGTGATAGCAGCCGTCGAATTTCACGATCAGGCCCCGGCCGGTGGCGGCCCGGGCCAGGCGCAGGGCGCTCATGCAGGCCTCGGTGCCCGAGGTCACCAGGCGCACCATCTCAAGGGACGGCAGCGCGCCGCAGAGAAGTTCGGCCAACTCCACCTCGCCGGGGGTGGGCGCGCCGAAGCTCAAGCCCCGGGCCGCGGCCTCCTGCACCGCGGCCACCACCTGTGGGTGGGCGTGTCCCAAAATCAGGGGTCCCCAGGAACCGACGTAATCAAGAAAGCTGTTGCCGTCCACATCATAGACCCGGGGCCCTTCCCCCCGACTGAGGAGCAAAGGCTCCCCGCCCACGGCCCGCCAGGCCCGGACCGGGCTGTTGACCCCGCCGGGTATAAGGGTGCGGGCTTTGGCGAACAAGTTTTCAGAGGATGAAACATTCAACATTTTGCCACTCCTTGGGGATATCGGCAGGCGCCCCTCACGACAGGATGCCGTTATTAAATAAGGATCAGGGACCGCCGGATTCTTTTTTAGGCAAGTTCAAGCGGACTCACCAGGATTCGGGGATCCTGCCAGTCATGAAAGTCAACAAATCCCACCTTCCCCCCTTTACAAAAGGGGGGTTCAATACCGCGGCAAGCAAAAGTCCCCCTTTGCCAAAGGGGGATTTAGGGGGATTTGACAGGTATAGGTTATGGTTGCTGATAAGGCTCATTTCACCGCAACGTGGCCTCAGTCGCCTTGCTCTTCCCGAAAATAGCGCATGGTGGTTTTTTTTAGTTCCGTATCCGAGAAGAGAATTTCATACTCGGCGATGCCGGCCTCCTGGGCCAGAGCGGCCGCCAGGGCTTCGAGGTCCCCCGGATTTTTGCCGTGCACCATGGAATAGAGGTTGTAGGGCCAGCCCGGGGCCGGCTCCCGGTGGTAGCAATGGGTGACAGCCTGATGCCGGGAGAGCAGCAGGCCCACCCTCCGCAGGTCAGCCGCCGGCACCACCCAGGTCACCAGGGCGTTGGCCCCGTAGCCGGAGAGCTGATGCCGCAGGGTGGCCCCGAAGCGGCGGATGTAGCCCTTGGCCGCCAGGCTCTGCACGGCCGCCAGGAACTCTTCCTCGGTGACTCCCAGATGTTGGGCCAATTCCAGGAAAGGCCGGGCGGTGATCTCCAGGTCCCGCTGCAGGGCCAGGATTACCCGCTTTTCAAAGGCGTCGGCTGCTTGGCTCATAATCTCGGCATCACGGCAAGGCCGTCATTTCTGAATGGTTCGGGCAATGAGATACTCCACCGGATTGAAGCGGTCCGTCAACACATAGCCACCCTGGCCGCGGCAGGTTTCGGGTGGGATATAGGTCTGAAGTAATTTCCGCAGAGACTGTTTTTCCGGCGGCAGCGCAGCCAGGATTGCGTCCGGCCGCAGCTCAAAGCCGGCCGCCATGATAATAATGCTCTGTATCTGGGTTGGTTTTTGGGGGTTCGTGGCAAAGACCAGCTTTTTCTGAAACACCCGGATGAGATGATAATAACTCATTTTGTGTTACGCCAGGCGGGCATCCGGAGAGGGCCTGGCGCGGGAGGCGGCCCCCACCAGCACCGGGACGGCCCCCGCCAGAACGAGGATATGCAAAGCCACAAAGGCGCGCTTTTGCAATGATAAGACATAGCCGAGGCAGGCCAGCAGGGCTATGGCGCCCCCGGTGAACCAGAAGACCTGCTCCAGGTCAAGGCTGGAGATCAGCCAGAACCCGGCGGCGAAGGTCCCCAGAACGCTGCCGATGGTGGAAAACATATACACCGTGCCCGCGGACAGGCCGATGTGCTTGTCGGCCGACAGCAGGCTGACCAGGCGGATGATGTAAGGGGACACCGATCCCAAAAAGAAGCCGGGCAGGGCAAACAAGAGGATGGTGGACAGTTCCATGACCATGACCGCGGCCCCGGCAAGGAAGGCCATGATCACCAGCATGAGCCGGTGGAAAAGCAGGTTTTTTACGGGGGGAGATTCGACGATTTCTGATTTCTGGGGGGGTGATTTTCGCTTTTTTCGGGAAGTCATGGCCCACCTGTCGGGAATCAGTGATCAGGATGAGGGGTTTTCTGATTACTGAATTACTGGTAACTGATTACTGGTCACTCCGGCACAACCACCGGATCCCCCACCTTGATGCCGTGGCGCCGGGCGAAGCCCGCCGGGACCTCCAGGACCAGGGACACCGGCGCCGGCGCCTGGAAGCTGCTGTCGTCGCCGGGGGAAAGCCCCGGGTGCAGGTCCGCCACCCGGCCGTCGGCAATCCAAATGATGTCGATGGCAAAGCGCATATCCCGCATGCAAAAAACGTGGCGCGCCGCCACGCCCATGAGAAAAAGCATGCCCCGGCCCTCCGGCAGCTCCGGGCGGTGACTCAGGCCGAGGTAGAGCTTTTCAGGAGTGCTCACCACTTCGGCCAGCACCGGCACGCCCTTGACCGTCAGACGGGTCAGGGGATTGTCATGTTCGGAATAATCCTGCCCCCAGGCCGGTCCGCCCAGGAGGCCGGCGGCGCTCAATATCAGGAGAACAACCGCGTTGGCGGCTATTTTCATGGCGGCGAGGCCTTTTCCTCAGGCTGGTGCTCGGGCCGGAGCAGATCAAACACGGTTTTCACCGGATTAAAGGTGATCAGCGGGACTTCCACGAACACCGTCAGCCAGCGGGCCATGGCCCCGTTCCACAGGCCGGGGAGCTCAAGGGCTTTCAGTTCCCGACCCTCCAGGGACTTCTTGGAGATAAACACGGCCTCGTGGTCCACGTACCGGGTCAGGTCAAAGGGGACCCCCTGATCGTCCCGGAGGGCACACACCAGGTCCACCGGGTTGAAGTGGGTGGCGGTGTCCCAGATAAGCTTCTGGGTGGGATCGCCCAGGTCGACCTGGGCCTTTTCCACAATCTGCAGGGACAGGGAGCCGTCCGGCTCCTCAACCCAGAAGGGCGCCCCCCCCGGCTCCCCCTGATTGGGCACCACCCCGCAGACCCTGAGGGGGCGGTTCAGGGTGCGGGTGAGAAAATCCCGGGCCAGGTCCTCAGGCCATTCCAGAACCTGGGGGGGGATTTCCAAAAAGAGCCTCTCCCGGGCGAATTCACCGGCCCGGGGCACAGCGCGCCGGCGCCCGGAGTCCGGAGCCAGGGCCTTCAGGTGCCGATGAATCTGCTCCTCAAGATCCACCAGCACCCCCCCCAGGATGCGCTTCCAGAGAATGGTGGGTTCCTTCAGGCGGTCCGGCACCACATTGTCGATGTTTTTGATATACACCAGGTCGCCCTGGAGTTCATCGAGGTTTTCCAACAAAGCCCCGTGTCCGCCGGGGCGGAACACCAGGCGGCCCTGATGGTCCCGAAAGGGGCGGTTGTCGGCGTCCGCGGCCAGGGTGTCGGTGCCGGGATGCTGAAAGGAAAACTCCACTGCGAAGCGGCAGCCGAAGCGCTCCTCCAGGGCAGGCTGCACCCGGTCCAGGACCCGCTGGAATTGGGCCCGGTGCCGGGGCAGGATGGTCAGGTGCAGGCGGCACAGCCCCTCCCGGTCCTGGACATAGGCCGCCGCCTCCACCAGGTGCTCCTCCAGCGCGGTGCGGCTTTCTTCCCCGTAGTCGTGGAACTTGATGAGGGCCTTGGGGAGGGCCTGATAATGCAGGCCGGTTTCGCCGAGGACGCCGTGGAGGATATCCTGATAGCACCGGGCCGCCAGCAGCTCGTCCAGGTCCTGGCCGTTTATGGCCGGGTGGCCCTGCAAATCCTGGAAGAAGGGGAACCGGGGCAGGTGGTCGTGGAAAACCAGGAACTCCCGGGCCCGGTGCACCCCCTGTTCCACTTCCGCATCCACCAGGGCTATCAGGTCCGTTTCCCCCTGATGGAAATAATACAGCAGGATTTCGAACATCCGGGTGGCGCCCCCGGAGGCCGGCACAAATTTGGAAAAACGCCCCCGGGCTGCGGCCTCGGCGTGCCGGAGGAGACAGCCGTCGATATCCGCCACCGGGATACGCCGGATGCCGTCTGCCACCGTGGCGGCCCGGGCCAGGCGGATGAAACGGGGCGGCCGGGAAAACAGGCGGAGATGCTCCGCCACCTGGTCCAGGGTGAGCCCATGGGCTTGGATCTGCCGGATATCCTGGTCGCTTAAGGGAATCTCGGTCATGAAACTTGTCACTCGTCAAGAGTGTTTTGCAGGGGCCGGCATGGTTTTGGAGAAGAAACCCAAAAGGTGCGGCCGGCTCCGGCCAAGGGGCCCCCGCCATACCTGCCACCAGGGATGCTGGAATGAAGATGGCTCGGATTAGACCAGCGTTACATTCTGGGCCTGGGGTCCCTTGGCCCCCTGGACGATCTCGAACTCCACCGCCTGATCTTCCTTGAGAGACCTGAAGCCTTCTGCCTGGATGGCGCTGTGATGCACAAAGACGTCCGGACCGTCTTCCTGGGAAATAAAACCGAAACCCTTGGAATCGTTAAACCACTTAACCTTGCCTCTTACCCGCATGTTCAGACCTCCAGGACCGCTTTGCTGTAATAGTTCAAGTAATCAAACCCCGATGAGGCATACCCCGCGCAACCACGGCGGCGCGGCCGGCCGCCCCCGGCCGGAGGGCCAAGCCGGTCTTGGCCGCGGCAATTTCTCGAGTAGCTACTCCTTACCAATCACCGCTCATCCTGTCAAGTTTTATGGATTGGACGCTTGCGCCGTGAAAATGGCGGGAATTGACCCCGGCAGGGGTCAGCGATGAGCCATCCAAGGTGCAAAGTTGCAGATAAAGGGAAGGGGCCGCCTTTATTCTGTCCTGAAAAGTTCAAAGTCCAGTCTCCAAGGTCCAAGGGCAGAGCGGCGGGCGGAGCCCGCCCTACACCTAAATCCAGGGATGGAAACGGGAGTACGCAAGAGTCTCCCGGCTTCCCAAAGGCGGGAGGCGCTGCGCTTTCCCGCCCTACACGACTGAAAAAATCTTGTGTGGAACCTCCGCCCCCGGCGGTTCTGGCGCCGGCGCCACATTTATTCTGGTTCCAGAGCTCCCCCTTGGGGAAGGGCTATTCCGCCAAGCTCCGCCTGGCTCCGAATTCAGAGGTTTGCCCAGTTTTTTTTACCTATCATGGCCGCAATCGGCCACCCGCGGCAATGAAAATCTTTTGTAGGGGCGGGGTAACCCCGCCCCTACGGGTGAATTTTCACGGTAAAACCGAAAACTGGAGAGGTTCTTGCAAAAGTTTTTTTGTCAACCTGAACGAAGTGAAGGATCTCAACCTGTTGAAAATACAAGATTCTTCGCTTCGCTCAGAATGACAACTTCTCATCTTATTGAATTTTGCCAGAAGCTCTGAAAACCGAAAACCGCCTTACCTGATGCCCTGGTGATGGCTTTGCAAAGAGCGCACCTGAATTGCCTGGCGCCGGGCCGCGGCAATGCCCCGGGCCGCGGCCAGGGCGCCGGCCAACGTGGTGATATAAGGGACTTTATATTTAATGGCGTCCTTGCGGATGTAGGAATCGTCGTACATGCTGAGCTTGCCGCTGGGGGTGTTGACGATGAGCTGAATTTCCCGGTTCCGGATGAGGTCGCCGATATTGGGACGGCCTTCGTGGAGCTTGAGCACCGGTTCCGTGTCAATGCCCTGCTCCCCCAGAAACTTATGCGTCCCTTGAGTGGTCAGTATCTTAAAGCCTAATTGCTGAAATTGGCGGGCCACCTCTAACACCGCGGGGCGGTCCATTTCCGAGACGGTGATGAGCACCGCGCCCTCGCGGGGCAGGGTCTGGTTGGCGGCTTCCTGGGCCTTGTAAAAGGCCATGCCGAAGGAGGCCGCCATGCCCAGCACCTCTCCGGTGGAACGCATCTCCGGGCCCAGCAGGGGGTCCACTTCCGGGAACATGTTAAAGGGAAACACCGCTTCCTTGACCCCGAAATGGGGGATGGCTCTTTGGGTGAGATTCAGGTCGCAGAGCTTCTTCCCCAGCATGACCTGGGTGGCCAGGCGAGCCATGGCGATATTGCACACCTTGGAGACAATGGGCACGGTGCGGGAGGCCCGGGGGTTGGCCTCGAGGATGTACACCACGTCGTCGGCGATGGCGTACTGGATGTTCATCAGGCCCACCACGTTCAGCTCCACCGCGATGCGCCGGGTGTATTCATTGATGGTGTCCAGGTGCTTGGCCGGGATGCTGATGGGGGGGATGACGCAGGCCGAATCCCCGGAATGAATGCCGGCCAGCTCGATGTGCTCCATGACCGCGGGCACAAACGCATCGGTGCCGTCGGCGATGGCGTCGGCTTCGGCTTCAATGGCGTTTTCCAGAAATTTGTCGATGAGGATGGGGCGCTCCGGGCTCACCTCCACCGCCGCGGCCAGATAGTGCTGCAGCATGGCCTCGTCGTGGACGACCTCCATGGCCCGGCCCCCCAGGACATAGGACGGCCTGACCATGAGGGGGTAGCCGATGCGGCGGGCGATGTCCAGGGCCTCGTCGATGGTGCTGGCCATGCCGGATTCGGGCTGGGGGATGCCGAGTTTGCGCATCATGTGGCGGAAGCGGTCCCGGTCCTCCGCCAGGTCGATGACCTCGGGGCTGGTGCCCAGAATTTTCACCCCCGCGGCGGCCAGCTCCTGGGAGAGGTTCAGGGGCGTCTGGCCCCCGAACTGGACGATGACCCCTTCGGGCTGCTCCTTTTCATAGATGCTGAGCACGTCCTCCACGGTCAGGGGTTCGAAATAGAGCTTGTCCGAAGTGTCGTAGTCAGTGGACACGGTTTCGGGGTTGCAGTTCACCATGATGGACTCAAAGCCCTCGTCCCGGATGGCGAACGCGGCGTGGACGCAACAATAATCGAACTCGATGCCCTGGCCGATGCGGTTGGGGCCGCCCCCCAGGACCATGATCTTACGCCGCTCGCTGGTGGGCACCTCGTCCGGGGCATTGTAGGTGGAATAATAATACGCGGCGTTTTCCACCCCGCTCACCGGCACTGCGTTCCAGGCCTGCTGCAGACCTTTCTGGTAGCGCTGCTGGCGGATCTTGTCCTCGGGGGCTTCAAGCAGTTTGGCCAGGTAGCGGTCGGCGAAGCCGTCCTGTTTGGCCCGGCGCAGCAGATCATCCGGCAGCTCCCGGCCCCGGTATTGCAAGATTTCCTCTTCCAACTGCACCAGTTCCCGCATCTGCTCGATGAACCAGGGCTTGATGTGGGTTTTTTGATATAAGGCGTCCACCGTGGCGCCCTTGCGCAGGGCCTCATACATAATGAACTGGCGCTCGCTGGAGGGCTCGAACAACAGGTCCATCAACGCTTCCAGGGATTTTTGATGGAAATCTTTGGCAAAGCCCAGCCCGTAGCGCCCGATCTCCAGCGACCGGATGGACTTTTGAAAGGCCTCCTTATAGTTTTTGCCGAGGCTCATGACCTCGCCCACGGCCTTCATCTGGGTGCCCAGTTTGTCCTGGGCGCCGGGGAATTTTTCAAAGGCCCAGCGGGCGAATTTCACCACCACGTAATCGCCCCAGGGCTCGTACTGGTCGAGAGTGCCCTTGCGCCAGTAGGGAATTTCGTCCAGGGTGAGGCCCCCCGCCAGGAGCGATGACACAAAGGCGATGGGGAAGCCGGTGGCCTTGGACGCGAGCGCCGAGGAGCGGGAAGTCCGGGGGTTGATTTCGATGACCACCACCCGGCCGGTTTTGGGATCGTGGGCGAACTGGATGTTGGTGCCGCCGATGACCCGGATGGCCTCCACGATGTCGTAGGAATGTTTTTGCAGCCGTTTTTGCAGTTCCGGGGCGATGGTGAGCATGGGCGCGGTGCAGTAGGAGTCGCCGGTGTGGACCCCCATGGCGTCCACGTTTTCGATGAAGCACACGGTGATCATCTGATTTTTGGCGTCCCGCACCACCTCCAGTTCCAGCTCCTCCCAGCCCAGGACCGACTCTTCCACCAAAATCTGGCCCACCATGCTGGCCGCAATGCCCCGGGCCGCGATGGTGCGCAGTTCCTCCAGGTTATAGACGTGGCCTCCGCCCCAGCCGCCCATGGTGTAGGCCGGGCGCACCACCAGGGGATAGCCCAGCTTGTCGGCGATGCGCTCCGCTTCCTCCACGGTGTGGGCGATTTCGCTCTCGGGCATCTCCAGGCCCAGACGGGTCATGGTTTCCTTGAAGGCCTGGCGATCCTCGCCCCGTTTGATGGCGTCCACCTCCACCCCGATGACCTTGACGCCGTATTCCTCCAAAACCCCGGCCCGGGCCAGGGCCGACGACAGGTTCAGGCCCGACTGGCCCCCCAGGTTGGGCAGCAGGGCATCCGGCCGCTCCTGCTTGATGATCTCGGTTATGTGTTCGAGGTTCAGAGGCTCAATATAGGTGACGTCCGCCATGCCCGGGTCGGTCATGATGGTGGCCGGGTTGGAATTCACCAGCAGGATTTCATATCCCAGCTGCCTTAAGGCCTTGCAGGCCTGGGTGCCGGAATAGTCGAATTCGCACGCCTGGCCGATAATAATGGGACCCGAGCCGATGATCATGACCTTGTGGACGTCGTCGTGTTTTGCCATGCCTAACCTCCTGATTGAGAGCGGGGGAATGGGAAACCTGCCGGAAAATTGCTTGGGGAAATATAGCAGGCAGACCCAGGCTGTCAAGTTAAACTAAAAAAATGAGAGAAATCTTTAGCTTCACTTACAGGCCGGCGGGGATGAAAGGCGTCCGGGAGATTAAACAATTCGGCGGACAATGCCGAAATCTCGCCAGAGGGGGGTTGGTTAGGGCCAACTGCCCTCTATAGTGTATAATTAGTTCTCATCCGGAAACATCTCATGTTTGAAAACGGTTTTTTAAGTCCCCCTTTGAAAAAGGGGGGAAATTTAAGTGGATTCCGGATGGAGACTAAGTATGAGCAAGAGGGCCACGGGACGCAGAAAATAACCCTGGCCGGTGCAATTACCTCGGGTCGACAAAGGAGTACCCTGCATGAAAGTCCTTGATGTACTGCGCAAACTGGGGATCGTGCGCTACGGCGCCAAAGCCGCCACCTGGACCAGCGGCAAGGACATGCCCGCGGAATTTCTGATGGATGACGTCTATGACGCCCAAAAGGACCTGACCACCAAGCAGGATGTGGCCAGGGTGGCCGAGGGGTTGAAGAAATCCGGCGGCCGCAAGGTGCTGTTCTGGGTGACGGTGGCCCTGGCGTTTGTGGCCCTGTTGTTCTTGACAGCCGGCGGCGGAATCTCTATCTGGCTGTTGGGCGCGCTCTGCCTGTGGGCGGGGGTTCTGTCTCTGACTTACCAATTTGCCTATGGGGGGCAATATTCCTACGGCGGCGTCATCGCCCTGCTGGTCGTCGCCCTGCTGGCGTCCTTTATCCTGATGGGGGTCACCGCTTCCGGGTGATCCCGCCTGCCCCAGAAAACGGGGCCGGAATCAGGTGTTCCTGCCCCTTTTTCTTTTTCCTGGCGCCCTTGCAGGGGTCGATAACTCGAGCCCCTGCAATTGCTTTCCTTTGAGTGCGACTTGATTTAAGTCTGCGGCCCTCCCGCAAAGTATGAAAAGCTGCGTAGGGCGGGCTCCGCCCGCCGCTTTCATGGTGCCGGAGGCGGGGCCAAGCAGAGCTTGGCGGGCAAGTGGGTTCCCAAGCGGAGCTTGGGAACCAGAATATTGGTGGAGCAGACGCTCTCGCCCGCTCTTTTCAAGAACCACCGAGGGTGGCGGTTCCACAGAGGAACTTTTCATAACAGTCGCTCATGAGCCCATGGCTCACACCAAGACCGCGGCCAATGGCCCCCTGCCCTGCCCTTTCCTTCCATTCCTTGAGCCCCCCCAAACTCACTGTCCCCGCCGGTCCCGGGCGATCTCGAAATAATTGGCGGTGGCCTCATGGATGGCGTGGTCCGGACGGCGGAAAAACGCCGCCCTGGCCCCTTCATCCCGGAACAGGTAGAGTTTGCCCCGGTAGATGGCGAAGACCTGGGGGTTGATGTCCTCCACGCGGCCGGCGGCCATGGCCATGGCGCAGTAGCCCCCGAACTGGGGCTGATATTTGGGCGCGTCGGTCAGGAATTGATAACGGTTGCTGGATGAGGCAAAAAAATAGGTTGCCATGCCCAGGCGCTGCTTGATGCGGCTGCTGCCCCGCCGGGGCTGGTTGTCGTTGAAATAGGCCACCACGTCATAGCCGTGGGCGGCCACGGTGTTATCCAGATTGAGCAGGGCCTGGCCCGACCCTCCCGAAGTGGTGGGCGGTTGGGCCGGGGCCGGGAGCGCCAGGCAAAAGACCGCCAGGACGAACAGGAAGCCGATGGGGATTGCCCGGTTCATGGCATAGCCTCCTCTGACAAGAGTTCCTTGCTCAGGATTAATAATTCCTGTACCTAAAAATCCTCTTCATTCCCCTCTCCCCGGCAGCAAGCCGGGGGTGAGGGCGGGGGTGAGGGGAGTTTTCATGCTTCATGGGTGAGGCAACGGCTCATGAGGAGCGGTCATGAGAGGTTTTGGGACGCGGCGGCCCGCCAACCACCCGGTGGCACAGGTTTTCAACCTGTGCCTGCATAGGCGGGGCGCCTGTGCTACTGAATCCGAGTTTGTGGTTTTTTGACAAAGATTTTTCTTGCAACATGTTAATCTTATTAAGAAATCATTCAATTTTATCAGTTTGGTTCCGGCCTTTAGGCCGGGATGTGCCACCAGACTTTTCTGGTTTTTGAGAGAGCCAGGGTCTTTTGAGCGAGTGCCCTGAAAAGTCAGCCTGATGTAGGCGCCGGCTGAAGCCTGCGGCTACAGAATACATTACCTGTTTGAACGCAACTTGGTATGAGGCACAGGTCGAAAACCTGCGCCCCCAACCCGGAATGCTTGTCTTTGCCTTACG
The DNA here is from genome assembly GCA_041740935.1 of Desulfobaccales bacterium. Classification (GTDB taxonomy): domain Bacteria; phylum Desulfobacterota; class Desulfobaccia; order Desulfobaccales; family 0-14-0-80-60-11; genus JBGSLA01. The sequence continues at coordinate 1,508 of JBGSLA010000081.1, read as the reverse complement.
ACGCGCTCTTTTTGGCCTTGCGGGCGGCCTTCAGCTTTTCCCCGATGCCGGTTTCCTTGGCGATCTTGCTGCGTTTGGCCCGATAGGCCTTGGAGACCAGGGGGGTGCGGGGCGGAATGGCGAATTGTTTGCGGTATTCCTTGGGGGTCAGCTGATGCTTGCTCTTCAGGTGCGGCGTCAGGAGCTTGCCGCTGTAGCCGCAGATCAGACAGGTGATGGCGTTTTTGGCGATGGAGGCCTTCCAGCCTCCGGGAATTTTGGCCGCCGCCGGTTGGGCCTCACCTAAGACCTGGCTCTTGGGCTCTTCCCCCAGATTCTCCAGGGTTTCTGACACCGCTTTTAACATGTGGGTGAGTTGCTCGGTGGTAAAGCCTTTGCCCGTGGAATTGGCGATGACAATATCGGCGGCCAACCTGACAAATTGTTTGCTCATGGGCTATCCTTTCAGTTTTAATTTTGATTGTAATGGTATTATCGACAGATGGCAATTTTTAAAAAACAAATTTTTGTAAAAATGCAATTTTTTATAATTAATTTTCCGATAGTCATTGGGTCTCTGACAAAATTTGTTCGTAGATGGAGGATCTTTATGCAGTAATGAAAATATCTCCGCAGGCATCTAAATTTTGAGCATTGATAGTGCAGGCTGAGGCCAGAGGCTCCATTTCCCCGGAGTCTTACGCATCCTTGCCGGCATTTTGGAGAAGGACTCCAAGGGTTCAACTTCAACGACAACAAATGGTTCATATTTTTTCGAACCTCCTTCCGCCTGATCTGCCATCAGAAAGCACTCCCTTATCCATAACGACAAATCAAAATCGCCCCGGCAAAGATGATTTGAAGTGAAGGTTCGACACCGGCAGGCCACCGGATTACCGAAAAACAGGAGAATGTCCTCATCGGGTCGACGGGGCGAATCCGGCGCCAAGCCTTTTCTTTCCCGGGAGCCTGGCGGTGGGTGCGAACCCTTTCTGAAGCAACAGCAGACCGGGTGTCTGAGGCCTCAGGTCGTTGCGCGGTGAAGCCCCGGCTCCTGCCGGCCAAATAAGAAGTTTGCCTCAGGGGCGGCGAAATTGCGGCCGCCGGATTTTCATTTCAGGGAAGGTGTGCTATGGTGCGAAAAAATTTTTTCACAAAGGAATACCGGGAAGATGAAAGAGGTCCGGAAAATACGATACGGTGCGAGACTCGGCCTGCCTGCAACCCTCCTCCTGTTGGTGATTCTGGGCGCGGTCCCTCAGGCCGGGGCCGCGGCCCCCCTGGCCGGCAAACTCATCCAGGTTCAGGGCCAGGTGTCGGTGCGTCCGGCCGGAAGCCAGGCCTGGGAACCGGCCTGCCTGAACCAGGATATCCGGGAGGGGGATGCGGTGCAGACCGGGCCGGTCTCCCGGGCGGCCATCCTGTGCGTGGACGAAAGCCAGATCAAGCTCAATGAAAACACCCTGTTTGCCCTAAAAAGCGTGGCCCCCTCCGCCCGCTTGGGCTGGGGCGCGGCGGCGCCGGCTGCG
>JBGSLA010000080.1:0-5568 GCA_041740935.1 Desulfobaccales bacterium | reverse complement strand
AGTTCAAGGCCGCCAGCGAGAAGCTGGAGATGGAGGGGGAGCGCGCCGCCCGCCGGGCCGCGGGGTCGGCCCGCACCGCGTTCATGCTGATGCTGGGCTCGGGGCTCGCCGCCCTGGGCGGTGTGGGCAAAAAAAAGCTCTTGTGGCTGGCTTCCCTGGTCCTGGCGGCGGGGGGGGCGGCGGCGTTTCTGGTGGCTCTTTTTTTGGGGTGGTAATCCGGCGAAAAAATCAAGAGGCGGGGCGGAAATCCTTTTGAAGCTGGGGGGTAGTCAAAGGATTTGCTCTGTCCTGAAAAGTCCAAAGTCCAGGGTCCAAAGTCCAAGGTCATTGCGGCGGGCGGAGCCCGCCCTACGCGGCTTTTCATGCTTTGCGGGTGGGCCGCCGCCGGACCATGAGGAGCTGCTTATAAACTGGTATATAATCGGGATTCTTAATGCCTTGGCCCGGCCCAGACCATATAGGTGCTCCCGGGCCGTTTCTTGTTTATAATACACCTGTTATGACTTCCGACCCGAACCTGCCGGTGACCGCCGAGCCCACCCCGTCTCACCGGATTTTCGCCAAGCTCGCCTCCCTGCTCAGCGCCCGCTGGCTCATGGAAATTCTCCAGACCCTGTTTTTTATTTATCTGGCCAGGCTGAGCACCTCCACCTACGGCGAGCTCATGCTGGCCATCAGCCTGGGGAGCATCATCCGGCTCATCGCCGAATTCGGCCTGAACCTGCCCCTGGTGGGGCTATTATCCCAAAAAGAGGGGGACGCCCAGGGGGTCCTGAGCCAGGTGTTCATTCTGAAAACCGGGCTTTTAATCCTGGCCTTCCTGGGGGCGGTGGGCTTTGTGTACTGGCAGCAGTATGCAGCGCCTCTGCGTAATTTCGTGCTGATCATCACCCTGGGGATGGGCCTGGAGGCCTTGAGCACCACCTTTTTCACGGCCTTGCAGGTGCAGAGCCGCCAGCCCCTGGAGGGCAAAGTCCGGGCCCTGGCGGCCATAATCGGCTATGGCTATGGGTTTGCGGCGCTCTACTGGGGAGCGCCCTTTTTGGCGGTGGCCTTTTACAAGCCTCTGGAGATTCTCATCACCCTGGTGGGCGGGGTCCTGGGAGTGGGCCTCCAGGGGCTCCTGCGGTGGCCGTCGCTGGCGAGCCTGGGGGCCACCCTGCGGGGTGTATTGATCTTCGCCCTCCTCGAGGTGACCGCCATTGTGTTCAATAAGGCCAACGTGTTCTTCCTCCAGAAATTCGGGGGCTCGGAGCAGGTGGCCCAATACAGCGCCACCTGGCAGATGGTGGACGGCTGTTCGACCATTGCCGCGAATCTCATCTTGCAGAGCATCCTGTTTCCGTTGTTTGTCAAATTTTGGGATGTGGACCGCCGGGAAGTGGCGCTCTTGGCCAGGGCCTCGGCCCGGTGGCTGGTGGGCCTCGCCCTGCTCGCCATGCTGGTCCTGGCCGCGGAGAGCGACCGCCTCATCCCCCTGATTTTCGGCCCCAATTATGGCGACGCGGTGTGGCTGCAGCGCTATCTGGTGATCACCATCCTGTTTTCCTTTCTGCATAATCTGGCCGGGTTTCTGCTCATCAGCATGCGCCTGGAGAGGCTGCTGGTGATGGTCTACCTGGTCGCCCTGGCCTTCAATCTGGTGTTTTGCTGGCTGGTGATTCCCACCAGCCCCCTGATGGGCGCGGCCTGGGCCATAATTCTCACCAAGGGCGGCATGGCCCTGGTGACCTTCGGCTTCATCCAGCGGCGGATGCAGGTCTTTCCTCTGGAGGATTTTCTGATGGCCCTGGGGTCCACCCTGGCGTCCCTGGCGGTGTTCTGGCTCAGCCTCATGGTGCTGCGCCGGGGCTGGGCGCTGTTGGCGGGCGTCCTGGTGCTGTTGGGGCTGCTGCAGTATTTCTGGGCCATCCGGTGGCCGCTGCGGGAATAGGGGGACCGCGCTCCCAAGCCTTGAGGCGCCGCGGGCTTATGCCGTTTTTGGCTTTCGGTAAAAAAATGGGGAAAACCGGGGGTTGGGCATTTCGTTTGTTCTATCTGTATAGGAGAAGTTGATGGCGGGGAGGGGGGTTCCCACGGGCTGGAAGCCTGTGCTGCCGGCTCGAAGAGAGAGCCTAGTGTCATGTGTCATGAATAATTTTAAAAAAATCTTCTCATTATTTGTAGCCGCAGGCTTTAGCCTGCGCCTTTTTGCTTAATTATTTTCGCAAGCTAAAGCTTGCGGCTACATTTTTTTAGCTTTTTGGGACTGAAATACTTTTTTAAGATATTCCTGAAACGCAACACTACGGGGGGGTCTGGGGTTGCAGGGGGTGGGCTTCAGCTCCCCCGGCCCTCCCCCCCGATTTACCCCTTCAACACCTCCCGGGCAATGATCACCCGCATGATTTCGTTGGTGCCCTCGTAGATCTGCCCGGCCTTGGCGTCCCGGAAGAAGCGTTCCATGGGGTGGGCGGTGAGGCAGCCGTAGCCCCCCAGAATCTGGACCCCTTCGATGGCCGCAGCCATGGCCGCGTCGGTGGCGAATTTTTTGGCCATGGCCGCGGCGGCGCCATACGGGCGCCCCTGGTCCCGGAGCCAGGCGGCCTTGAGGGTGAGCAGGCTCGCGGCTTCCAGATCCGCGGCCATATCGGCCAGCTTAAACTGAATGGCCTGGAGGTTGGCCAGGGGCCCGCCGAATTGTTGCCGCTGTTTGGCATAATCCCGGGCAAGGGCCAGGACACCCCTTCCCAGTCCCACGGCCTGGGCCGCGGCGCCCACCCGGGCCCCGTCCAGAACGGCCAGGGCCACCTTGAGGCCCTGGTTCAGTTGCCCCACCAGGTGATGGGCGGGCACCCTGACCCCCGTGAACTCAATGGCATTGAGGGGCGCGCCCCTGAGGCCCACCTTGTCTTCCACCGGCCCCCGCTGCACCCCGGGGGTATTTTCCAGGTCCACCAGCAAGACGCTGATGCCCTTGGCCCCCAGGGCCGGGTCGGTCATGGCCGCCACCAGGCCGAAGGGGGCCCGGTCGCCGGCGCTGACAAAATTTTTCACGCCATCAAGGATAAAAAAATCCCCCTCCTGGCGGGCCGTGGTCTTGAGGCTACCCGGGTCCGAGCCCGCTTCGGGTTCGGTCAGGGCAAAACAGGCCTGCGCCTCCCCCCGGGCCACCGGCGGCAGGAAGCGCTCTTTTTGGGCCTCGGTGCCGAACAGGGCCAGGCCCTGGCCGAAGAGGGTGTGGTTGAGGTGCAGGAGCAACGCCGAGGACGGACAGGCCTGGGCCAACTCCATCTGGGCCAGGCAATAGCTCAGGTAATCGTGACCCCCGCCGCCGTAGGCCGCGGGCAGGGACAGGCCGAACAGCCCTGCCTGAGCCCACTGCCGCAAAATTTCTGCCGGGAAGGCGTCCTGGCGATCAAGCTCAAGCGCGCACTGCTTCACCGCCTGGGCGGCTTTCCTGGCATTTTCCTGGACTGTCTGCTGGGCCGGTGTTAAAGTAAAATCCATTTTGTCGCCCTTTTAAAAAATTTTCGCCATCATTCCAAATTTCGTGATAGCGGTCAACTACAAACCTGGGTCGGGTCAAGGAGAGCAATTGCCATGCGCCTGAGATTTTGGCTGAGGGTCTTCCTTCTGGCTGTTGCCGGGCTGGCCCCGAGTTGGAGTTCGGCCCTGGCCGGCGTGTCGGAGTTTAGCGCCATCGACCTGTCCTCCCGCATGGCCGGGAAAAAAGAGGCGGTGATGGAAGCAGGTGAGGGGTTGGGGTGGCGCTTGACTGCCCCTCCGGATGGCCCTTTCGGCCAGAAACTCCAGGTGAGTGCGGACGGCCGCCAGGTCGCCGACCTGGAAGGGGGCAAATTTGAACAAAGTCTGGGAGTGAAGCATAATGGCGCGGTGTATTGGATTATTTCGGAATACACCGGAGGGGCGCATTGCTGCGCCGAGTATCATTTCTTCGGACGTCCCGACCCCCATCAGCCGGTAAGGTATATGGGCAGGACCAAAGGGCACAACGGCGGCCCCCGGCCTTTGCCGAAGGCCCTGGCGGAGCGCCGGGAGGGACTTTTTTTCAACGATCTGGACAACCGCTTTGATTATTTCCACGAAAGCCACGCCGGCTCCATGCTGGTGAATCTGCCGGCGCGGCATTATCAACTGAGCCCCACCGGCGTCAGGGTCAACAACCTGCCGTTTAAAGCCGAGTACCTGAAAGACGCCGAGGAAACCGACAGGGAAATCCAGCAACACCTGAAAAAACGGCGGGGCCGTCCCCCGGCCATCCTCAAGGCAGGATTCGGCTCCGGCTTCGATACCATGATATTCAGTGACGAACTGGGCCAGCTCCTGGTAAGGCGCACGCTCAATCTGCTCTATGCCCGGGAAAACCAGCAGGCCTGGGAGAGCTTCAGCCGGGATGTGGCCCGCTATTATCAATCGAGCCGCTGGGCGCCCGAACTCAAGGACGAAATTCAGCGCCTGTTGCAGGAGTCGCCGTATTGACAGCCGCAGCCGATTTCCGTCTGGCCCTGGTGCTGGGGGGGGCGAGGAGCGGCAAGAGCCGCTATGCCCTGGAATTGGCCGGCGCTTTTCCTGCCCCGCGGTTATATCTGGCCACCGCCGAGGCCGGGGATGAGGAGATGGCGGCCCGCATCGCCCAGCACCGCCGGGACCGGGGCCCCGGCTGGGACACGCTGGAGGCCCCCCTGGAATTGTCCGCGGCCATTTCCCAGGCCCAGGGGCGATATGGAGTCATCCTGGCGGACTGCCTCACTCTGTGGCTGTCCAACTGGCTGATAAGGCGAGGGGACCGGGCTGAGCTCCAGGCGGTCTGTGAGGAATTGGCCGCGGCCGTGGAAAAAACCATCACCCCGGTGATTCTGGTGAGCAACGAAGTCGGCTGGGGCATCGTGCCCGACAACCCCCTGGCCCGGGAGTTCCGCGACTGGGCCGGCTGGCTGCATCAGCGTCTGGCCGCGGCCGCCGATCTGGTGGTGCTGCTGGCCGCGGGCCTGCCCCTGACCCTCAAATCTTCCCACGGAAAGGGAGAACACCATGGAATATGAACTGGCCCAACTCACTTCCCAGATCAAGCCCCTGGACCCGGAGTTGACCGCCCGGGCCCAGGAGCGCCTGGACTCACTCACCAAGCCCCCGGGGAGCCTGGGCAAGCTGGAGGAGTTGGCGGCCCGCTATGTGGCGATAAGGGAGGAGATGTTTCCCGAGCTGAATATCAAGAGGGTGGTGGTCTTTGCCGGGGACCATGGGGTGGTGGCCGAAAAGGTGAGCGCCTTTCCCCAGGAGGTCACCTTCCAGATGGTGTACAACTTCCTCCAGGGAGGGGCCGGCATCAATGTTCTGGCCCGGCAGGCCGGGGCCCGGGTGGAGGTGGTGGACATCGGGGTGAACCACGACTTTGAGCCGGCCCTGAAGCTGATCGCCCGCAAGGTGGCCTACGGCACCCGCAACATGGCCCAGGAGCCCGCCATGACCCGGGAGGAGGCCCTGAGGGCCCTGTGGGTGGGGGTGGAGCGGGCCCAGGAAGCGGTGGAGGAGGGGGTGGATGTGCTGGCCGCCGGCGACATGGGC
>JBGSLA010000079.1:0-19396 GCA_041740935.1 Desulfobaccales bacterium | reverse complement strand
CGCCACCCGCCGGCCCCGCCGGGGCAATTTCGCGCCCGCCAATCCCCTCACCTGGAAATATATCCGGCGGCTGCCCAACTGCGGCATGTTGAACGCCTACGGCCTTACCAACGACGGAGTGGAAAAGATCGCCCCCCGGATGGGCGCGGCCTCACGGGATGGGTTCCAGGTCATCCCCAATTTCTGGCCGGAGTTTGGCAAGGGGGCGGACGCGGCGGCGCAAGAAACCCTGGAGGCCATCGCCCTGTATCGGCGCCATCTGGGAGGGGATTTTTGGGCCCTGGAACTCAACTTTTCCTGTCCCAACGTGCCGGAGGACATCGCCTGCAATGTGGCCGACGGCCTGGTCCTCGTCCGGGCGATAAAACAGGCCCACTCCGACCTCTTCCTCATCGCCAAAATCAGCCTCCGGCACCCCTACGAGTTCGCCCAGGAGCTGGAAAGGGCCGGGGCCGGGGCCCTGCACGCCATCAACACCATTCCCTATGAACTGGTCTATCCGCCGGACCGCTGTCCCCCCTCACCCCTGGCCGCGGCGGGCGGGGGCGGGGTTTCCGGTGGCCCGGCTTTCGCCCAGGCCTATCACTACAATAAGGGCCTGCGCCCCCGGGTGCGCCTGCCCCTGATCATGGGCTGCGGCGTCACCAGCGCCCTGGACGTCCAGCGCTACCTGGACCTGGGCGCCGACGCGGTGAGCCTCTGCACCTTGGTTTTGCGAAATCCCGAAAAGGCAGAAAGAATTATGGCTCATTACCACGGGCAATAACCAGGACAGTTGCTCATGAGCCGTTGGCTCACCCATAAGGCCTGAAAAGACTTTCTGGTGCAGGGACAGCCGCCCCCGGCTGGCCATTGAGGGCAGGCGAGGGCGCCTGCCCCTAAACGATATAACCTTTTCATAACAGTTGCTCATGGTCCTTCGGCCCACCCGCAAAGCATGAAAAGACCGGGCAGGCTTCTTGCCCGCCGCTTTAACTTTGGACTCTGGACCCTGGACTTTGGACTTTTCAGGACATGCTGATAATTCATTGGAGGGCCCATGGACTTACCCAAAAAAGGCGAAATAGTACCCTTGCCCAAGATTAAAGAAATTTGCGAGCATTACGGGCTGCATGATCTGTGGGCTAAAATCGAAAACGACCCGCCGCCCCGGCCCTTCCGGAGTGACGGCTGTTCCCTGTGGTTCGACATCTGGCAGGGGGTGAGCCTCTACCCGGCCTGTTTTCTCCACGACCTCAAATACTGGGCCGGCTATCCCGGCCAGGAGGTGGAGCGCCTGGTGGCCGACGCCGAGTTGATGATCGACGTGGCCCGCCTCCTGGGCTCAACTTCCATGGCCGAGACCATGTTCCACGGGGTCAGGGTGGGGGGTCACGAAATTTTCCAACAGCCCTTTTCCTGGGGCTTCGGGCGGGCCGCCTGACTTCCCTTTGTTACCTTTTTGACTAACCATAAGAATATATCTAAAAATCCCACCCAACCCCCCTTTAGCAAAGGAGGGGAAATTTAAGGACTTGCAGTTCGTTAAGGCCGCAAAGCCAGGCAAAACCGACGTATAACTCTCCAACACCGGCAAAGGTAGGTCAGGTGTTCTGTCCGTGTTGGCTTTTTCTTGAGATTTCTCCTATTTCACCAGGTATGGGGCGGCAAGGGCCGCGACTTTGCAGGACTCATTTTTCAGGCCTGCCGGCAGGGACGCCGGGCAGAGAGGAGGGCGACATGCAGACGACAAAAGGTATGGGCTGGATGCGTGATCTTCCCGATTATCGGGACTTACTGGTGGACTCCCCGAAGATTCAGGAAATTCGGGACCAATCCCAAAAACTGAAGAAAACGGCCAAGTCCATCCCGGCGGTGGTGGACCTGCGCCCCTGGTGTTCGCCCATCGAGGACCAGGAGGACCTGGGCTCCTGCACCGCCAACGCCGGGGTGGGGATCCTGGAATATTTTCAGCGCCGGGCCTTCGGCAAGCATCTGGACGGCTCCCGCCTGTTTCTCTACAAAGTGACCCGGAACCTTCTGGGCTGGACCGGGGACCAGGGGGCGTTTCTCCGCACCACCATGAAGGCCATGGTGCTCTTCGGGGTGCCGCCTGAAAGCTACTGGCCCTATACAATCAAAGATTTTGAAAAAGAGCCGCCGGCCTTCTGCTACGCCTTTGCCCAGGGCTACCAGACCACCAGGTATTACCGGCTGGACCCCCCGGGGCAAAGCACGGATAAGACTTTGGCCGCGGTCAGGAAGAATCTGGCCGCGGGCCTGCCCGCCATGTTCGGCTTCACGGTGTACAGTTCCATTCCGCCGGCGGGGGACGGCAAAGGGGAGATTCCCTTTCCCGGGCCGGGAGACGGGGTGGAGGGCGGCCACGCGGTGGTGACCGTCGGGTATGACGACAAAAAGAAAATCGGCAAAAACACCGGGGCCTTGCTCATCCGCAACTCCTGGGGCACGGACTGGGGCGCCGCGGGCTACGGCTGGCTCCCTTATGCCTACGTGGAGGCCGGACTGGCGGTGGATTTCTGGTCTCTGGTGGATGCGGGCTTCATCGATACCGAGTTGTTTGATTAGGCTTAGGCTTTGAACAGTCGGCAGCGGGGGAGGGGGCCTCCAGGCTGGAAAAAGGGGGCCGGTCCAATGACCGACCCCCACCCTGAGAAGAGGAGAGGTTGAGAAAGGAACGATGAATGTCCAGAACTAATCTGTGGTGCTTCAGTTTTCCGGGCCGCGCCGTTTTTTCTTGCGGTCCGCCCGGACGGAAATCCAGATAAAACCCAGAACGCCTAAACAAACCACGAGGCTGGCCCAGTAGTTCATACTCCCCCCCAAAACTCTGATGACCTTCACGTTGCGCGCCATGGCGCAGGGCAGGGGGCGAGCACCCTGCCCTGTCAAGTTTGTCCGGAGATCTTACCGGAATGTTAACTAGAAATCGTGCTGCCAGCCAAAGTCCAGGTTGGCGGCCATATCCAGGGCGGGATCATCTTCGGCCATACCCTGAGGTCCGGGATTAGCGCCGGCGCCCGGTCCGCGGCCAGGCCCCATGCCTTTCCCCGGTCCGGGACCACCGGGACCCATGCCAGGACCCATACCGCGTCCCATGCCGGGACCCATCATGGGACAGAGACCCTTGGCCTGGGGGACGATTTTACTCACGGCCAAACGCTGGGCCACGGATTTTTCCACCATCTGCGCCCGAAGAGCGCTCAGCTCCTTCACTTTGGCCAGGATGGCCTTGTCATCCGGGGTTTCGGCCTTCCAGAGCTGGGCCAGTTCCGCGCCCTTGACCATCAGGTTTTTGCGAAGTTCGGCGGTGTCGTTCATGAACTTCTGCTTCAGGTCAAACACCTGGCCGGCCTGCTCCGGGGTGAGGTTCATATGCCAACCCCGGCCCATGGCCCCGCCGCCCATGCCGCCGCCCATGCCCCGATAGGCGAAAGCCGAGGTGGCTCCCACCAGGCTGACCACCAAAATGGCCAAAAAGATGATTTTTCCGCGTGTACGTCGTTTATCTTGCATCTGGTTATCTCCTTGTGTGAAATCTTGCTGACCTTTACTGTGACTAACACCCATGGCAAGGCAATCCGGCGGGGGGGAAATTTTTTGTGGGGATAAAAAGTTCTCGAGCCTCTCCCCGGGGCCGTTCCTGGCGTATAATAAAAAAAATTGTCCAGACAGGAAGGCGCTTATGAGGGAATACCGCATCCATCCCCTGGTGGTGGGGGCCAACGAAACCGATCAGGGCATCATGACCTATCTCAAAGGCTACGGCAAACGCATCTGGATTCCCATCTACGTGTTTTACCTGGAGGGGGGACCGGAAAAAATCCTGGTGGACACCGGCCTGGAGCAGTTCATGGTCCCGGACGAGGTGGCCGAACAGTACGGACTGAAGATTCAGGAATTCGAGGAGGCGCTGGCCACCTATAACCTGGCCCCCGAAGACATCGACCTCATCATCCACACCCACCTGCACAACGACCACTGCGAAAACGACTACAAGTGCACCAACGCCAGGGTCTTCGTGCAAAAGGCGGAGTATGAGTTCTTCAAAAACCCCCATCCCGCGGACCACCGCTATTTTCCGGACCTGCTGGATGAGGTCGAGGTGGTGCTGGTGGAAGGGGATCAGGAAATCGTGCCGGGAATTTCGGTGATGCTGACCCCCGGGCACACCCCCGGCGGCCAGTCGGTGGTGGTCAACACCAGGGCGGGCAAGGCCGTGATCACGGGCTTTTGCTGCAATGAGCAGAATTTCCCCGCGTCAGGGCCCCTGGTGCCCTGCGGGGTGCATCTGAATCTGATGCAGGCCTACGACAGCATCCACAGAGTGAAGGCCGCGGCGGACCTCATTATTCCTATCCACGACCTTTCCGTGGGGCGTCACGCCACGATTCCGGAGTGAAGGGGGCTGTAAGCTGTAGGCTATAAGCTTTAAGCTTTTATAAAACGAGCCTTTGGCAAAACCCAATATAGTTAGGAATTGTCATTCTGAGCGCCGCGAGAATCTCGTATTTTCATAAGGTTGAGATCCTTCACTTCGTTCAGGATGACAAAATGAAGCACTTATTTTCAAAGAGTCTCAAAATATTTTTAAACAAATCATCTCCTTAATACTCAACCTCTCCGTGGTTGAGCGTGTCTGGCCCACTTATCAGGCTCAAGTTACGTGCTTTCCATTTTTTGCTTAAAGCTTAAAGCTTATAGCTTATAGCCTTATCCCTCATACCTCGCCGCAATGGGCAACCGGCGGCCCATGCCGAAGGCCTTGGAGGTCACCTTGAGACCCGGCGCGGCCTGCCGGCGCTTATATTCGTTGACATCGATGGCCCGGATAACCCAGCGCACCGTATCGGGGTCAAACCCCCGGCCGACTATGTCCTCGCAGGAATGCGCCTCCACCAGGTAAAGCTGGATGATTTGATCCAGGATATCATAGGGCGGCAGGGTGTCCTGGTCCTTTTGGTCCGGCCGCAGCTCAGCCGAGGGCGCTTTGTTGATGATGCTCACGGGGATGATTTCCCGTTCCCGGTTGATGAAGCGGGCCAGTTCATAGACCATGGTCTTGGGCACATCCCCGATGACGCTTAAGCCCCCGCTCATGTCCCCGTACAGGGTGCAGTAGCCCACGGAGAGCTCGCTTTTGTTGCCGGTGGCCAGCACCAGATATCCCAGCCGGTTGGACAGGGCCATGAGGAGGTTCCCCCGGATGCGGGCCTGGATATTTTCCAGGGTGACGTCCACCCGGTCCACGGGGAACTGCTCCCGGAGGGCCTCGAGATAGGCCTGATAAACCGGGGTGATGGGGATTACCCGGAAATCCACCCCCAGATTGAGCGCCAGCTGTTCAGCATCGCTGAGGCTCCCCGGCGAAGAAAAAAGGGAGGGCATGGCCACCCCGAGCACATTGTCCGGCCCCAGCGCCGCCGCGGCCAGAGCGCTGACCACCGCGGAGTCCACCCCCCCGGAGAGCCCCACCACCGCCTTGCTGAAGCCGATTTTGTGGAGATAATCCCTGAGCCCCAGAACCAGGGCGTCGTGCACCATGGCCATGTTTTTTTGGGGGGTATAGAGGCCGGGGGTGCCCTGTTGTCCCAGGTCCACCGTAATGAGGGCCTCCTCAAAACCGGGCAGCACCGCCAGGGGCTCCCCCATTGCGTCAAAGGCCAGGCTGTGGCCGTCGAAGATGAGCTCGTCGTTGCCCCCCACCTGGTTGAGATAGACAAAGGGCGCCCGCAATTTCCGGGCGTGGGCCCGCATGAGCCGGTAGCGCTCGTCTTCTTTCCCCACCTGGAAGGGCGAGGCCGATAGATTGATGAAAACCGTGGCCCCGGCCCCGGCCAGGACCTCCATGGGGTCCCGGTCATACAGGCGGCGGCACCAGGATTCCACCCCGCACCAGGCGTCCTCGCAGATGGAAATCCCCAGTTTTTCGCCTTTGAAGGGGGCCACCCGAATCTCGGCCGCGGGCTCGAAATGGCGGGTCTCGTCGAACACATCATAGGACGGCAGCAGGGACTTATCCTGGTGAAACAGGAGCTTGCCCTCAAAGAACAAAAACGCGGTGTTGGCCAAACCCTTGCCCCGCTCCCGGTCGGTGGGGCGGGGCGCGCCCATGAGTATCCCCGTTTGGGGGTGCTGCGCCGACAGGCGGGCCACCTCCTCCAGGGCCTCCTGGCTTTTGCGGATGAAGGCCGGCCGCTCCAGCAGGTCCCGGGGCGGGTAGCCCACCAGAAAAAGTTCGGAAAAGACCACCAGATCGGCATCTTTGGGGCAGCGTCTCAGGGTTTCGGCCATCCTGGCCAGATTGCCGGAGATGTCCCCCACCACGGGGTTTAACTGGGCCATGACAATTTTCATACCATTGTCCTCTGGGTGGCAAGCTCAGGGAAATGAGCCCCGGAACCGAAGCTGCACTACTCCCGCTGGTTCAGGATAATAGCAGACTTCTCGGGCGGAACCAAGGAAACCATCAAGAGAGCAAGGTTTTACCCCCTGCCCCCCTCTTGCCTTTTTCCCCCAGCCTTTTTCCCCCAGCCTTTTTCCCCTGTCCTTGACAGGCGAAGCCCTACGGGATACAAACCAAAAAATCATTACCTCGACTTTTTCCTCAGGAGAAACCACGTGTATTGGGACGCCGCCATCGAAACCCTGCCGCCCGCCGGTTTGCGGGAACTGCAACTGAGGCGCCTCCGGGACACCCTGCGCCGGGCCGCGGCAAGCCCCTTTTACCGGGAGCGCCTGGCCCAGGCCGGAGTCACGCCGGAAGGCCTGCAATCGCTTGAAGATATAAGGAAAATCCCCCTCACCACCAAGGACGACCTCCGGGCGTATGGCCGGGATATGCTCACCGTGCCCCTGACCGAACTGGTGCGCCTGCACGCCTCCTCGGGCACCACCGGCCAGGCCACGGTGATTTATTACACCCGGGGCGACCTCGAGGCCTGGGCCGAGCTTCTGGCCCGCTCCATGTTCATGACCGGGGTGCGCAAAGGCGATGTCTTTCAGAATATGATGGGCTATGGCCTGTTCACCGGGGGGCTGGGGTTTCACTACGGGGCCGAACGCCTGGGCTGCCTCACCATCCCAGCCGGGGCCGGCAACAGCAAGCGCCAGATCCAGCTGCTGCGGGATTTTCAGACCACCGCGGTCCACATCATCCCGAGCTTCGCCCTTTATCTGCTGAACACCTTCGAGTCCGAAGGGGTGGACCCCCGGGACCTGCCCCTGAGAATCGCCTTCATCGGGGCCGAACCCCACACCGAGGACATGCGCCGGCGCATCGAAGCGGCTTACGGGCTCAAGGCCTACAATTCCTACGGCTTATCGGAAATGAACGGGCCCGGGGTGGCCTTCGAGTGTCCGGAGCAAAACGGCATGCACGTCTGGGAGGACGCCTATCTGGTGGAAGTGCTGGACCCCCAGACCCTGGAGCCTGCGCCCCCCGGCGAGGTCGGCGAGCTGGTGTTCACCAACCTCACCCGCCAGGGCATGCCGCTGTTGCGCTACCGCAGCCGGGACCTGGCCTCCTATGACGACCGCCCCTGCCCCTGCGGCCGCACCGCCCGGCGCCTTTCCCGCATACAGGGCCGCACCGACGACATGATCATCATTAAAGGGGTCAACATTTTCCCCATGCAGATCGAAAAGGTGCTCATGGCCCTCCCCGAGGTGCACACCAACTATATGGTGGAGCTCACCCGGGAGAATTTCAACGACCGCATGCTCGTCAAGGTGGAGGTGCTGGAGGAATTTTTTCGGGAGGACATGCGCTATCTCAACGCCCTGCGCCAGCGCCTCACCGAGGCCTTAAAAAGCGAACTGCTGGTGACCCCGGCGGTGGAGCTGGTGGAGCCCAACTCGCTGCCCCGCAGCGAAGGCAAGGCCCTGCGGATTATGGATTTGCGGAAGTAAGAAGCTATAGGCAATGAGCAATGAGCTATAAGCTTTAGGCTTTAGGCTTTAGGCTTAAACCGGAAATCTAGAGGTTGAGTTAATTTTTCCATTACTTTAATAGGTTGTGTAGGGCGGGAAAGCGAAGCGCATCCCGCCATTGGGGGAGCCGGCGGCACAGGTATCCTTATCTGTGCTTACTTTGGCTTTTCGGCGCGAGGATTGATGGTGGGCGGAGCCCAATCGATACCGACTTTTTAACGTAGAGGCTCTTGCAAGAATGGTTCATTTTGTCATCCAGAACGAAGTGAAGGATCTCAACCTTTTGAAAATACGAGATTCTTCGCTGCGCTCAGAATGACAGTTTTTTACCTAACCTTAAAAAAATTCTTCTTGTTTTTCTGTAGCCGCAGGCTTTACCGTGAAAATCCATCCGTAGGGGCGGGGTTCCCCCGCCCCTACAAAAGATTTTCATTGCCAGGGGTGGCCAATACGGCCATGAAGGTTTAGCCTGCGCCTTTATTGTTCATTATTTTCGCAACCTAAAGCTTGCGGCTACATTTTTAAAAGCTTTTGGGGCTAAAAATACTTTTTAACCATATTTCTGAAACGCAACACCAACATTATCTTCCCCTGCAGGAGCTTGCTTGCAATAAAAGCTTAAAGCCTATGGCTTATAGCTTATAGCTTCTTTTTATTTTCCACTGCTCCCCGGAGCAAGGAGACCATATGGAGAGTACTCAGGAAATTGTGGCGCGCATCCTGGCCGGGGAGGTGCGGGCCGGGGCCCGGCTGATGCGGGAGTTGGACGACGGCGTCCCTCAAGCCCGGGAGGTCCTGAAACACCTCTATCCCCATAGCGGCCGGGCCCACATCGTGGGCATCACCGGCTCCCCCGGGGTGGGGAAAAGCACCCTCACCGACCGCCTCATCCAGCACCTCCGGGCCGCGGACCAAACCGTGGGAGTGATCGCGGTGGACCCCACCAGCCCCTTTTCCGGCGGGGCCATCCTGGGCGACCGCATCCGCATGCAGCGCCACGCCACCGACGAAGGGGTCTTCATCCGGTCGCTGGCCACCCGGGGGCATTTCGGGGGCCTCACCGCCTCGGCCCGGGCCGTGCTCACCGTGCTGGACGCCATGGGCAAGGACTATCTCCTGGTGGAGACCGTGGGGGTGGGCCAGGACGAAGTGGAGATCGCGGCCACCGCGTACACCACCCTGGTGGTCACCGTCCCCGGCCTGGGGGACGACATCCAGGCCCTGAAGGCCGGGCTCCTCGAGGTGGCCGATATCCTGGTGATTAACAAAGCCGACCGGGAGGGCGCCGACCGCACCCATCAGGACCTGCTCACCATGTTGGACCTGAGATTCGCCCGCAAAACCCCGGCCTGGATGCCCAAGATCTTCCTCACCCAGGCCAGCAAAGACCAGGGGGTGGAAGAGCTTTGGGCCGGCATCCGGGAGCACCAGGCCTTTTTGGCCCGGGAAAACGGCCAGGCCCTGCGCGCCGCCCGCCGGCAGCGGCTGCGCCAGGAGTTTCTGGAGCTCCTGAAAGAAGGGGTCTTCGCCCGCCTGGTCGCCGACCTCAGCCGGGACGGCCGCCTCGAGGCCATTGTGGATGACATCCTGGCGCGCCGCACCGACCCCTATACCGCCAGCGAGGCCCTCATTGACCAGACTTTGCGTCTTCCCTGAGTTTCCAGTCGATACAAGGAAGATCGGCGGGCCAGGCTCGCGCTCCATATTTCCCCATCATTCAGGGGTGGGCCAAAAGCCCCTGGGGAGACTGATTTGCAGGGGGTTCGTGGACACCACTCCCAAGCCCGGTGGCACAGGTTTTCAACCTGTGCTTTTGCACAGGCGGGACGCCTGTGCCACCTGGCCTGGCTTGATTTTATGAGATTCAGGGGCTCATGAAGGACTGTCCTGAAACATTCACCTGATGGAGGGGCAGGCGCCCTCGCCTGCCCTCAGTGGACAGCCGCAGGCGGCTGTCCCTAAACCAAAAAGCTTTTCATAATTTATGGGTAAGCCGCAGCCACGTGAGCGACTGTTTGGAAAAGTTTCTTAGGCGGCCATATTCTGGTAGGGCGGCCGTCCCTGGCCGCCCATGGTTCTGGCGGGCACGGAGGCCCGCCCTACCGAATTCTTCCTGGTTTTGAAAGAGCCGAAGGCTCATGAGCGACTGTCTTGAAAAATCGGGGAATTATGCCTTCCTTGCCATCAAGCCCAGGCGCCACGCCCGCCCCCTAACTCGGCAATGACCACCATGACCAAAAAAGCGCTCTACGGCCTGGCTCTGTTCCTGCTGATTGTCGGGGTCTTCTATGGTCTGGACCGCACCGGCCGCCTCAGCCCGGCCAACGAATTTTATTACGACCTCTGGCATCAGCTGGCCGGGGTGCGGTACCATCCGCAGCACGTAGTCATCGTGGCCGTGGGCGACGCCACCCTGGCTGCCCATGCGGACGAACCCCTGGTGACCTGGACCCGCTATTGGGCCCGGGCCGTCCAAGTTCTCCGGGCTCAGGGGGCCCAAGCCATCGGTCTGGACTACCTTTTCCGGGTCAGCCTGGAGTCCTGGCTGAAAAGGGTAAATCTCCCGGCGGGCGAGGCCATCTTAAACTTTGACCGCCCTTTCCGGGAGCAGTTGGCCACAGGCGACGTGGTGGTGGCCGGCAGACTCACCGATCAGGAGAACAAGACCCTGGTGGTCCTGCCGGTGGCGGAATTCGCCGCGGCGCTGCCCAACCTGCCGGCCCAGATCGGCCTGATCAACCTGGTCACCGACAGTGACGGCTCGGTGCGCTCCTATGTTCCGGCCATGGAAGACGACGCCGGCGCGGTCTATCTCACCTTTCCCCAACTCCTGGCGCGGCGCTGGCAGGGCCACGATCCCCTGGCGGCAATCGCCCTTCTCAAGACCGATCCCCGCTTAAAAGTCTGGTCGGGAACGGCCGCAGGCGACGACGACGCCTTCCCCCGCATCGGCTATGTGGGCCCGCCGGGGCAGCCCGGCGAACCCGTCCCCGGCCAACCCTCCGGCACTTTTCCCAGGATCGGCTTTGAGCGTCTCCTGGCCCCGGGCGCCGAGCGGGATGAGCAGGTGCACCAAGCCGTCCATGGCAAGGTGGCCATCGTGACCTATGAGCCCAGCGGCAGCCAGGACATGCACCCCACCCCCTATTCCCTGGGCTTCTGGGGCCGGCCGGGCCGCGACATGAGCGGCGCCGAAATCCACGCCAACGTCATCGAGACCATCCTCACCGGCCAAGCGCCCCGGCCGATATCCCCGCGGGTAGCCTGGGCGGTGCTGGCCGGGTTTCTGGCCGTGGGCCTGGCCCTGTTTCTGCGGCTGTCCATCTGGTGGGGCGCGGCCGCCCTGGCCCTCCTGGCCGTCCTCCCGGCCGCCCTCGGCTATGCCCTGTTTCTGTCGTATCTGCTGCTGCCGGTGGCGCCGGTCCAGGGAGGGCTGCTGGTGGGCTATGTGGGCGCCCTGGGGCTGCGCCTTACCGGAGAGGAGCGGGAGCGCGCCCGGCTGCGCCGGCTGTTCGGCCGCTACGTCTCGGAAGAGGTGGTGGAAAAGCTTTTAGCCGCCGGCGCCAGGCCCGATCTGGGGGGCGAGGCCTACCAGGTCACGGTGCTGTTCTCCGACATCCGTAATTTCACCACCATGTCCGAAAGCCTGCCCCCGGCCCAGGTGGTGGAGATGCTCAACCGCTACTTCACCCTGGCCTGCGAGCCTATCCTGGCGGCCGGCGGCACGGTGGACAAATTCGTGGGGGACGCCATCATGGCGGTCTTCGGGGCCCCGGCCTCCCATCCGGACCACGCCCGCCGGGCGGTGCAGGCCGCCCTGGGATTGGCCGCCGCGGCCCGGGATTTCCAGGCCTGGATGACCCGGCGCTTCTCCGGGAAAGACCTCCCCCCCTTTAAGATCGGCGTGGGCCTGCACACCGGAGACGCGGTGGTGGGGAATATCGGCTCCCCCAAGCGCCTGGAGTACACCGCCATCGGCGATACGGTGAACACCGCCTCCCGCCTCGAGGGCCTTTCCAAGGAATTGGGCTGGACCATCGTGGCCAGCCGTGCTACGCTTCAGGCGGCGCAACCCGGAGTGGCGGCGGGCGATTGTCGCACCCTGACCGTCAAAGGCCGCCGGGAACCCATCGAAGTTTACGAAATTCTGGATCTGGCTTCGGATTGACGTTTAAAGTGTCTGGAACATAAACCCGTTGATAAGGAAAGTATGCCGTTAGGCGGCCAGGGAGGACACTATGTCTGCATTTCTTAACAAAGTATCATCTTCTTGTCTGAAAATACTCGGCCTGGGTTGCCTGGTTTTTCTCCTGGCAGGCCCGGCGCCGGCCCAGGACGACAGCCCGAAAAGCCAGGCGCCGCCGCCGGGGTCTTCTCCCCAAACAGGCGTGAAGCGCAAGATGGCGCCCCGACCCGCGCCGGCGCCCGCACCTCAGCAGGAAAAGGCCGCGGAAGAAAGTTTCCGGGGACGCCAGGAAAAAAGTCTCGAGATGAAAAAATCCACCGGCAAGGTGGGGGGCCAGGAAATCAGGTCCAAGAAAGGGCAGGACGAGGAATAACCCCAGGTAAGGCCGGGGCCGGGGGCCATCCCCGGCTTGCCCGCACCAGGGCTTGGGGATATTTCCCCTTGTACCGAGCTGCGATCTCCGGGAACATCATAGAGCACAGCCGCTCCCGGCTGGGTTTTGCAGGCCAGGGCACCTCCTTTATTCCATATTGGTGAGGCTCTGGTAAAATTCTTTGGGGATAGAGTGTGTCATTCTGAGCGAAGCTAAGAATTTCGTATTTCCAATAGGTTGATATCCTTAACTTCGTTCAGGATGACAAATTAAACCGCTTTTGAAAGAGCCTCTGTGTTTTAAAAAATTTTCGGTTGACCAAAGGAACTCCCCGGAGGTCCCCATCTGGTTTTCGTCCTTGCATCATGGTCATGGATGCTTATTGTTAGGGGGCGGGCCCCAGGCCTTTCCTCCCAGCGGGGATGAGGGGAAGGGGCCTCCAAGGTCGCACAAAAATTCCGGCTTCCCAGGAGGAGCAGCATGAACAATCAGGCCAAACCACTCGGCGTGCTCTACGGCTACAGTATGGAAGATTTTCAGAAAAACCGGGGTTGGTTTCTGGCCCTGGGCATCCTGCTCATCATCGGCGGCACCCTGGCCATCATCTATGACGTGGCGGCCACCATGCTGTCGGTGCTTTTCTTCGGCTGGCTTCTCATCGCCATGGGCGCCATCGAGGCCATCCAGTCCTTCTGGCAGCCCAAGTGGGGCGGGTTTTTCCTCCACCTCATCGTGGGCATTTTGGCCGTGGTGGTGGGCTTTCACCTGGTGAGCTCCCCCGCCGCCGGCGCCATAGTCCTTACCCTGGTCATGGCCATATATTTTCTGGTGATCGGCATCATCCGGGCGGTGACCGCGCTGGCCATGCGCTTTCCCAACTGGGGCTGGGTATTCGTGAGCGGTGTGATCACCTTCATCCTGGGTGTCCTGATCAAGAGCCAATGGCCCACCTCGGGGCTGTTCATCATCGGCCTGTTCATCGGCATCGACATGATCTTCAGCGGCTGGTCCTACGTGATGCTGGCCCTGGCCGCCAAAAAGGCCTGAACCGCAGGCGTGTCCTGGCTTATAAAGTCTTGGGCAGCCATGACGGTTGATCATTATCTGGGAAGCCTGCAAGTCCCCCTTTACTAAAGGGGGATTTAGGGGGATTTGTAGGAGGTTAAGCCAAATCCCTCCCTGGCCCCCCTTTAGAAAAGGGGGGAGGGCTCTGTGGGGCGTTTCAGAAGTTTTATTTCATGATAAAGAGGTATCGACCCGGAAAAGGCAAGGGTCCGGCGGACCGTGATTATCCTCCCGCCGGTTGACTTTTTTGGGATTGAAGGTAAATTTAAAGTTTAATCAGGTAAGCTCAGCCTGTCCTGGAAAGTTTTTTGTGGAACCGCCGCCCTCGGCGGTTCGATCGCCGGCGAGGGCGCCGGCGCCACATTGTTCCCCTCTTTGGGGTGGACCGCCGGCCCGTCGAGCACCTGATCAAAAATAAAAAAAACGCGCCCGTAGCTCAGCCGGATAGAGCAACGGACTACGAATCCGTGTGTCGGAGGTTCGAATCCTCTCGGGCGCGCCAGAAATTCCAAGGGGTTGGCCATCAGAGCCGGCCCCCTTTTTTTTGCACCTAAGTGGTCAATATATTTTGGTAAAAAAGATGTTCAGGGGAGAATCGCACTCTTTTCAAGTCACAAAAAAGGCAGGGCCATGGCTGACCCTGCCTGGATTAGTCCGTGAAATGGATTGGCTGATTAACTTTTCCTGAACCTCCGCCAACCCGCCAGACCGAGGAGGCCGGAGCCAAGCAGGAGCAGGGTTCCAGGGAGAGGAACGGCAGAGCGGCCTGTATGGAAAGGATTAGCTTGAAACATTGGCCAGTTACTGTCTGACAGTCCAAGTGAAGTTGTCTGAATAGCGTACAACCTATCGCTATCATTACCAATATACAACATCCCATCCTCAGATATGACGGGTGAAGATGAACTGGCATTGTCAAAATTTAACGGAATAGTCCACGCTACTGTTCCATCTTGGTTATATGCAAATAACTTCATTTCATTCCCATCAGTATAAGCAACATAAATCATTCCATCTTTACCAATTACAGGAGTCCCCGGTATGCTTGCGTATGAAAATGGTCGAGGAATATATTGTTGAGTCCCATCAGGCTCGATGATATAGACTAATCCATTCGAAGTAGTAGCATATATTTTACCGTTTAACCCAACCACCACAGCAGTAAATTCCGCACTTCCAATGTCTTTGGTCGTGCCATCAGGCTCTATTTGATATAAAGTCCCTAAAGGAAGGTAAATGGTTCCGTCGGCTTTTATTGCAGGTGGTTGTGCATGGCCTACACTGCCATTTATAGGAGAAACCCATTTTATTGAGCCGTTTGGATTTATTGCATAAAATTCTTTGTTGCCATCTGCTATATACACAGTATTGTCATAATCTACAACAGGAATCCGAAAACCACGCTCGCCGGTATGACCACCTTCTTTTGACCATTTTAATGTTCCATCGGGATTAAGTGCATAAAAGTTATTAAAAGAGAGGTCAAATGGTTTTAATGAAGAGAAATAAATCGTTCCATCTGTGCCTAAAGCTGGGGTTGAATCAATAGTTGCTCCAGAAGTTGTAAAATATGACCATTGTTTTGTACCATCAGGGTTTATTGAATAAAGATAACCATCCCGAGAACCAATATAAATATTCCCATTACCCCCTATAACTGGCGATGATTGTTCAATTATCCCTCCTGTATTAAACTTCCATTTTAATGTTCCATTAGGATTTAATGCATAGAGGTAATTGTCAAAAGACCCAACGTAAATAGTCCCGTCAGCCCCAATGGCCGGAGATGAACGTATGTTATCAGCCGTTTTGTAGGACCATTCTATAGATGCGGCATGTGTAGGATTTGAAAATGCTATTATCATTAACAATAATGATGCCCATATTGCCTTCATGTATTTTTACTCCTTTCCCAAAATGGATATCCACCAACCGGCTATCTTTTAAGACCCGTGGCTTTCCGTCGCCGCCTCACAGCGGGTTTGGCTTTATCAGGATTTTCATCCTAAGCAGGTTCTGCACGTATGTCAATCGGGAATATGCTGGTTTTGGGGGGAGAAAAAGATTATTGAGAGGTCAGGGAATTCTAAAGGGAAAATTAAGAATGGAATTTTTTCTCCACCTACTGTTAGTTTTAACAGGCTTGACACTCCCCGGGAAATGTCCTAAAAACGGGAAGGGAGCTGCCAGGCAAAAACTTTGTTATTTCTGAATATCTTGGGCTTAATGGGAAGGGAAGTATGCGAGTTTTGATCCTGGGCGGTGATGGATATCTGGGGTGGGCCACGGCCATGTGTCTTTCCCGGCGGGGCTTTGAGGTGGCCGTGGTGGACAACTATTTCAGGCGCCGGGCCTGCACCGAACTGAACCGGGAGCCCTTAATCCCCGTGCCCAATCTGCATCAGCGGGCGGCGCTGTGGAAGGCGCTTTCCGGCCATCATATTGCGGTGCACATCGGCGATGTCTGTGATTATCCATTTCTGATGTCGGTGTTCGAGAGCTTGGCGCCCGAGGCCGTGGTGCACTATGCCGAGCAGCCCGCGGCGCCCTATTCCATGCGGGGCCATCGGGAGGCGGTGTTCACCCTCACCAACAACCTGGTGTCCACGGCCAATGTCATCCACGCGGTCAAAGCCCACAACCTCGATTGCCATATCGTCAAGCTGGGCACCATGGGGGTCTACGGCACCCCCAATATCGACATTGAAGAGGGCTATCTCGAGGTGAGCCACAAGGGCCGCAGCCACACCTTTTTGTACCCCAGGACGCCGGGGTCGCTCTATCACCTCACCAAGGTGCAGGACGGCGATATGCTCTATTTTTACTGCCGCATGTGGGGCATCCGGGTCACCGACCTCAACCAGGGGCCGGTGTACGGCATCCACACCGAGGAGTCCCGCCAGGACCCGCGGCTTATACCCATTTTCAACTACGACGACATCTTCGGCACGGTGCTTAACCGCTTCCTGGTGCAGGCCGCGGCCGGGGTGCCCCTGACGGTCTATGGCCGGGGCGGCCAGACCCGGGGGTATCTCCACATCATCGACACCATTTCTTGCGTGGAGCTGTCGCTGCGACATCCGGCCGAGGCCGGGCAGTACCGGGTGTTCAATCAGTTTGTGGAGACCTTTTCGGTGAATGATTTGGCGGCCCGGGTTAAGGAGGCCGGGAAAGAGCTGGGTTTGGAGGTCATGGTTAAAAATATCCCCAACCCCCGCCTGGAGGCCGAAGAGCATTACTATAATCCGACCCACACCGGTCTCATGAGTCTGGGCTTAGAGCCCCATTATTTAACCGCAGAAGTGTTGATCGACATGCTGCAGATCGTTCTGCAACACCGGGAGGCCATCGACAAGGCCTTGATTTTCCCTGAAGTCACCTGGGGTTGATTTTTTTCGAAGGTCACCAAGCAGAGATTGGGGGGAAATGGCGTTCCCCAGCAAAGCTTGGGAACGAGAAAAAAGACACAGAATCGTAGGGCGGGAAAGCGCAGCGCATCCCGACTTCTTCTCGTTCCCAAGTTGCACCTGGGAACGAAATTTAGAGTCCAAGCTGAGCTTGGACAGACAATTCACCGTTCCCAAGCAAAGCTTGGGAACGAGGTGAAACTATGGAAAAAAGCATGTTAATCACCGGGGGCGCAGGCTTCATCGGCGCCAATCTTTTGCGCTCCTTCCCCGGGCTGGGGCCGCACATCCGGGTCCTGGATGATCTTTCCAGCGGCCGGGCCCAGGATGTGAACACCCTGCCGGTGGAGTTGGTGGTGGGGGATATTCGGGACCGCCGGCTGGTGGATGAGGCCATGGCCGGCGTCCGAATCGTCGTTGCCCTGGCGGCTCACACCGGGGTGGTGCAGTCGGTGGAAAACCCCGGGGACGATATGTCGGTGAACGTGGCCGGCACCCTGAACCTGCTCGAAGCCGCGGTGCGCCATCAGGTGGAGCGCTTCATCTTCGCTTCCACCGGCGGGGCCATCGTGGGCGAAGCCGAGCCCCCGGTGCACGAAGACCTGCCGCCCCGGCCGCTGTCCCCCTACGGGGCCGGCAAGCTCGCCGGCGAAGGGTATTGTTCGGCCTTTTGGGGGAGCTACGGCTTAAAGACCGTGCCCCTGCGGTTTTCCAATATCTACGGGCCGTTTTCCTACCACAAGGGGAGCGTCATCGCCGAATTTTTCCGCCGCATTCAGACCGGCCGGGAGCTGACCATTTTCGGGGACGGGGAGCAGACCCGGGATTTCCTCTACGTGGAGGACCTCTGCCGGGCCATTGGGCGGGCCCTCACGGCCGACCTGCCGTTCGGCCGGCCCATGCAATTGGGCACCGGGCGGGAGACCAGCGTCAAGGCGGTGGTGGACCTGATGCGGCAGGTGGTGGGGGACAGCCGGTTTCCGCCCGTGCACTATGCCCCGGAGCGGGTCGGGGAGGTGCGGCGCAATTTTGTCAGTATCGCCCGGGCCGGGAAATATCTGGATTTCCACCCCACCACGGATTTGCTGACCGGCCTTCAAAAAACCTGGCAATGGTTCCAGGAAAATGTGGCGGGGCCGGACGAGCCCGCAGGCACGGGCGACCGCTGAAATTTTCCAAAGAACCCGTGCCTGTTTTAAAAAGTCCACGTGAGGCGGCCCTGCTCCCACGAACTGTCGTTCTGAAAAATCGCGGGAAACATAAATACGGACACCTGTGCCGCGGGGATTCCCAAAGGCGGGATGCGCTCCGCTTTCCCGCCCTACGCTCTGATCTGTTCTGAAAAGTCTTTTATAGGGGAGGGGGGTTCCCACGGGCTGGAAGCCCGTGCTACCGGGGTCGGCGGGCCCCTGCCCCCTCCCCCCAGAAAATCTTTTCATGCTTTGCGGGTGGGCCGCAGGCCCATGAGGAGCTGCCCTGAAAAGTGGGCGCAGTGCAGGGGCAGGCTTCCTGCCAGCACCATACAGCCGGTCGCGGCTGTTCCCCGTGATTTCTCCAAAGGTTTCAAGGTGAGATGGGGCGGCCTCCGACGGGCGCAGCTAGCGCCAGGCCCGCCGCCATAAAAACCAGATAGCCAGCAGCAGCGCCGCCAGAACCAGGGGGTGGGCGACATAATCAGCAATCTCGCCCATGATGTCTCTCAGGTCGGCCAATAATTGTGGCGCCATGGTCTTCCTTCCCCGGGAGGGAGTCTTCGGTCAGGCTTCCTTTGCCTATTTAAGCAGCAAATACTATGCCAGAGTGCAGATAAAACGGGGGATTCCACCAAAATTTGCCATTGACCGGAAATTTTTTTAAGGGTCTAAACGAAACAGAAGGGCGGGCTACTTGGACTCGAGGATATAAACCCCCTGCCACTCAGAAGGGGGCGGCGCCACCGCAAAGAACCGGCAGCGCCCCAGAAAGACCTGCGCCGGGCGGTCCCCGGGATTGAGGTTCAACGCTTCCCAGAAGGCCTGGGAGGCCTCCTCCCATTGCCGCCGGCGGTAGGCCTCCAGACCCGCGGCGAAATGTTCCATCCAGGCGGGGACGCCCTCGGGGGGATACAGTCCCACCAATTCATAAACGGTCACCGGCTGGCCCCGGCCCTTCACCTGCACCGAATCAAGCTCCCGCACCAACAGGCGGTCTTTCACCTTGCCGGCGGTTTCTTCGCTCAACAGAATCCGGGTGCCGTAGGCCTTATTCACGCCCTCCAGGCGGGAGGCCAGATTGACGGTGTCCCCCAGGACCGTGTAGTTGAAGCGGTCCCGGGAGCCCACATTGCCGGCCACCACCGGGCCGGTGTGGAGGCCGATGCGGGCCGTCAGGTTGGGCAGCCCCAGGGCCTGCCAGTCGGCCTGGAGATCGGTCATGGTCTGCTCCATGTCGATG
>JBGSLA010000078.1:0-27322 GCA_041740935.1 Desulfobaccales bacterium | reverse complement strand
AAAATGCGGCGCCCTGGCCGACATTCTGGCCGCCGGCGCGCGTCTGGTGGAAACCGCCTGCGGGTTCTGCAACGGCGTGGGCCAGGCCCCCCGTTCCGGCGGCGTGTCGCTTCGCACCTCAAATAGGAACTTCCCGGGCCGCAGCGGCACCAAGGACGATCAGGTCTATCTGGCCACCCCGGAGACCGCAGTGGCCGCGGCCGTTTTCGGGGAAATCGCCGATCCCCGGCGTCTGGGGACCTATCCCCGCCTCACCCAGCCCCGCTATTTTCTGGTGAACGGCCGCCACCTGGCCGGCCCGCCTGCTCCGGGGGAGGCCGGGGAGGTGGTCCGGGGGCCCAACATCGTGCCTTTTCCCCAACTCACGCCCCTTCCCGACACCTGGCGGGGGAAAATCTGGCTCAAGGCCGGGGACAACGTCACCACCGACGATATTCTGCCCGCGGGGAGCCAGATTCTACCGCTGAGAAGCAATCTTCCGGCCATCAGCCGGTTCGCCTTTTCCCGGCTTGACCCCAATTTTTTCCAACGGGTGCAGGAACAGGCGGCCCTGGTGTGGGAAGAGGACAAGGTCCTCAAGGAAGGCGCCGTGGTAGGCGGGGAAAACTACGGCCAGGGCTCTTCCCGGGAGCACGCGGCGCTGGCCCCGCGCTATCTGGGCGTCCGGCTGAAGCTGGTGCAAAGCTTCGCCCGCATCCATCTGGCCAACCTGATCAACTTCGGCATCCTGCCCCTCACCTTTGAAGACCCCGAGGATTATCACCATCTTCAGGAAGACCAGGTCCTGGAGCTTCCCGAGGTGCGGCAGCGCCTCCTCCGGGACGACGAGCGCCTGCCCCTGTACATCCTGGGTCCGGGAGGCGCCAGAGAACGGGAAATCTGGGTCAAGGCTGACCTCTCCCCGCGCCAGCGGCAAATGCTCGCCCTGGGCGGCGCCTTGAACCTGGCCCGGGGGGAGTAGGGGAGAGGCCGGAATGGGCGACTTTTGTGGGGGAGGGGCCAGGGACCTGATGCCCCTGCCCTTCCCCCACACCCCCTCCCCAACCCCACGTCAGCGGGACTACAGGCATCCTGCCTGTGCTGTATAATGTAGGGTGGGCTCCGCCCACCATTTCTTTTATTGGCGGGCAGTGCCTGCCATGGCTTCAAATAGTAAAGGAGAAAAAACAATGGGGGCAATATTTATTCCCACTACTGGGCCGGACAGTTGGCGGGAATTCCTGGCAGATCCCAAGCACTGGCGCAGTGAATACTCAGCTAAAACACTGGCACACTGCTGGGAAGAAGCCGAAGCCTTTCCACCAGAAATCCTGACATTATTTCAGGAGGCAGAAGATCGGGACTGCCGCACAATCAAATATCTCCTGGCGTTTCCAGAATGGCGTGTGAGTCTCCCGGGTGGTTCCCGGCCTTCGCAAAACGATCTCTTTGTGCTGGCTAGAACTGAAGATAGCCTGGTTACTATGATGATTGAAGGAAAGGTCTCGGAACCTTTTGGAGAGACGTTAGAGAAATGGTTGTCGGAAGCCTCACCTGGAAAAAATCAGCGGCTTGACTTTTTACAAATGCAATTGGGATTGCCCCACATTCCCCGGACTATCCGATACCAACTGCTGCATCGGACGGCCTCGGCGCTGATCGAAGCAAAACGCTTTGGTGCCAAAAAAGCCATTATGATCGTCCACTCTTTTAGTAAAGACGATCTGTGGTTTGAAGATTATCGGGGTTTTTTGCATCTCTTTGGATTAGATGCCGAACCTGGGCAGCTGGTTTTTGTTGGAGAGAAACAAGAAGTAAGACTCTATTGCGGTTGGGTTAGAGGAAACCAAATATATTTAACCCGTTGATAATACAATCATATCTTTGGAAGTGTTCTTTATGGTGAGAAAATCCTATGTAGCCGGAAATTGGGTTGAAACACCAAACAGCCTCCCCGTGCGCTCCCCCTGGTCCGGGGAGGTGGTGGGGGAGGTGTCGCTCGCGGGGCCCCAGGAGTGGGAGCAGGCCATCGCCGCGGCCCAGAAGGCGGCGCTGGTCCTAAAAAAATGGTCCAGCCAGGAGCGGCGCCAGCTCCTCGAGGCCCTGGCCGCGGGGGTCAAGGCCCGGCGGGACGAGTTCGTCCGCACCATCGTGGCCGAAGGAGGGAAGCCCCTGGTGTATGCCCGGGGGGAAATGGCCCGGGGCGCGGCCACCCTGACCCTGTCGGCCGAGGAGGCCGGCCGTATCGGGGGCGAAGTTTTGCCCCTGGACCTCACCCAGGCCAGTAAGGGGCGCTGGGGCCTCACCCGGCGCTTCCCGGTGGGGCCGGTCCTGGGCATCGCGCCGTTCAACTTTCCCTTTAATCTGGTGGCCCACAAGGTGGGCCCGGCCCTGGCCGCGGGGAACCCCATCATCGTCAAGCCGGCTTCGGCCACGCCGCTCACCGCCCTGATGCTGGCCGAAGTGTACGAAGAGGCGGGGGGGCCACCGGGAGGCCTGCAGGTGCTCCCCAGTCGGGCGGACCTGGCGGAGCGGGCCGTGGCTGACGACCGTCTCAAGGTGCTCTCCTTCACCGGCAGCGCCGCGGTGGGCTGGCACCTTAAGACCCAGGCCGGCCGCAAGAAAGTGATCCTGGAGTTGGGCGGCAACGCCGCCTGCCTCATCGACGCCGACGCCGATCTTGTCCAGGCGGCGCGGCGCACCGCGGTGGGGGCCTTTGCCCACGCCGGGCAGGTGTGCATCGCGGTGCAGCGCATTCTGGTGCACCATAAAGTTTATGACGAGTTTGCCCAGATTTTCCTGGACACCATCGCCCGGGAGATCGCGTTCGGCGACCCGGCCCGGGAGAACACCGTGGTGGGGCCTTTCATCGACGCCGTTGCGGCGGCCCGGGTGCGGGAGTGGGTGACGGAAGCCCTGGCCGGCGGCGCCCGCCTCACGACCGGCGGCCTGGGGGAGGGCAATCTCATGCCCCCCACGGTCCTGACCGAGGTCAGCCGGGAGATGAAGGTCTGGCGGGAGGAAATTTTCGGGCCGGTGGCGACCCTGACCCCCTTCCAGGATTTTAATGAAGCCCTGGAGATGGCCAACGACTCGGTGTACGGCCTCCAGGCCGGGGTCTTCACCAACACCCTGTCCCATGCCTGGCGGGCCTTTGAGACCCTCGAGGTGGGCGGGGTGATCATCAACGACGGGCCGGTGTTCCGCCTGGACCACATGCCCTACGGCGGCGTCAAGGCCTCTGGCCTGGGCCGGGAGGGGGTGCGCTACGCCGTGGAGGAACTCACCGAACTGCGCCTGTTGGCCGTCAAGGGGTAAGTTAGGGTTATAAAGTTAGGAAATATCCAGGAAGGTCCAAGGTCCAAAGTCCAGAGTCCAGAGTCCAGAGTCCAGGGTCCAGGGTCCAGGGTCCAAAACCCAAAGCCTAAAGAGCCTCAGGCAAAATTCCCCAGAGAGAGGCATGGTCATTCTGAGCGAAGCGAAGAATCTCGTATTTTCATAAGCTTGAGATCCTTCACATCGTTTGGGATGACAAAATGAGCCACTTTTGCAAGAGCCTTTATAGCTTATAGCTTATAGCTTATAGCTTATAACGGCGGGCGGTGCCCGCCCTACAGGTCTACAGGTCTGACCACTGATCATTAATCACTGCAAACTGATCACTGATAACTGGTTACTGGTTACTGGTTACTGGTTACTGATCACTGATTACTGATCACTTTACCTCCACAATCTCCCCCACCAGGTCAAAGGGCAGGGCCCTCGTGATGCGCACCGGCTGGACTTCCCCTACCCTCCCCTGCCCCGCGGTGATATACACCTGCCCGTCGATATCCGGGGCCTGGGTGATCATCCGGCCGGAGAGGAGAAATTCGCTCTCCGGGCTCAGCCCCTCCACCAGCACCGGCTGCACGGTGCCCACCAGGGCTTTGAGCCTTTGCCTGACCAGGCGGGCCTGGAGGGTCTTGAGGCGCCGGACCCGGGCCTGGGCGGTGCGCCGGGGCACGGGGTCGCCGAAGGACGCGGCCGGGGTGCCTTCTTCCGGGGAAAAGAGGAAAATTCCCAGGTGCTCGAAGCGCACCGTTTCCACCAGGTCCACCAGCGCGGCGAAATGCTCTTCAGTCTCCCCCGGAAAACCCACCATGACCGTGGTGCGCAGCGCCACCCCGGGGATGGCCGCCCGGAGCCGCGCGAACCGGTCCAGCAGGTAATCCCTGGTATAGCGCCGCCCCATGCGCCGCAGCAGGTCGTCATGGCCATGCTGGATGGGCACATCCAGGTAGGGCGCCACCCCGGGAAGAGCGGCCATGGCCTCCATCAGGTCCCCGGTCAGGTGGGCCGGGTGGGTGTATAAAAGGCGGATCCAGGTGAAGCCGGGGAGCGCGGCCAGCTCCCCCAGAAGGTCCGCCAGCCCCGGCCGCCCGCCCCAATCCCGGCCGTAGGCGGTGGTGTCCTGGGCGATGAGATTGAGCTCCCGGACCCCGGTTGCGGCCAGCTGTCCGGCCTCGGCGATCAGGGTGGCCAGGGGCCGGCTGCGCAGGGGACCCCGGATGGCCGGAATGGTGCAAAAGGTGCACCCGTGGCTGCAGCCCTCGGCGATTTTGAGGTAGGCCAGGTGCCGGGGCGTGGCCGGGAAGCGGGGCTGGGGAGCGGCGTAATCAAAGCGGCCTGCCTGATTGGCCAGACGCGGGCCGGCGGCCGCGGCCAATCCCTCCAGCAGCTCGGGCAGCCGGGGAAAATCATCCACCCCCACGAAAAGGTCCACTTCCGGCAAAGGCGGCAGCAACTTTTCTCCGTAACGGGACACCAGGCAGCCGGCCACCACCAGCCGTTTGGCGGGATCGGCTTCCTTGTGGCGGACCAACTCCAGGATGGTATCCACCGCTTCCTGGGCGGCCGGCGCAATGAAGGCGCAGGTGTTGACCAGCAGCACCCCGGCCTCCCCGGGGGCTTCGACCACCTGCCAGCCCCGGCGGGCCAGGCCCCCCAGTATGATCTCGGTGTCCACCAGGTTTTTGGGGCAGCCCAGACTGACCGGGTAGAGGGTTTTCGGTTTTCGGTTTTCGGTTTTCTGTGAGTTGACGGGCATTATTGTCCTGAAGGATTTGTTGTGGGGGAGGGGGGTTCCCACGGGCTGGAAGCCCGTGCTACCGGGGCCGGTGGGCCCCTGCCCCCTCCCCCCAGAGAAATTTTTAGGCTCTACGGGTGGGCCCATACCGCCCATTATTGAAAGGATATGACTGTCCGTACGTCCAAAGCCCGGAACATGACCAGCCAGAAGGCCGCCTGGGCCAGGTAGAAGAGGCGCCGTTGCGGCCCGGACAGGCGTTTTTCCGTCGCCTTCAAAAACTCAAACATCACCCAGCATTCCAAAGCAAAGGGCAAAAAGCCCAGGTAGCCCAGAAGGGGCATTTCAAAGATCTTGCCGAAATTGAGCACCGGCAGGGTATAGACCCATCGGGCGGGGCTGGGAAAGTTCCACATTTCCCACCAGAGGCCGCACAAGAGGCCCGCCAGCAGCAGGCACAGGTGCCGCTGTCTGTCCCCGACCAGAAATCGGCGGGTAAGGGAGTCGCCGGTCATCAGGTCGAGGAGCGGGTCCAGCAGAAAAATGAAGGCCAGCCAGATGAGGGGGAAAGCATAGTTCGGGGCCAGAAACGGCAGAATAAGGCAGGCGACCCCTATTAATAAAAAAAGAGGTTGCCAGTTCCCCCAATCCCGGGGCGTTTCCTGAAGATGGGCGCCCACGCCCAGGGCCGTCAGCACCCGGGCAGTGAGCAGCACCCCGGGGAGCACCGTGGCGAAGGCCAGGGCATAGCCCGGCCAGCGCAGCCACAGCCGGGGCTCCATCCCCGCATAGCGCCAGTTCAGCAGCCACAGATTGAAGACCTCGAAGCTCAGCCACACTGTCACCGAAAACCAGAGCATCCGCACAAACTCCCGGGGCCGCTGCCGGATGAGGGAGGCGCCGGTGAGACGCGCCAGCAGCCCGTCCAGGAACAGCAGCAAGGGCCACCAGGCGAAAAAATAGAGCCAGGAGGTGAAGGGCTCCGCCCCCATAAGGCGGCCCCCGATGGCCGCAACCCAGAGAACCACGGCCACCAACATCTGACCGGATGCCAAACGGGGCCTCATGACCTTTAAACCCTCCTTTTTCGTTCAAGGAGACCAGAAAAACGGTTTTGCCGGAGCTTTCGGGAATAACGATTCAGGGAAAGCCCCTTGCTGTCGTGCGATACTTTTAAATATACTACATCCCCGGAGTCCTTCAGGCATTTTCCTTGACAGCCCCACCCACCCGCCGGCCCCTGACAGCTGCCAAGCCATCAGATCAATTTCCTTAGTATAATCGGCTTGTTAACCGGGGCGACCATGCCGCCTGCCGGGGAATATTCAAGGGTGCTGCCATTTTTTGCTTGATTTTTTCAACATTTCTCTGCTACCGTGTAAGCTCTGGACACGTCTCATGGGGGAGGCGAGGACCTCTGGGTCCTGGATGTCACATATCACCACCCAAGACGCCACATCCATAAGGGACCTGACTATGATCTCCTGGTGGATAGGTATATTCTTGATCTGCGCGCTGCTCACCGGCTGCGGCGGCAAAAAGGCCAAGCTGGCCCCGCCGCCGGGCCCGCCTCAGGATTATGCCCAAGAAGAGGCCGTTGTTGAAAAGGAAGAACCGCTGACTGAGCAGCTGAGCGAAAAGCGCCTGGAAGAACTCCTGGCCAAAAGCGGCCTCAAAAAAGAAGATGCGGCCCTCGAGGCCGAGTTGAAAAAATGGGACCAGGCCCTCAAAATCGACATGCCGGTGCCCATCAACAAGCAGGTCAAGGCCTACCTGGTGTATTTCAGCACCGAACGCAAGGGGGTCATCAGCAAATACCTGTCCCGCTCCACCCGCTATCTGCCCTTGATCCGGGAGATTTTTCAGGAATACGGCCTGCCCGAAGACCTGGCCTACATCGCCATGATCGAAAGCGGCTTTAACCCCTACGCCTATTCCCACGCCCACGCCGGCGGCATGTGGCAATTCATCCAGGGCACCGGCCGGCGCTATGGCCTGGCCATCAACAATTACGTGGACGAGCGCCGGGACCCGGTGAAAGCCACCCACGCGGCCGCCAAGTATCTGCTGGATTTATACAAACAATTCGGTTCCTGGTATCTGGCCGCGGCCAGCTACAACTGCGGGGAAGGACGGGTGCAGCGGGAGATTCAGTCCAGCAATCATAAAAATTTCTGGGAACTGTCCGACAATCAGCGTCTGCCCACCGAGACGAAGAATTATGTGCCCCAGATGATCGCGGCCACCATCATCGCCAAAAATCCGAAAAAATTCGGCTTTACCAAAGTCCCATATCTGCCGTCCCTGCAATACGAAACCGTCAAGGTGACCGAGCCCACTTCCATCCGGGCCGCGTCCCTGGCCTGCAACGTGCCCGTGGAAGAAATTGAAATGCTGAACCCGGAACTGCGCCGGGGCATGACGCCGCCGGACCAGCCCCAGTATGTGTTGAATATCCCGAAACAAGCCAAAGAGATGTTCGCCAGGCACATTCAGCATGCCAGGATCGAGGCGTCGGCTGTGGCCAGCGCCCCGGTGCAAACCGCCAGCATCTCGTATGCGCGCCGTTCTCCCGGGAAGGAGGCCGCCGGCAGCAGCAGCAATAACAGTAGCAGCAAGGAGGTAAAATCCAGCCGGGCGACGGGCAAGGCTGCCTCCCGGACGGCCCAGTCCGCCAAAACCCCCAGCCCTCCGAAGACCCAGGTAGCCAAAGGAAAAGCCGAGTCCAACAAAGCGGCGAAGCCTGAGGTCCAGACGGGCTCCATTCTGGGCGGGGGGAAAACCTCCCAGGCAGCCAAGACTTCCCTCGCCGCCTCTAAAGACAAGTCAAGCAAAAAAGGGGCCCCGGCCGCGGCCAAAAAATCCAAGAAAAAAGACAGCAAGAAAAAGGATGCCAACCAGAGTTCCTTAAAGGACAAGAAAACCAAGACCGCGGCTAAGGGCGCCGCCCCTCCGAAGGCCTCCGCATCGGCCACCTCCACCAAAAAATCCACACCCCGAAAAAAAACCCCTGCCGTGCGCACTGCGGCCGGCCCCCGGCCGGGCAGTTCCTGAGTTTGAGCGGTTCGCCGGCCTCAGGGCGGCGATGTCCCCGACCAGCTCCTCCTGAGATTTTTTCCAAAAAAATGACCCAGCCTCTTGATTTTTCTCTGGAGAATGTCTAAAAATCTATTAGCACTCACCGACGATGAGTGCTGATACAATAGTTTTCTATTCTGTTTCAGCTCCAAGGAGGTTTTTTCCATGAAAGTCAAACCGTTGAACGATCGCGTTCTGGTGAAACGGCTTGAAGAAATGCAGGTCACCAAAGGAGGCATCTTCATCCCCGACACCGCCAAGGAAAAGCCGGTGGAGGGCAAAGTCATTGCCGCCGGCCCCGGCAAGGTGAATGACCAGGGCAACCGGGTTCCCTTAAATGTCCAAGCCGGCGACCGCATCCTTTTCGGCCGCTACGCCGGCAGCGAAATCAAGATCGAAGGCGAAGAGTATCTGATGATGCGGGAAGATGACATCCTCGGCGTCATCGAAGATTAAGCTTTCATCTGCAGCTCACATCCGACATTTTCCCAGGAAAATTCTAAAGGAGGATTCGTAAGTCATGTCTGCGAAAGAGATTAAATATGACCACAAGGCCCGGGAGGCCATGCTCATGGGTGTCAACACCCTGGCCGACGCGGTCAAGGTAACCCTTGGCCCCAAAGGCAGAAATGTCATCCTGGAGAAGTCCTTCGGCGCCCCGGCCATCACCAAAGATGGCGTCACCGTGGCCAAAGAGATTGAACTTGAGGACAAGTTTGAGAATATGGGGGCCCAGATGGTCCGGGAAGTAGCCTCCAAAACCTCGGACGTGGCCGGCGACGGCACCACCACGGCCACCATTTTGGCCCAGGCCATCTACCGGGAAGGCGCCCGTCTGGTAGCCGCCGGCACCAACCCCATGGCCCTCAAAAGGGGCATCGACCGGGCCGTGACCCTGGTAGTGGATGAACTCCACAAGATCAGCAAACCCACCAAGGACCAGAAGGAAATCGCCCAGGTCGGCACCATCTCCGCCAATAACGACGCTTCCATCGGCAATATCATCGCCGACGCCATGAGCAAGGTGGGCAAAGAGGGCGTCATCACGGTGGAAGAAGCCAAGAGCATGGAGACCACCCTGGAAGTGGTGGAAGGCATGCAGTTCGATCGGGGCTATAGCTCCCCCTATTTTGTCACTAACCCTGAGAAGATGGAAGTGAGCCTGGAAGAGCCCTACATTCTGGTCCATGAAAAAAAGATCAGCGCCATGAAGGACCCGCTGCCCCTCTTAGAGCAGATCGCCAAGATGGGGAAACCCTTGCTGATCGTGGCCGAGGATGTGGAGGGCGAGGCCCTGGCCACCCTGGTGGTGAACAAGCTGCGGGGCACCCTGCAGGTGGCCGCGGTCAAGGCCCCCGGCTTCGGCGACCGGCGCAAGGCCATGATGGAGGACATCGCCATCCTCACCGGCGGCCAGGTCATCAGCGAGGACATGGGCTGGAAGCTGGAAAACGTCACCGTCAAGGAACTGGGTTCCTGCCGCAAGATCAACATCGACCGGGACAATACCACTATCATCGACGGCGCCGGCGAGCGTTCGGACATCGAGGGCCGGGTCAAGCAGATCCGGGCTCAGATTGAGGAGACCACCAGTGACTATGACCGGGAAAAGCTCCAGGAGCGCCTGGCCAAGCTGGTGGGCGGCGTCGCGGTCATCCGGGTGGGCGCGGCCACCGAGATCGAAATGAAGGAGAAAAAGGCCCGGGTCGAAGATGCCTTGAACGCCACCCGGGCGGCGGTGGAAGAGGGCATCGTGCCCGGCGGCGGCGTGGCCCTGCTGCGCTGCCTCCCGGTCCTGGACGAAACCAAATTCGAGATCCACGACGAGCAGTTGGGCTCCAACATCATCAAACGGGCGGTGGAAGAGCCCATCCGCCAGATCGCCAATAACGCCGGCTTCGAAGGCTCCGTGGTGGCCGAGCACGTCAAAAACCAGAAGGGCGCCCACGGCTTCAACGCCGAAACCGGCACCTATGAGGACCTGATGGTGGCGGGCGTCATCGACCCCACCAAGGTGGTGCGTTTCGCCCTCCAGAACGCCGCGTCCGTGGCCAGCCTGTTGATCACCACCGAGGCCATGATAGCCGAGAAACCCAAGAAGGAAGAACCCATGCCGGCCATGCCTCCGGGCGGCGGCATGGGCGGGATGTACTAAGAAGCCCAAGGGAAGCGGTTGGTGGGGGAAGGAGGCTTAGAGTCGCACCTTCTTGCCCCCCTCCCCTGCTCTTCATTCCCCCGAAAAAAACCAGCGGGTTGGGCCGCCAGCGCGGCCTAACCCGCTGTTTTTTGCCGGCAATACACCCCTGGCTCACCCCGAAACTGTTTTTTACCAGTTTCTCATTGAAATACAACCAACGAAACGCCCAACATATTGATTATTTTTATTAATTTTTACCGAAACCATCATGGCCACCAAGGCCACCCCCGGAAATCTTCTCGTAGGGGCGGGTTTCAAACCCGCCCCTACGGACGGGGGATTTTCACGGTAAAACAGCAAACCGTATAACAAGCGGCCCAGCTAAACCCGCCCCTACTCCTTGTCCTCAGAAATGACGCGCCCCTGGGAAGAGAAAGAATATCCCTGGGTGCCGGATGCGCCTATCATGACGCACTCAATGATGGGTTCGGTCACCGGTTGTTCGGCCTGCCATTGCACGATGAAGTTGGACCCGGCCCCTTCATCGCCGCGCTCCGGTTTCTTGATAATGACCCGGTGGGCCGCCAGAGGACCGAGTTTCATCGGCTCCGAAAGGTATTTCCCCACTAATTTGCCCTCGGTGTCATAATGGTCTATCCTGATCAGATTGATTGAATGGTTCGGGGCGCTGTTATGGATGATTAAATTTGCTCGCAGAACGATCCGATACGATTCACTGATGATATTTGAATAACTGGGTATATACATGGTTTGCCCTTTGGATAACTTCACTTCTCCCGCGGCCAGGCCCACGATGCCCAAAAGGGATATTCCCATCAAGGCGCTCAGGAGGAATCCTCGGTTCATGGCGTTCATGCTCATCTCCTTGGTATAAGGCTCATTTTCTGATCAGGATTCTTTGCCTCGGGGAGTCTGCGGCCCGACCCTCAAGCCCGGCAATAATGGGCCCCTGGGGCCTGACCTCCCATCTCAGTTACTTCAGGACGGCCTCGCTCGGCACGAACTTATATTAATGATAAACCATTGCCCGTTTTCCGCATTTTTGTTATACTGGTCCCGCAGTTTGATATGGTTATATAAAGTAATCATTTTTACTGATACTTAATACAATAGAACAAGTAACAAGATATGACTTCCTCGATGTCCTTATTTACATGGAGGCTTGGATGAATTCACCTGACAAATCGTCTCCCAATTATATCCAAAAAGGATACTGTCTATTATCAAAAATATCCTCAAAATGGCAAATCATAGTATTATTTTTTATAGTCTTGTACCTGACCCTGGCGCACCCATCTCCTCTATGGGCCGCTGATGCAAACAACGGACATGCCCTGCTCTCCGGCATCAGCATCAGCATCCTGGCTGCCACCGTCCTGGCCTATCTCGGCACGGTCTTCCGGCAGCCCCTGATCCTGGCCTATATCGCCGCCGGGGTGGCCATCGGGCCCAACATCGGCTTTGCTTTTATCCGGGATAAAGACGACATCGGGACCATCGCCGAGATCGGCTTGATTCTCCTGCTGTTCATGATCGGCCTGGAATTGGATCTGAAAAAGATCAAGGAATCCGGCCGCTCCATGGTGATTACCGGCATCAGTCAATTTTTGCTGTGCGCCGCGCTGAGTCTGGGGTTCTTGCTGCTGCTCGGCCTGAGTCTGACCGGGAGCCCCCCGTTCCATTATGAGATTCTCGGCATCAGGATCATCGGCGGCCCCTATGACGCCCTCTATCTGGCCGTCTGCCTGGCCTTGAGCAGCACCACCATCGTGGTCAAGCTCCTGTATGAAAAATTCGAACTGGATACCCTGGCCGGGCGCTTCACCCTCGGGGTGCTGATCTTTCAGGATCTCTGGGCCATCGTCCTGTTGGGGGTTCAGCCCAATCTGGGCGACCCCCAGGTCCTGATCATCCTCCTGTCATTCGCCAAGGGCCTCGGCCTGGTGGTGATCAGCCTGCTGATGAGCAAATACCTGCTGGCGGCCATGTTCCGGAAAATCGCCAAGCTGCCGGAGCTGCTGCTGGTGGCCTCCCTGGGCTGGTGCTTTTTCATCGCCGGCTTTGCGAGTTATTTGGGCCTGTCCCTGGAAATGGGGGCCCTGATCGCCGGGGTGGCCCTGTCCACCTTTCCTTATAACCTGGATATTATGGGAAAAATCATTAATATCCGGGACTTCTTCATCACCCTCTTTTTTGTGGCCTTAGGGATGGTCATTCCCAATCCCCTGAACAACCTGGGGCTCTTGCTCCTGGCGGTCATCCTGGCCGTTTTCCTGATGGCCACCCGTTTTCTCTCGGTTTTTCCCCTGCTTTATGGCCTGGGCAACGGCAACCGGGTGAGCCTGCTCACCTCCATCAACCTGTCCCAACTGAGCGAATTCGCCCTGGTCATCGCGGCCATCGGCGTCAAGCCGGAAAACCGGCATATCGGCCCGGACGTCATGACCCTCATCGTCTTTGTATTCGTCATCACCTCCATCGCGTCCACCTATATGATCAAGTCCAGCCATGAGTTGCAAAGCTTTTTGAGCAGGATCGTGGAAAAGCTGGGCTTTCGGACGATGCGCAGCCAACTCCCGGAGGATGCTCAGGAAGCCCCCAAGGATATCGCCCTGTTGGGGTTTTTCCGGGTGGCCAGCGCCTTTTTGGCGGAAATCGAGGAGACCCACCCGGAGTTCAAGGACAAAATCGCGGTGGTGGATTTTAATCCGGTGGTGTACACGGGGCTCAGGGTTCGGGGCGTCAAAGTGGTCTATGGCGACATCAGCAACTTGCAAACCCTCCACCATGCCGGCATCGAAGAGGCCAAGCTGGTAATTTCCACCATTACCGATGACATCCTGGTGGGAACCAGCAACCTGCGCTTAATCGACCAGATCAAGGTCATCTGCCCCCACGCCAAGGTGGTGGTGACCGCCGAAGGTCCATCCCGGGCCCTGGAATTATACCGGGCCGGGGCCGACTATGTCCTGCGCCCCAACCTGACTGCGGCCCGCCAACTGCTCCAGATAGTGGAGCATTTCCTGCGGGGGGAGAAGATGGTTCTCAAAGAGCAGGAGATTCAGAAGCTCTCTCACCGGGAGGAGATTCTCAGCTGAATCATTTGTGCGGCTTAATGGCTTTGCCCCGGGAGGTGAACGAGATGCCTTGTTGGCCTGCGGTGCCGATCATCACCCCTTCCATCAGGGGTTCATTGACCTCGGCCTCCGCCTGCCACTGCACCAGAAAGTTGGCTCCCGAGCCCCCGCCGGCATCCGACTCCCTGACAATGAACCGGGTGGAGGCCATGGGTTGGAGCGTTACCGGGGTGGTCACATAACTTTTAACCAGCTTGCCCTCGGAGTCATAATAATCCGCTCTGGTTATGGTTATGGGTTGCGCGGGGTCGGTGTTGCGGATGCTGAGAATGTCGGTCAGAAAAATTTTCATCTCTCGATCCCCATGATACACATGGGAATAAACCGGCACATAGACCAGCTGCCCTCTTAAGAGCGCCGCCTCCGGAGCGGCCGGGGCCGCAGGCCGGTCCATAGCCAGGACAACCATCAAGCAAACCAGGGGCCATAACCACAAACCTCTTGCCGGAACCATGCTGCCGTCTCCTTTCCCGTTAGAGATTATCCCGGGGAACGTTCTGCCCGAGCCGCGTCCCCTAAAATTTTCCTGCAGTTGCGGCGCCGCGCCGAGGCGGCCGGGGCTCCCGAGGGATTATTGCCCCATTTTTGAGAAACCTATTGGAATTCTGTATAAAATCCGATTTTCCTCCCCTTCCCCAGAAAAGTATTTTATCTTTTCCAGGAAATTTTCAGGAAAATCCTGTTTCCCAACCATATTATACCTGACTGGGAGTTCACATGAACAGGAAAGCTTTGATGGCGCTGAGCTTTTTGTCTGTTTTCGCAGTCCTTTGCCTTTGCCTGTCAATCCCCGCCCCGGCCGCCGAGACCGGCCCCCGGGACCGCCTGAGCCTGGCCGGCGCCATCAAGAATCTGCAGGGCAAAGGGGTCAAAGAGGTGGAGGTGGAGGTACTGCTGGGCGGCCGGCATCTCAAGCCCGAGGGCAAAGAGGAAGGCATCATTACGGGCAGCCAGGGGAATTTTCTGGCGGTCTTTTTGCTCCCTTCAGGCTCGCTGACCGAAGCAGGCCTGGAAGTCAAAGCCGCCAAGAGCGCCTGGAAGGACATCGCCCCCACCCCGGTCACGGTCGTTCCGGTGGGCGTCGATACCCAGGGCACGAGCCTTTTTCAGGCCCAGGCCGAACTCACCATGAAGCGCCGCATCACCCCGGCCTTTTGGCTGGCGGCCGCGGTCCTGCTGCTGGTTTACGTGATCATCGCCGCGGAACTGATGCACCGCACCCTGGCGGCCCTGCTGGGCGCCGCCTTCATCCTGTTCATCACCTATACCCTGGGCACCTTTAACAAAAATTATTTCATCTTATCCTTCGAAGACGCCATGGCTGCCATGGACATGAATGTCATCTTCCTGCTTATGGGCATGATGATCGTGGTGGGCATCCTCAAAAAAACCGGCCTGTTTCAGTGGCTGGCCTATAAATCCTACGCCCT
The DNA here is from genome assembly GCA_041740935.1 of Desulfobaccales bacterium. GTDB lineage: Bacteria > Desulfobacterota > Desulfobaccia > Desulfobaccales > 0-14-0-80-60-11 > JBGSLA01. The sequence continues at coordinate 12,472 of JBGSLA010000078.1, read as the reverse complement.
GGCCCGGGGCAATGTCTTTATCCTGTCCGCCATCCTGATGGTCATCACTGCGGTGGCTTCGGCCTTTTTGGACAACGTCACCACCATGTTGTTGATGATCCCGGTCACCATTCAAATCGCCGTCACCCTCAAAATTAACCCTATTTCCCTGCTGATCCCCGAAGTGTTCGCCTCCAACGTGGGAGGGACCTCCACCCTGATCGGCGATCCGCCCAACATCATCATCGGTTCCTACGCCAACCTGAGTTTTACAGATTTCGTAATTAATCTTTTCTGGCCCGTTGTTATCAGCATGATTTTCACTTTGATTTATTATATTTACTGGTACAAGAAATCTTATCTGAAGGCCGAGGTGCAAGATGTCAATCTCACTATTGCGTATTTGAAGAACGAATACCGCATCACCGATAAAAAATTACTTATCCTTTCTCTCGCGGCTTTAGCTTTCATTATTTTCCTGTTCATCATCCATGGCGTCCTCCACATGGAGCCCTCCATCGCCGCGCTCATGGGCGCCATGCTGCTGTTGGTGCTCGCCCGGGGCGATATTGTGGAAATGCTGGAACACGAAGTGGAATGGCCCACCCTGATCTTTTTCATGGCCCTGTTCATCGTGGTGGCCGGGGCCGAAGAAACCGGCCTGATCCAGGTCATCGCCGAATGGGTGGCGGATGTTTCCCGGGGTTCCCTCCTGGTGGCGGTGCTCATGGTCCTGTGGGTGTCGGCTCTCGCGTCCGCGGCCATTGACAATATTCCCTTCACCGCCACCATGCTGCCCATCATCGCCTTCCTGAATGAATCCATTCCCGGCGCGGAGAGCGGCATTCTCTGGTGGGCGCTGGCCCTGGGGGCCTGTTTCGGGGGCAACGGCACCATGATCGGGGCCTCGGCCAACGTGGTCACCGTGGGTCTGGCGGAAAAGGCCGGGTATCACATTTCCTTTCTTTATTATATGAAGGCCTGCTTTGTGCCCATGCTGATCACCATAGTGCTGGCGTCATTCTATCTCGTTTTTTTCATGATGTAGCCAGCCGCCTGAAAGGGGGCGTGCTTCTTTGTCGGCGCTTTATTGCCCGGCGTCCCATCGCCATCATTCCGCTCACACCAGTTTAACGACAAGGGTAGAATTTTAAGGTTTTAAGCCCTCAATTTCCCAAAAGGCAAAGAATGTAGCCGCAGGCTTCAGCCTGCGATCTTATCCTCCTGGAATCAGTGGCGCCGGCTAATCGATCAGAAACCTGCCCCGCGCCTAGCTTTTCCATTCTCTCTCCCGGTGAATTGCCCTACAATGATCTCAAGGGTATTGGAGGTCAGCCGTGAAACAGATTTCCCAGTTTGCCGATGACCTGGGGCCCGCCAAAATCATCCATATTTATGAACCAAAGATCAATCTGCAGGCGGTGCTGGTGGTGGACAATGTGGCCTGCGGGCCGGCCCTGGGCGGGGTGCGCCTGGCCCCGGAGGTCACCACCGGGGAGTGCTTCCGGCTGGCCCGGGCCATGACCCTGAAAAATGCCGCGGCCGGCCTGGCCCACGGCGGCGGCAAAGTGGCCGTGGTGGGCGACCCCAGGATGCCCAAGGCCGACAAGGAGCGCCTGCTCCGGGCCCTGGCCTGCTCGTTGCGGAGCGAACAGGAGTACATCTTCGCCCCGGACATGGGCACCGACGAGGAGTGCATGGCCTGGATCAAGGACGAAATCGGCCGGGTGGTGGGCCTGCCTGCGGAACTGGGCGGCATTCCCCTGGACGAAATCGGCGCCACCGGCTGGGGCCTCAGCCTGGTCACCGAGGTGGCCCTGCAATATTGCGGCTATTTCTGCGACTTCAAGCTGGAAAAGGCCCGGGTGGTGATTCAGGGGTTCGGCGCGGTGGGCAAGCACGCGGCCCGGTTCCTGGCCGCCAAAAACGCCGTCCTGGTGGGCGTGGCCGACTCCCAGGGCGCGCTGTACCACCCGCAGGGCCTCAAAGTGGAGGAACTCATCCGGTTGAAGGAAGAAGGCAAAAGCGTGGCCGATCATCCCCAAGGCGAGCGCTTCGACCGGGAGGCGGCCATCGACTTCGACTGCGACATCTTCATCCCCGCGGCCCGCCCGGATGTGATCAATGAGGACAACGTGCACCGGCTCCGGGCCAAGCTGGTGGTCCAGGGGGCCAATATCCCCTTAACCCTGGGCGCCGAGCGGATTCTCCATGACCAGGGCGTCCTGTGCGTCCCGGATTTCATTGCCAACGCCGGCGGGGTGATCTGCGCGGCCATGGAATACCAGAGAGCTTGCCAGGCCGCGGTCTTCCCGGCCATTGCCGAAAAAGTCTGCCACAATACCCGGGTCGTGCTCGATGAGTCCAAGACCAAAAAAATTCTTCCCCGGGAAGCGGCCGTGGCCCTGGCGGTTAAGCGGGTGAAAAAAGCCATGGCCGGGAAGCGCTGGTCGATTTTCTGACGCTCGTTCATGGATGTTGTGGGGGAGGGGGCCAGGGGAGGGTGGGGGAGCCGCCGCTCCCCCAGCCCTCCCCCCAGAAATACCTTTCAGGACAAAACCTCATGTATCGCCTGCGTTTTCACGGCCGCGGCGGCCAGGGTATGAAGACTGCGGGCCGCATTTTGGGCACCGCCTTTTTTCTGGCCGGATTTGAAGTCCAGGACGCCCCCCGCTACGGCGCGGAACGCCGGGGCGCGCCCATCTTCGCCTATGTACGCGCCGCCCGGAGCGCCATCCATGAGCGGGGCGTCATCCGCCGCCCTGATCTGGTGTTTGTGGCCGACGACACCCTGGTGGCCATCCCCGCGGCCGGGGTGCTCGCGGGGGTCGGCGAACACACGGTTCTGCTCATCAAGAGCACACAAACCCCCGAAGTTTGGAAAGAGCGGCTGAATTTCCCGGGCTTGGTGCTGGCCTTGCCGGGCGCAACGGAAGCGGCCGATGTCCTGGAAACGCGATTTGCCGGGGTGGCCGGCGCCGGGGCCGCCGCCCGCCTGGTGGGGGTAATCCCCCGGGACGCCCTGGCCCGGGCCGTCCGGGATGAACTGGCCCACCTGGGAGAAGCCCTGGTGGCCGCCAATCTTGATAAGGCCCTGGAAGCCTATTACTTCATGGCCGACCACGCCGGCTGCGTCACCGAGGGGAAAGATCCCCCAGCCGATACTTACCACAAGCCCACCTGGATCGATCTGCCCTTTGAGGAGGCCGACCTCGCCGCGCCAGTGATTTATGCCCCGGCCACCAGCGAACAGGTGTCCACCGGGCTGTGGCGCACCCTGCGCCCCGTCATCGATTATCCAAAGTGCAAGCGCTGCGCCTGGATCTGCAGCACCCTGTGCCCGGACAGCGCCATCAGCATAAACCAGGAAGGCTACCCGGAGATCGATTACCAGCACTGCAAGGGCTGCCTGATCTGTATGGCCTCGTGCCCCTCCCACGCCATCCGGGCCATCCCGGAGCACGAGGCCGCCTGAGGGGAAAAGACCGGCTGGGGGGAGGGCTGGGGTCCACCGACCCCTGGCCCCCTCCCCCACATCAAACTTTTCAGAACCGGAGGCCATCATGACCCGAACCCTGCTCACCGGCAACCGCGCCGCGGCCTGGGGGGCGCGGCTGGCCCAGGTGGACTATGTGCCGGCCTTCCCCATCACCCCCCAGACCGAAATAATCGAAACCCTGGCCCTCTGGATCGACGCCGGGGAGTTGGACTGCCGCCTGGTGACCATGGAGTCCGAGCATTCCATGCTCACCGCCGCGGGGGCCGCGGCCGCCGCCGGGGTGCGGGTGTTCACCGCCACCTCCAGCCAGGGCCTGCTGTATGCCATGGAAATGCTCTACACCGTGGCGGGTTGGCGGGCGCCCTTGGTTTTGATGAATGTCTCCCGGGGACTGTCCGCCCCCATTACCCTGGAGCCGGACCACAACGACATCCTGGCGGCCCGGGACTCGGGCTTCCTGCAGATTCACTGCGCCACCTGCCAGGAGGTGCTGGACAGCGTGCTCCTGGCCTATCGCCTGGCCGAAGACCGACGGGTGCGCCTGCCGGTCATCGTCAACCTGGACGGCTTTTACCTGTCTTTCACCCGGGAGCCGGTGGCCGTTCCCGACCCCGACGCGGCCCGGGACTTCCTCGGCCCCTTTGACCCAGGCAGCATCCGCCTCCGGGCCAGCGCCCCGGAGAGCCAGGCGGTGGCGGTCCTGGGCGGGTCGCCCTATTCCTATTTCCGCTATGAAACCCACCTGGCGGCCCTAAACGCCCTCCCGGTCTATGACGAAATTGCTGGGGAATTCGCCCGGGAGTTCGGGCGGAGCCACGAGGCGGTGGAGGCCTACCGCACGGAGGACGCCGACGTCGTCTTGGTCATGATAGGCTCCTTTGCCACCAAGGCCCGGGAAGCCGTGGAGCGGCTGTGGGACGCCGGCCGCCGGGTAGGCCTGGTGCGCCCCCGCCTGCTGCGCCCTTTTCCCGAAGCGCGCTTGCGGGAGCTTCTTTTGGGAAAAAAGGGCGTGGCGGTCATTGATCAAAATATCTCCATGGGCAAGGGCGGGGTGCTTTACACCGAACTGGCCTCAGCCCTCTATGGGCAGAAAAACGCGCCGGTGCTCACCAGCTTCATCGGCGGCCTGGGCGGCCGGGACATCACTCTCGAAGAATTTTATGAAATGGCCGCGGTCACCCAAAGGGCCGCGGCCACAGGCCAGCCCCCTCCGCCGAGACTCCTGTTCACCGAGGAGGAACTGCGCGAGGTCAGAAAACTCCAGGCCATCGCCCAGGTAGAGCGGCAGCGGTTGGGGCAAGATGACCTTGAATCCTGAACCTCCTACCCAAAGAAAACAAAACCAAGCCCCATCAGGTTAAACAGGTGCGCCAGGTGATTCTCAAGTACAGGCTTGGGAGTAAAGCAGATGAGTAAATACGAAGTGATTTTTTATTGGAGCGAAGAAGACCAGGCATTCATTGCAGAGGTACCGGAACTACCCGGGTGCGCGGCGGACGGAGCCACCTACCAGGAGGCCCTGGCCAATGCGGAAGTTATTATCCAGGAGTGGCTGGAAACCGCGCAGGAACTGGGCCGCCCAATCCCGCAACCCAAAGGGCGCCTGATGTATGCCTGATACCCCTAAAAATCATAAGGATGGTGTCAAGTCTAAAGGAGTCATGAACCCCACCAAACCACAGCCGCCCAGGCCTCTCCCCTCCACCCATCTTCTGGGCGTCGGCGCGCCCAGGTTTGCCGGGTGCGGCGGGTTGGCGGCCGTCCAGGAAATTTGCTCTACCTTGGGGAAAGATCACGGCACAGCAGCAAGCCTTCATTGCACAAGCTCTACAAAAAGCTTATGATTTAAGCAGGAAAACACCCATAGAAAGTCATTGGAGCGCTAAACCATGAAATATCTGGGAACTGCCAGGAAAGAAAAGGGTCGCGTGGTGATGCCGGATGCCTTCCAGGAAATAGAGGAAGGCCGGGTTTTTGAGGCGGTCGAAATCGGCGGCGACATTCTGCTCCTGGCCGGCCCCCTGGAAAAAGAGAGATGGTCCCGGATAGAGGAGCTTGCCAAAGGGTCCATAGAAAAACACCGGGCCACCCTGGAGGCCTTGGCCCGTTGAACTGGATAAGCCTGAGGGAGTTGGTCCTGATACATGGGTTGGTGATCAACGAGACCGGCGGCGTGCATGGTATTATCAACCCGGTAGCCCTGGAGTCCGTCCTGCTTCGGCCTTTCTCCTCTTTTGAGGGCCAGACGCTTTTTCCGGATATGTGGAGCAAGATTGCCGCCCTTATTCATTCGCTCATAGCTTTTCATCCTTTTACCGATGGCAATAAAAGAACTGCTTTGGTAGCCGCCGAAGTCATTCTCAAACTCAACGGCTATCATATCAGGCCGGACTTTGAGCATGAGGCATTTTTCTGGGCCATTGCTCGTGGGGAAAAGTCAATGGAGGATATTCGGGATTGGCTCAAAATTTCTTCTGAGCCGATTTGAACAAAAGAGGCTTCCTAAGTCAGCCGGGATGATGACCCCCACCAAACCCCAGCCCCCCAAGCCCCTGCCCTCCACCCAGCTGCTGGGCGGCGGCACCCCCAGGTGTGCCGAGGGCGGGGGTGGAATTTCTTCAGGAGGGGTGCAGCCTGTTTCTGCGGCATGACCAGGGGTGCTGCTTAGCGGCATAATTTTTGCTACTATATTATTTGCCAGCTCTCCAATAGATAATTGCCCGATATGTGTATTCATCCTCATTAACCACGGAAGGGAATTATGATCCTGGAATACCTGCAGGCGGCCCTGCGTCATGCCCGCTATGAAATTCTCCCGGAGGATGGCACCTTTTACGGCGCAATTCCGGAATGCCCCGGCGTCTACGCCAACTCTTCCACCCTCGAGGACTGCCGGGAGGAATTGCGGGAGGTGCTGGACGAATGGGTGTTGTTCCGGGTGCACCGGCGACTCCCCCTCCCGACCATAGACGGCATCGAGCTGACCATCAAAGAAGTTGCCTGATGCCCCCATTTGGTTCGATCGCCCGGAAGGAACTGATACGACACCTCAAACACCTGGGCTTTCAGGGTCCATATTCCGGAGGCAGGCACCAATTCATGGTCAAGGGCGACACCACCATCCGGGTTCCCAATCCCCATCAGGCTCATATCGGCAAAGATTTGTTAGCCCGGATTCTGCGGCAAGCAGGCATAACCCGGGAAGAGTGGGAAACGGTGTAATCACCGGGCAAGTTTCATGAACCCCGCCAAACCCCAGCCCCCCAAGCCCCTGCCCTCCACCCAGCTGCTGGGCGGCGGCACCCCCATGTGCGCCGGCTGCGGCGGGTTGGCGGCCGTCCACCAGATTTACGACATCCTGGGCACCAAAACCGTATTCGTCAACGCTGCGGGCTGTATGACGCTCCTGGCGGTCTATCCCTTCACGCCCTTCCGGGGGTCCTGGCTCTACACCGCCATGGCCTCAGCCCCGGCCGGGGCCCAGGGGGTGCGGGACGCCCTGGATATTCTTATGGACAAGGGCCGTATGGGGCCCGAGGACAATCTCGAGGTGGTGGTCCTCACCGGCGACGGCGCGGCCTACGGCATGGGGCTGTCGGCCACCTCCAGCGCCATGGAGCGGGGCCTCAATTTCATCTATATCTGCTATGACAACGAGGGGTTCGGCAACACGGGGCAGCAGTATTCGGAGGCCACCCCCCACGCCGCCCGCACCGCCACCAGCCTCAGCCGGGCGGGGTTTGCCGGCTATAAAAAGGACCTGTTCGCCATCTGGACGGCGCATAAGCCGGCCTACGCCGCCACCGTGGTGGGGGCCGAACTCCTTGATTTAGCCAGAAAAATAGAAAAAGCCAAACATATCCAAGGGCCGAGAATGATCCTGGCCCTGGCCCCCTGCCCCACCGGCTGGGATTTTGACCCCCAGGAGGCCGTGGAGATCGGCCGGCTGGCGATGAAAACCGGCGTCTGGCCGCTCAAGGAATATATCGACGGCCGGGTAACGCACACCAAAATCCCCCACCCCCGCCTGCCGGTGGAGGAATACCTGAAAAAGCAGGGGCGCTTCGCCCACCTCTTCCAGCCCTCGCGCCGCGAGGCCCTCCTCGCCGACATCCAGGCCCGGGTTGACGCCTATTGGGCCGGGGGGGAGTAGGGACACGGCCGGAAGCCCTGCCCCCGACCCTGGCTCAAGGCCGGGCCGGGGGGCGCCCAACCTCAAAATCGCAGAACCACCACCCTGACGGAACCGGACTGCCACCGTTTCATCCGACCATCCTCCTGTCCTGAAAAGTTCAAGGTTCAAGATTCAAGGTTGAGGTTTACGGAGTTCGCCGATGCGCCTGCAGAAGATGATTTGTTGCGAACCGCACCACAAGTACACCTCACAAGCACACAAACTCCTCTGATTACCCCCCTCCTGCTGTTTTCGTGCACAGGATATGCACAGGACAAAAAAGAAAGGTTAGCCCGCTTGAGCTAACCCTTTGATTTCCTTGGTGGAGCTGGGGAGAGTTGAACTCCCGACCTCTTGAATGCCATTCAAGCGCTCTTCCAACTGAGCTACAGCCCCGTGGCAACAATTTGTTTGTAACTGACAGAACCTGGCCTGTCAAGTCCTTCCCTGGGAATTTTCCCGAAAAACCGGGGTTATCCAGAAAAGCCAGGGGCACAGGCTGGGCCAGCTCAGGGAAAAAGGTTTTTTCGGGAATGGAAAGGGTGTAAAAAGAAACGATGAGAGCAGGACAGGGGGGAAATGGGTCCCGGCCCCTGAGGGTGCTGCAGCTGATCAGCAGCCTGCCGGTGGGCGGGGCCGAGGACCTGGTGGCGGCCATGGTCAAAGGCCTTAACCCCGGCCGCTTCCAGGTGCAGGCGGCTACCCTGGGCCCCCTGGGCGCGGTGGGGCAGGAGCTCGCCCGGGCCGGGTATCCGGTCGGCGCCCTGAATATGGATCTCAAGCACACCCCTATGGTGAAAATTGTCGCCCGGCTGCGCCGCCTTATAAGGGAAATCAAACCGGATATCCTGCACACCCACCTCTATCACCCCAACCTTTACGGCCGCCTGGCCGCGCTGGGGCTGGGGCTCAGGGGGGTGGTGGCGTCGGTGCACAATTCCTACACCCGGGTCAAGGTCCACCGCGGTTTGTGGAATTTTCTGCTGAGCGCCGCCACCGACAAAGTGCTGGTCAGCAGCCCCCGAGTATGGCAGGATGTGCGCACCTGGGACCGGGTGCCCGCCCGCAAGCTGGAAATTTTTCCTTATGGAGTCAGGGTCGATGAGCTCGATATCTCCCTCGATCCCGCCGACATCAGGGCCGAACTCGGGGTGTCGGGCTTTATCCTGGGCCTGGTGGGCCGGTTGGAGGAGCAAAAGGGGCAGCGACATCTGTTGGCGGCCCTGCCGGAGCTGGCCCGCCAAATCCCCGACCTGGCGGTGCTGCTGGTGGGGGAAGGCCGGGAGCGGCAGCCCCTGGAAGGCCTGGCGGAGGAACGGGGAGTGAGCCACTTGGTCCGCTTTCTGGGCACCCGGCGGGACCTGCCCCGGATTTTCCGGGCCCTGGAGGTGTTTGTCCACCCTTCCCTGTGGGAGGGGCTCCCCCTGACTTTGCTCATGGCCATGGGGGCGCGGCTGCCGGTGGTGGGCACCCGGGTGAGCGGCATCACCGAGGTCATCGCGGACCGCGAAAACGGCCTCCTGGTCCCCCCCGGCGACAGTCAGGCCCTGGCCGCGGCCATCCTGGAGCTGTACCGCCGCCCCGAACTTCGCCGCCGTCTGGCCGAGGCGGCCCGCCGGACGGTGGTGGCGGAATATTCCCAGGAGGCTATGCTGCGCCGGCTGGAGCGGCTTTATCTGCACATCGTCGAAGGGAAGACCGGCCCATGACCGCAGGGGAAGGCCGTTATGTAATTTTGCACACCGAGTCTTCTCTGGGCTGGGGCGGGCAGGAACACCGGATTGTGGCCGAGGCCAAAATCATGCGGCACCGGGGGCACCGGCTCCTGATGGCCGCGGATCCCCGGGGGGAGCTTTATACCCGCGCCCGTGGGCAGGGTTTTGCCGTTTTCCCTTTGCAATTCGGGGGCCTGAGGAATGTCGTGGCCTGGTCCGACCTACGGCGGCTTCTCCGGCGGGAACGGGTGGATATTTTAAACACCCACAGTTCCCTGGACTCCTGGGTGGGATTTTTGGCCTGGCTGAGCCTGGGGAAACGGCCGACCCTGGTGCGCACCCGGCACCTGTCCACCAGGGTGTCCCCCAATTGGCCCACCCGGCGGCTTTACAGGGCCCCGGCCGCGGTGATCACCACCAGCCGGGAGATTGCCGGGCTGCTGCACACCCGCCTGGGGGTGCCCCGAGAACGCCTCCATGCCATTCCCACGGGCATTTCCCTGGCGGATTTTGCGCCCCGGCCTGCCGATCCGAACCTGGCCGCCCGCCTCACCCTGCCCCCGGGGGCCCTGGTCTTCGGCACGGTGTCGGTGCTGCGCTCCTGGAAGGGGCACCTCTTTCTCCTGGAGGCCTTTCACCATTTGGTGCAAGAGGGGCTGGACGCGGTCCTGGTCATTGTCGGGGACGGCCCCTACCGTCCGGTGATCGAAGCGAAAATTCAGGCTTTGGGGTTGGCCGATGCGGTGCGTCTGGTGGGATATCAGGACGCGGTGCCCCAGTGGCTGGCCCTGATGGACGCCTTTGTCCTGGCCTCCTATGCCCACGAAGGGGTGCCCCAGGCCCTGCTCCAGGCCCTGGCCATGGGCAAACCGGTGGCGGCCACCGCAATCGGGGGCATACCGGAAGTGGTTATTCCGGAGGAAACGGGCCTCATGGCGCCGCCCCGGGATTCCCTGGCCCTGGCCCGGATCATGTCCCGCCTGGCCCGGGAGCCGTCCCTGCGGGAAAAATTGAGCCGCCGGGGGCCCCGGGCGGTGGCCTCCCGTTATTCCCTGGAGCAGATGGCCGACGCCCTGGAAGGGCTGTATGTTAAAATTATGGGAGCCTATTAGAGTGTCCTATCCCGAAAATATCTTGCGGAATCCTGTCCTGAAAAGTCCAAGGTCCAGGGTCCAAAGTCCAGGGGTATAGTGGCGGGCAGTGCCCGCCCTACGCGGCTTATCATACTTTGCGGGTGGGCCGCCGGCCCATGAGCAACTGTCTTGAAAAGTTTTTCTGTGGAACCGCCGCCCTCGGCGGTTCGTGCGAAGGCCAAGGCACCGGCGCCATATTTTTCATGCTATGTGTATGGGCCATAGGCCTCTGAGCAGTTGTTCGCCAAAAACAAAGGAGCCCCATGAACGACCTGTCCTACTTCCGGGACGCCCGGGTCCTCATCACCGGCGGCGCCGGCATGATCGGCAGCACCATCGCCCGGCTGCTGGTGGACCAGGGCGCCGAGGTCACCATCGCGGACGCCCTGCTGCCCGCGTATGGCGGCAACCGCTTCAATCTGAAAGATATTTTCGATAAAATCGTCTTTGTCAAAGGCGACATCCGCGACCTGGACCGGGTGCGGCAATGGGTGGACGGCGCGGATTACGTCTTCAGCCTGGCGGCCCAGGTGAGCTATGTGGACAGCAACCACGACCCCCTGCTGGATCTGGACATCAACTGCCGAGGCCATCTGAACCTGCTGTTAGCCTTGAGCGAGGTCAACCGGCGGGCCAAGGTGGTGTTCACCAGCTCCCGTTTTGTTTACGGCAGCATCGACTATAATCCGGTGGACGAGGGCCACGCCTTCAACTGCCTGAGCGTTTACGGCATCCACAAGCTTGCCGGGGAAAAATACTACCGCTTTTACCACGACGCCCACGGCCTGGACACGGTGAGCCTGCGCCTCACCAACCCCTACGGGCCCCGCCAGCAGATGAAGCACAGCAAGTACGGCATCGTCAACTGGTTCATCCGCCTGGCCCTGGAAGGCAAGCCCCTGACGGTCTTTGGCGAAGGCCTGCAACAGCGGGACTACATTTTCGTGGAAGACGTGGCCGAAGGCATCGTGAGCGCCGCGCTGGCCACCGGCACCGCGGGCCAGGTCTATAATCTCGGGTCGGGGGTGGGTGCGGCCTTCATCGACATGGTGCGCCTGGTGGCCGAGGCCCTCCCGGGCACCGAGGTGCAGCACCTGCCCTGGCCTCAGGACCGCTATTTTGTGGAAACCGGCGATTTTGTGGCGGACATCGGCAAGATCCAAGCGGCCACCGGCTGGACGCCCCGCATTGGGCTATCGGAAGGGATCAAGAAAACCGTGGATTTTTATCGGCAGCATCGGGAACATTATTGGTGAGGTAAAGGGGCATGAAGCATGCCTCTGGGGGGAGGGCTGGGGGAGCAGTGGCTCCCCCAACCTCCCCCCACATCGAACTTGTCAAGGCGCAGGGCGGGCACTGCCCGCCGCTCTCAGGCGCCGGATTCGAAGCCAAGCAGAGCTTAGCGGGCAAGCCGTTTCCCAAGCGGCAACTTGGGAACCAGGATAAAGGGGGGCACCGCCCGCTGCCGTAACTTTGGACCTTGGACTTTGGACCTTGGACTTCTCAAATCAGCCATGATCCTTTCTACTCTTGGCAAAAAAACGGCCGCGGCCCTGGCCGCGCTGTGGTATCGGCTGGATAGGCGGCACCGGGAGACGGTGCGCCGCAACCTGGCCTTCGCCCTGGGGGACGAATTGTCCGATGAGGCCCGGGAGCGCCTGGCCCGGGAGGTTTTCGTCCACTTTGTGCGCTTCGCCTGGGAGATGGTGGTGCTGCTGGTGGCGCCTCTTTCCCATGTGAAAAAACAGGTGGTGGTTCTGGGGGATGAAAATCACGCCGCGGCCCTCAAAAAAGGCCGGGGGGTAGTGGCCCTGGTGGCCCACGCCGGCAATTGGGAATACACCGGCGTGGGCTACGCCCTGCACTGCCGGCGGCTGGCGGTGGTGGCCCGGGAACTGAACCACCCCGTGGCGCGGCGCCTGGGCCGTTACCTCAGGGAGCGCAGCGGCAGTTGGATGGTGGACAAACAGCG
>JBGSLA010000077.1:0-7138 GCA_041740935.1 Desulfobaccales bacterium | reverse complement strand
CCCCCAGACCCCCCTCCCAACCCCCTGTAAAGGGGCTGACAAGGCGGGGCTTCCGTCCCAACTTGCCAACCCTTGCAAGTGTGTTAAGTGGTTGGGGGGACGGGGCATGGGCCCCCGGCCCCGTCAGCACGGGCTTCCAGCCCGTGGGCCCCCCTCCCTCATAAAGAACTCTTCAGGGCGGAGGGTGTAGGACGTAGGGCGGGAAAGCGAAGCGCATCCCGCCATTAAAGAGCTCAACTGGATAATAATACGAGATTCTTGCTGCGCTCAGAATGACACTTCCCAACCAGGCAGGCTTACCCCTGGGTGCGGGCCAAAACCACGGAAGTTTCGATCTGCCGGTCTGAAATAGTCCAGTAGGTGCGGAGCAGGCGCTCCTTTTCCTCGGGGGACACCAGGACAAAGCCGTTTTTTTCATAAAAGCCCACGGCCCAGTGGGCTGCGGCCCAGGTACCCACCAGGACCGGACCCGTGACGTGGCTCATGAGGTAATCGAGGAGCTTTTTGCCGAGGCCCCGCCGCTGCCGGGCCGGCTGCACATAGGCGTGGCGGATGAGGGTCACCTCCCCCAGGTCCTGGCGGCCCATGACTGCCGCCAGGCGGCCTCCATCCTCATACCCCCAGAAAACCACCCCGGCCGCCAGTTCATTTTCCAGCTCCGCCCGGCTCATGTAGGGCTCATGCCAGCAATCCGCCGGAATGACCCCCCGATAGGCCTCGGCCGCGGCATTGATAACGGCCCCGATGGCCTCGGTGTCGTCTGCGGTCAGGAGTCGAATCATGCTCGTGCCTCGATCAAAGTTTGGCGCCATCGATGTTGTCTGCCTGAAAAAGTTCTTCTAAGAGCTGTATTCCGGTGGGGCGGCCGTCCCTGGCCGCCCAGCGATCCGGCGGCCACGGAGGCCCGCCCCACCGAATTTTTCTTGGTTTTGAGAGAGCCGAAGGCTCATGAGCGACTGTCCTGAATAGTTTTTTTTGGGGGGAGGAGGGCGCCCACGGGCTGGAAGCCCGTGCTACCGGGGCCGGGAGGCCTTTGCCGCTTCCCCCACACCCCATGACCCGGGAGCACAGGCGTCCCGCCTGGGCAACACAGGCAAGAGCCTCAAGGTCCCGGTTCAAAGAAAGGTTCCGGGGGTGGGTTAGCTGCCACTCCCCCCAGCCCTACCCATCCAGGGGGAGGGAGGAGCAGGCATCCCCCTTTCCATGTCCAAAGACAGGACAACCTCAGGGAGCGCCGAACAATGTCAGAATAATAGTATAATCTCCCCTCTCCCCCAAAGTATTTTTCCCCCATCTCCAGGTGCAGCCCCGGCCGATTTTCCGCCTCAGGCCAGCCCTGAGGCCCCTCTCAGGGAAAATGCTTGACAAGTGGCCCTCTCATGAGCACAATCAAAAGAAAATTTCGGGACGGAGTGGCAATGGACCTGTTTGCCGAACTGGATCAGAAACTGGAGATAATCCTCAGCCAATTCGAGAAATACAAGCAGGCCAACGCCGAACTCAAAGAGACTTTGGCAGCCAGGGAACAGGCCCTGGCCGCCAAAGAGCAGGCCCTTAAAGCGGCGGAAGCCGCACTGGAGCAAATCACCCGGGAAAAAGAACTGGTGCGTCAACGGATCGACAAGATCCTCAACCGGCTTAAAATCCTTGATCTGGGAGAAGCGACCTAAGCATTGGAACGAGAGCCCCAAAAAATGACGGTGGAGATCCTGGGGCGGACCTTGACGCTGACCAGCGCCATGCTCCCGGAGGAACTTCAATCGGTGGCCCACATGGTGGACGAGCAGCTGCGGGAACTCCAAAAGATTTTTCCCACCAGCTCACTGGCCGACCTGGCCATTTTAACCGCCTTGAACCTGGCGTGCGAATATCTGGACAAGAAAAACAATTACAACGACTTGCAGGAGACCCATCGGCAGCTTCAGGCCGAGATAGAACACCGCTCCCGGCAATTGCTGCAGAAGTTGGAGGTGCATGACGCATCCGCCCCCCCGGGGCCCTGAGGCCTGAGACGCGGGGGAGAGGAGGACACAGGGAAAATTTCCGGCACACAACACTTGGGGAAGGCAACAGGCGAGCACCGCAGGGGAAGTGGAGGTCACTCCGGGGAAAGCCCGGTTCGATATAGGAAATACCAGGTGGACCGCACCGGTTGTGGTGAGAACCGGTGGTTTCACCGACGGAATCCATGAAGGAAAGGAGGACTAGTCCCAGAACCACCCAAGCAACCGCCCGACCCGACGCACTCAGGTTGCTCTCAGGTTTGGTGGATCGGTGTGACCGCTGATCGCCAGGCCGCTGCTCCACGCCCCTCGCCGCCCGGCAGCTAGTGCCCCCATACTCGCCCTTTGCCCACCCGCGCTGTCAACAGACCTGACCGAGCCCAGGGACCACCCCCGGCCTTGGTGAGGAATTTATCCAACCCAAGGGGAACTCCCCATGAATATATTCATAGCCAGCGTGATCATCGTGGTGATGGCCGGGCTGGGCTTTCTGACGGGCTTCTTCTACCGCAAGCGCCTCATTGAGTCGCACATCGATTCCCTGGAGAGCCTGGGGAAGAAGATCCTGGACGAAGCCCGCAAAGAAGCCGAGAACATTAAAAAAGAAGCCCGGCTGCAATGCAAGGATCAACTCTATCAACTCAAACAGGATTTTGAAAAGGAAACCCAGGAGCGCCGTCAGGAATTAGCGTTATTGGAGCGTCGGCTGCTCCAGAAAGAAGAAAATCTGGAAAAGAAAATAAGCCTGCTGGACGAGCGGGAAACTGATATCAACAAGAAAACCAGGCACTTGTCCCAGATGGAAAAAAACCTGGGAGAAAAAGAGGAACGCTATCAGCACCTCCTGGATGAACAAAACGCCCGCCTCGAGCAACTCGCCGGCATGACCGCCCAGGAAGCCAAGGACCTCTTGCTCAGGACCATGGAGCGGGAAGTGCGCACCGAGGCGGCCCGCATGGTCAAGCGCATCGACCTGGAAGCCCGGGAGACCGCCTCCCGGAAGGCCCGGGAAATCACCGCGCTGGCCATCAAGCGCTACGCCAGCGACCACGTGGCGGAGCAGACCGTCAGCGTGGTGCCCCTGCCCAACGAGGAGATGAAGGGGCGCATCATCGGGCGGGAGGGCCGCAACATCCGGGCCCTGGAAGCCGCCACCGGGGTGGACATCATCATCGACGACACCCCCGAAGCCGTGATCCTGTCGGCCTTCAATCCCATCCGCCGGGAAGTGGCCCGCCTGAGCCTCGAGCGCCTGATTTCCGACGGCCGCATCCATCCGGGACGCATCGAGGAAATCGTGGCCAAGGTCTCCCAGGAAATGGATGAAAAAATCCGGGTGGCCGGAGAAGAGGCCGCGTTTGACGCCGGGGTCCACGGCCTCCATCCCGAGATCATCAAATTGCTGGGCAAGCTCAAGTACCGCACCAGTTACGCCCAGAACGTCCTGCAGCACTCCCTCGAGGTCTGCTACCTCTGCGGCATCATGGCCGCAGAATTGGGCCTCAATGAAAAGCAGGCCCGCCGGGTGGGTCTGCTCCACGACATCGGCAAGGCGGTGGATCACGAGGCCGAGGGGGTGCACGCCCTCATCGGGGCCGATCTGGCCAAGCGCTTCGGCGAGTCCGTTAAGGTGGTGCACGCCATCGCGGCCCACCATGAAGACGTGCCCATGGAGAGCATTTTGGCCATCCTGGTGCAGGCCGCGGACACCCTGTCCGGGGCCCGGCCCGGGGCCCGGCGGGAAATGCTGGAAACCTACATCAAGCGCCTGGAGGACCTGGAAAAGGTCGCCCGCTCCTTCAACGGCATCAGCAAATCTTACGCCATCCAGGCGGGCCGGGAAATCCGCCTCATCGTGGAGAGCGCCAAAGTAAACGATGAGGAGGCTGCCTTTCTCTCCCGGGATGTGGCCCGGAAGATCGAGCAGGAACTTACCTATCCGGGCCAGGTCAAGGTTACGGTCATCCGCGAGACCCGGGCGGTGGAGTACGCCCGCTGATGAATTTGCTGTTTCTGGGCGATATTGTCGGCTCGCCGGGGCGGCGCGCGGTGGAGGAACTGCTGGACCGGGTGGTGGACCACTATTTCATCGACCTGGTGGTGGGCAACGCCGAAAACGCCTCCGGCGGCATCGGCATCACCCCGGCGGTGGCCGACCAGCTGCTCAATACCGGCATGGATTTGCTGACCAGCGGCAACCACATCTGGAAGCATAAGGAGATTATCCCCTATCTGGAAGACACCGACCGTCTGCTGCGGCCCGCCAACTACCCGCCGGGCGCGCCGGGCAGGGGCCACACCATCCTGGAAACCGCCATCGGGCAGCAGGTGGCGGTGATCAATCTGGAGGGCCGGGTCTTCATGAATCCCCTGGATTGCCCCTTCCGCACCGTGGACCTGGTCCTCTCCCAGATCTCCCCGGAGGTCAAAATCATCCTGGTGGACATGCACGCCGAGGCCACCAGCGAAAAGCTGGCCATGGGCTGGTACCTGGACGGCCGGGTGAGCGCGGTGGTGGGCACCCACACCCACGTGCAAACCGCAGACGAGCGGGTGTTCCCCAAGGGCACCGGGTACATCACCGACGTGGGCATGACCGGGCCGTTGAATTCCGTCATCGGCATGAAAACCGAGGTCATCCTGGAGCGCTTCCTGACCCAGCGGCCCCAATCTTTTAAGGTGGCCTCCCAGAATATTCAGCTCCAGGGAGTGGTGCTCAAGTTCGACGACCAGGGGCGCTGTCAGGAAATCATCAGGCTCCAGGAGGAGCTTAAACACTGACTCGGGGGAAAGGACATTGGTCGGCCGGACCCGCCTGGTGAGGCTGGGTCGGCCCGGCCGGCCGAGACCGTTATGAACCTGAAAAAACACAAACTCTCCTGCAAAAAGCGCCTCAGGAGTGTGTATAATTTTTTTGTGGATCTCAGAAAGCCCCAAGCTCCCCTCACCACGGCTCTCCCGGCCCTCAACCTCATCAAGCAGCAGAGCCTCAAGCGCACCGCCATGAACGAGCACCTGGAGACCCTGTTCGTGGAGGCCCTCACCCTCAATCCCCGGTTGATCGTGGAGTTGGGGGTAGCCAAAGGCGAGAGCACCCGGGTGTTCGCCCAGGTGGCGAGGCTCTGCGGCGCCAAACTGGTGGGCGTCGATCTCAACGACTGCTCCCGGGCCCTGGACTGGGAGGAGTGGAGCTTCATCCAAAAAGACGACCTGGAATTCGCCCGGGAATTCCCCGACTGGTGCCGGGCGCAGCAGCTTGAACCGGTTGTTGACGTGCTGTTCATCGACACCAGCCACTATTTCGAGCACACCCTGGCGGAAATCCGGGCCTACTTCCCCTTCCTGGCCGACCACGCCAAGGTCTTTTTCCATGACACCAACCTGGGGGCCTTCATTTTCCGCAAGGACGGCAGCCTGGACCTGGGCTGGGACAATGACCGGGGGGTCATCCGGGCGCTGGAGGTCCATCTTGACCGGACTTTTCCGGAAAAGCAGGAGTTCATCGATTTCGCCCCCCCCTGGCTCATCAAGCATTACCCTCATTGCTGCGGCCTGACCGTTCTGGAGAAGCTCGCCCACCTCTTTCCCGACAGCCCCTCAGGCGCGCCGGTATGAGGCCGCCGCGGCGGGGACCCCTCAGGCGGCAGCGCCCCCAAACCCCATGACCCCTGACCAGCTTCCCCACATCATCCTGGTGGTCATGGACACCGCCGGGGCCAGGCGCTGTTCGGTCTACGGCCATGAGCGCCCCACCACCCCGGGACTCGAGGCCATCGCCCGGGAAGGCACGCTCTACCGTTCCTGCTTTGCCAACGCGCCCTGGACCATTCCCTCCCATCTTTCTTTGTTTGCCGGCCTGTACCCTTCGGAGTTCGGCCTTAAAGACCACACCGCGCAAGTCCCGGACATCTTCCGCACCCTCCCCGAGGTCCTCTCCCAGATGGGCTACCACACGGTGGGCATTTCCTGCAACGGCCTGGTGGGCCGCCAGCGGGGTTTTGACGTTTTTTATGAAATGGACACCCTTATTTTCTCCGAAGGCTACCACCGGGACAAATACAACACCCAATTCATCCGCCAGGCCACCGACCGGGAACTCGGGCGCTTATGGCTTTTTTTGAAATACATCTTTCAAAACCGGCGATTTTTCTTCCCTTTTCAAAATATTTTCGAAAGACTGTACAAAAAATATTGCGTCAATCTGTATGAGAACACCGCCGGCGCCACGGCCCGCAGCTTTCAGCTGGCCAAATATCTGCTCACAAAATATCAGGGGCACCAACCGTTGTTTCTGTTCTTGAATCTCATGGAAACCCACTGGAAATACAACCCGCCCTCGGCTTATGACAATATCATCAATATTTCCGCCAAGGACCGCCGGGAACTGTATCAATACGACCATCAGGATTTTTATATTCAAAACTTGCCTGCGGAACTGATGGACAAGATTTATTTGTTGTATGAGCAGGGGTTATACTATGTGGACGATAAGCTGTATGATTTTTACCGGTTTCTCGGGGACCAGGGGCTGAAGGATGACACCTTCCTGCTGGTGACCTCCGACCACGGCGAGGCCCTGGGGGAGCACGGCCTCTGGGGCCACATGTTCGGCCTCTACAACGAAATCCTGCACATCCCCCTGGTGGTGAAATACCCCCGGGGGCTGGCCGCGGCCGGGGAGTCGCGCCGCCTGGCCCAGCTTTCGGATTTGTTCGCCACCATCCTGGAAGTGGTGGAGGCCCCCGTGCCCCTGCCGGAAAGCTCCCGGTCGCTCTTGTCCGCCGGCCGGGAATATGCCTTTGCCGAGCATTTCCATAATGTCGGCCTGGAGGCCATCCGCAAACGGGCCCCGGACTTCCGCGCCCTGCCCTTCATGCAGCCCTGCCGCGGTGTCATTGACCGGGAATTTTTCAAGCTCATCGAATATGCCGACGGCCGCCTGGAGCTCTACGACCTGAATCGGGATTTTGGGGAGAGCTCTGACCTGAGCGGCGTTCCCGACGCCGCCCCCAAAGTCCTGGCCCTCCGCCAGGCGCTCCGGGACCGGCTCGGAGTCTGGGGAACAAGTTGAGGTTGAGGCGAATTTTTTTTTGAGGGGCGGGCCGGGGGACCGCAGGCCCCCCGCCCTCCCCTCA
>JBGSLA010000076.1:0-2684 GCA_041740935.1 Desulfobaccales bacterium | reverse complement strand
GCGGCCAGGGCCCAGACCTTGTCCACCTGATCCCTGGCCCAATGCGGGTCCCACCACTCCAGCGGATCGACAAAATCCCCGTGGACCATTACCGAGTAATGCAGGTGATCCCCGCCGGCCAGGCCGGTGGTGCCGGTGAGGCCCACGGTCTTGCCCTTTTCCACCCGTTCGCCGGTCTTGACGTCCAGGCGGCTCAAGTGGCTGTACATGGAAAAGACGCCCATCCCGTGGTCCAAAATAACCGTGTTGCCGTAGATGCCCAGGGGCTCGGCCATGGCCACCACGCCGTTGTGGGCCGCGGGCACCGGGCTGTGCACCAGGGAGGCCAGATCCTCCCCCTGATGAATCTGCTCATCCACGGCCCGGTTCTGAAAGATATAGGTGCGCCGGTCGCCGAAGCGGGCCATGGGTTTGCCCTGATAGCGCTGGAAGGCCCCGGACCACAGGGCCTGGGGCTGGGTGGCGGCGCAGGTCCGGTGCGCTTTGTCGTGATTGGCCTGGCGAATTTTGCGATTGACCTCCAAAAAGGTCTTGAGCAGATCGCCCTGGGAGGCCTCCGGAAACTTGGCGGCCACCTGCTGTAAAAAGCCCTCCGACAGGTTCATCTTGTCGGCCCGCCAGCGCCGGGGGGCCAGACGCAGGGAGACGCTCTGTTTGGCCTCGTGGCCCGCCCCCCCCCGGGCGATAATTTCCGCCGGGAGCAGCGTCGGCGCGTCCATGGGCAGGGCAAAAAAGGCGCCGTAGGTCCCCTCGGGTCCCTTGGCCAGGGGATAGCCCGGAAAAAAGCGGTTGTTTATCTGGAGGCCGCTCTCCTTGGGGGGCTTGTTGACCCGGTAGACGACGAGGCCGGTCCCGCCGGGGCGCAACAGGTGGCTCATGGACACGAAGCTGACGCTCAGGGGCACCAGACTCACCTCCGCGTCCCAGGTGAGGCGCGTCTCGCGGCCCTGAAAAAAATTCCGCCAGGAACGGTCCACGGCGCTGACCCTCAGCGTGGCCTTGCCCTCTTTAAGCCCCAGGGCCTTGGGATCCAGGGTCACGGGGATTTTCACCGGGGAGCCCGCTTCGCCCTCGGGGGGAAAGCTGCGACGCAGCACTTCCCTTTCCTGTCCGGCCTGGGTTACGGCCACCCGGAGTTCCTTTAAGCCGCTCGCCCGGTCTCCGGCCTCCAGGGTGAAGGAGGTCCGGGGGCCGATGGAGGCAATTTTTTCGGAGGGCGCGAGCCAAGGATCATCAGCGTCCAGGCTGCCCAGAATCATCCAGACCATCAGGGCCAGTCCCCCCAGAACCACACCCGCCAGGAAGAAACCGCCCTTCCTCCCCAGATTCAATCTTCTGCTTTTCACCATGCTCGTATAGTACCAATTCTGTGGCGGCCGGGCAAGTCGGGAGCCGCGTCCTGCGGCATTCCTTGTTTTTCGAAATGGGGAACTTACTTTATTGCATAGGAAATTTCGCATCCCGGTTTATCATACCTCTTTTCGGGAGACATTTTCATGCCCCAACCGGACAAGGAAGTGACCCTGACCCTGGGGGGTCTGCACTGCGCCGCGTGTGTGGCCCGGGCCGAGCGAGCCCTCAAGGAATCCCCGGGGGTGGGGCGGGCCCAGGTGAATCTCGCCACCCGCCGGGCCAAAGTGCATTTCGACCCCCGGCAGACCTCGGTGGAAAATTTGCAGCAGGCCGTGGCCGCGGCCGGCTATGAAGTAGAATCCTGGGCCGAGGAAGCCCCGCCGCCCCCGTCGCCGGATACGGAAGCCCGGATCCTCAAGAGGCGCTTTGTCATCGCCCTGGCCCTCAGCCTGCCGGTGATGGTGGGGCACCTGATGCCGCCTTTGCCCCACTGGCTGGGGCTGTCGCATACAGCCTGGAATCTGGCGCTGCTCCTGCTCACCACCCCGGTGCTGTTTTATTCCGGCGCCTCGTTTTTCACCGGAGCTATCAAGGCCGCCCGCCACGGCGCGGCCAGCATGGACACCCTGGTGGCCCTGGGCACCTCCGCGGCTTACGCCTACTCCGCCTGGGTGGTCTTTTTTCCGGAAACCGTGACCCAGGCCGGCGAGACCCCGGCGGTGTATTTCGACACCACGGTGATGATCATCACCTTTATTCTCCTGGGCCGCTGGCTGGAGGCCCGCTCCCGGGGCCGGGCCTCGGAGGCCATCCGCCGCCTCTTCGCACTGGCCCCCCCCACCGCCCGGGTGCGCAAGAACGGCGAGGAAGTGGAGGTCCCCCTGGCCGAGGTGGCGGTGGAAGACGAGGTGATCGTGCGTCCCGGTGAAAAAGTCCCGGTGGACGGCGTGGTGCTGGAGGGGACGTCCAGCGTGGACGAGTCCATGCTCACCGGGGAGAGCCTCCCCGTGCCCAAGGAGCCGGGGGCCGAGGTCTGGGGCGCCACCCTCAATCAGCGGGGCTTTCTGGTCTTTAAGGCCACCCGGGTGGGCCAGGACATGGTCCTTTCCCAGATCATCCGGCTGGTGGAGGACGCCCAGTCCAGCAAGGCGCCCATTGAACGCGTGGCGGACCGGGTGGCCGGCGTCTTTGTTCCCGTGGTCATGGGGCTGGCCATCCTTACCTTTCTGGGCTGGTACTTCTTCGGCCCCCCGCCGTCTATTACCATCGCCATCGTGAATATGGTGGCTGTCCTCATCATCGCCTGCCCTTGCGCCATGGGGCTGGCCACC
>JBGSLA010000075.1:0-9419 GCA_041740935.1 Desulfobaccales bacterium | reverse complement strand
GCATGACCGGCAGATGCCGCTCGATTTCGCTGCCCCGGCTGCCGGGCAACAGGGCCAGGGTGAGGCGCCGGGGGTCCAGGCCCCACTCCCCCAGCAGTTTTTCCCGGCTCGGCAACTCGGGCAGGGTCTCCACCAAGGGGTGCCCCACAAAGGTCGCCTGCACCCCTCGCTGCCGGTAAAATTCCTCTTCAAAGGGAAAAATCACCGCCAGGCGGTCCACGTAGCGGGCGATGGTACGCACCCGCCGGCGGCGCCAGGCCCACACCTGGGGGCTGATGTAATACATCACCGGCACGCCCCGCCAAGCGGCCAGCCGGGCCACCAGGAAGTTGAAGTCCGGAAAATCGATGAGAATGGCCAGGGCCGGGCGGTCCTCCCGAAGCACCCGGTTTATCTGCCCCAAAGCCCGGACCACCGCGGGCAGCCTGCCCATCACCTCGGTTAAGCCCACCACCGCCAAGTCTTCGGCCCGGGCCAATAACTTCACTCCCCGGGCCGCCAGGGCCTCCCCGCCGATGCCGACAAACTGCGCCTGGGGCAGCAGGTGTTGGATTGCCGCGGCCAACCGGGCCCCATGCCGGTCGCCGGAGGCCTCTCCGGCGATGATGAGAATTTTTGCAACAGAAACCGGAGGTCGGTCCTGGGGGTGTGCCGCGGTCATAGGGTTTTGTTGTTTTCGGTTTTCGGTTCTCTGTCCTGAAAAGTTCTTTGGCTATTAATAAATTTACTGTATTATCAGCATATTACCAATTATTTCGGCGACCCTTGGTTTACATAACATCTTTTCAGGCTTTACGGGTGAGCCGCAGGCTCATGAGCAACTGTTATGAAAAGTTTTTTGGTGGAAAAAGAGGGTTCCCACGGGCTGGAAGCCCATGCTGCCGGGGCAGATAAGCCCCTGCCCTCTCCCCCTCATTGCCCCCGCTGGCGACGCACCGTCACCGTTTCCCCGCCGATGCCCCAATTGTCGGTGTCCACCTCCTCGATGACCACCACCGTGGTGGCGGGATTTTTCCCCAGGACGTCCGCCAGCAATTGGGTAACCCCACGGATAAGTTCAGCTTTCTGCTCTGGGGTGACACCCTCTCTGGTCACTTTGATATTCACATAGGGCATTCGTGTTCACCGAAAACCGTATTACACCAAAGTGCAATTAAACCGCGGCAAATTATATCAAGACCGTGTAAGCGCAGGCTGAAGCCTGCGGCTACAGAAAATCGCCCTTTGAACGCAACTTATTATTACACCTTGGCCCGGCGCATGGCCGCGATGATGTCTTCGGCCAGCCGCAGCGCCGCCCGGCCGTCCTCGCCGCTGACGGGGACGGGCGCGCCGGTTTGCACCGCCTGCACAAAGGCCTCAATTTCCTTAAGCAGCACGTCCTCCTGGGGAAACCGCTTGATGTCCAGGGCCACCCCGGGAATCAGCCCCTTGGCCCCCTCCCGGCGCAGGGCCAGGGTGAGCTCCCGGGCCTCAAAATCCACCGCCAGGTAGGCGTCCGGCTGGAACAGGCGGAACCGCCGCATACTTTTCAGCGACATGCGGGACGCGGTGAGGTTGGCGATGCAGCCGTCGGCAAATTCCAGCCGGGCGTTGGCCAGATCCACCGTGGAGGTGAGCACCGAGACCCCTGCGGCCCGAATCTCCGCGACCGGGGATTTCACCAGGCTGAGGACATGGTCCAGGTCGTGGATCATCAGGTCCAGCACCACGTCCACGTCGGTGCCCCGCTCCTTGAAAAAACCCAGGCGGTGGCTCTCGATGAAGCGGGGCGTGGTGGCCCGCTGCCGCAGTTCCGCCATGGCGCTGTTGAAGCGCTCCAGGTGCCCCACCATCAGGACGCGGTCGTGCTTGGCGGCCAGGCGCAGGAGTTCGTCGGCCTGGGCGACGGCGGCGGTCAGGGGCTTTTCCACCAAAACATGCAGGCCCGCTTCCAGGGCCTCCCGCACCACCAGGTAGTGGTCCCGGGTATTGACGGCCACGCTCACCGCCTCCACCTGGGGAAAAAGCAGGCGATAATCGCTGAAGGCCTCAACACCCAGGGCCTGGGCCACTTCCCGGCCCCGCTCCCAGACCAGGTCGGCCACACCCACGAGCTTCGCTGCGGGCAGGGCGGCATATTTTTCGGCGTGGAAGCGCCCCAGATACCCCACGCCCACGACTCCGACTCTCAAGGGGTTCGGCATAAAATAACCACGTCCGGAATTACCCGCAGAATAGAGTTCATCTTACCGGAAAACTTCACCTTTCTGCAATGAAAACTCAAAGAAAGGGATTTGACATATGGCCGCTCTTGAGTTACAAAATTTCATCACTTTCCTGGGAGGATGAGACTCATGGTGGAAAAAGCGACTTACATCTGGCTGGACGGCGACTTCATCCCCTGGGACGAAGCCAGAGTACACATCCTCACCCACACCCTGCACTACGGGCTGGGGGTCTTCGAAGGCATCCGGGCCTACCACTGCCACGACGGGCGCACCGCCATTTTTCGCCTGTCGGAACACATTCAGCGCCTGTACGACTCGGCCCACGTCATGCAGTTGGACATGCCCTTCACCAAGGCCCGGCTGGAAGAGGCCTGCGTGGAAATTCTGCGCCGCAACCAGCAGAAAGAGGCCTATCTCCGCCCCCTGGTGTTTATCGGCGACGGGGTCATGGGGCTTAACCCCGGCAACAACCCCATCCGGGTGTCCATCATCAGCTGGCTCTGGGGGGCCTACCTGGGCGATGAGGGCCTCTCCAAAGGGGTGCGCCTCAAGACCTCGGCCTTCACCCGGCACCACGTGCGCATCATGATGACCAAAACCAAGACCGTGGGCAACTACGTCAACTCCATCCTGGCCAAACGGGAGGCCCTGCAGGCCGGCTACGATGAAGCCATCCTGTTGGATAGCGAAGGGTATGTCTCCGAGGCCTCCGGGGAAAATATTTTTATAGTTAGGGATGGGGTGCTGCGGACGCCGCCCCTGACTTCCATCCTGCCGGGCATCACCCGGGACGCCATCCTGGTCCTGGCCCGGAACCTGGGCATCCCCACCCGGGAGGGGAAGTTCTCCCTGGATGACCTGTACCTGGCGGACGAGGCCTTCCTCACCGGCACTGCGGCCGAGGTCACCCCCATCCGGGAAGTGGACGGCCGCATCATCGGCGCCGGGGCCCCGGGGCCGGTTTCGAAAAAGCTGCAGACCGCCTTTTTTGCCGCGGCCAAAGGCCAGGATCCCCAGTATTCCCATTGGCTCACCTATATTTAAGACCATGCCTGTTCTCCGGGGAGGGCTCCCCTGCCCTCCCCGGAGTTCCTCCTGCCGGCCTCCCGGCGCTGCGGTGATCATTCAAGTTCCGGCATTCCATTCCGATAAGCCTGGTAATCGACCGTGGTGCTTTATCTCAAAGGGCCGGCATGGACATCTCCAACCTCCGGGAGCATTTCCAAAACCCGAATCTGAAGATCCACCTGCGCCCCACCTCCAGGCAGGTTGACTCCCCCTATCTTCCCATCAGTCTCCTGGTGTTGATGGCCGAGGAGCGCCTCACCTTTCCGGTGCACCTGAAGGTGAGCGAAGGGGAAGCGGGGGATATCAAGTTTTTGCCCTATCTGGAAGAAGGGGAGGTTTTGCAGAATTCCTGGTTGGAGTCGCTCAAAAGGGTGGGGATCAAGCGGCTTTATATCCACGAGCAGCATATGGATCGGCTCCTGGCCTATCTCAACAATCATTTACTGCTGCTCAGCGCCGCACCGGAGCAAACCCGGGAAAAACTATGCATCCTGCGGGAACACCTGAGCCTGAGTTTGCACCGGGCCTTCAAGAACCCCCAACTCGGTCCCCACATCGAGCTGGCCAAGAAATCCATCAAAAAACTGGCCAAGTTCATGGTCCAGGAGGACTTTCCCTGGAAACTGGTCTGGGACATGCTCTACCGGGATTACACCCTGTATAACCATTCGGTGAATGTGGGCCTCATGGGCATGGCCCTGCTCATATTTTTGGGAAAACCTGAACGGGACTGTCTGAACCTGGGACTGGCAGGGTTGTTCCATGACCTGGGACTGACCTGCCTCAATGAAGAAATTGTGCAGAAAACTCTGCCCCTGGATCCGGAGGAGCGGGAAACTATGAACCGGCATCCCCTCCTGGGCTACCGGCTCTTACAGGACAACGCCCAAATCCCGCTGGATTCTCTGCGGTTGATCCTCGAACACCACGAAAACGCTGAGGGCACGGGCTATCCCCAGGGCCTGCCGCTCTCCCGGCAGCACCCTTACACCAGGGTTCTGTTCATCATAGAAGTCTATGACGGTCTCACCACCTTCCGGCCTTACCGGCCGGCCCATACGCCCTTTGCCGCCTTGAAAATTCTTCAGGAGCAACGGGGAGCCCACGGGTTGGCCTGCGAGCCCAAGACCTTGAAGCAGTTTATCCAGTTCCTGGCCCTGGCGTAGGACAGCCGCCCAAATCCTTGCAGTACTGCATGAGAACATCGGTCTCGGTGATGAGTCCCAGGAGTTTATCGTCCTGCACCACCGGCAGGCAGCCGATCTTGCGCTCCACCATGAGGGCCACTGCGTCCTTCAGTTCCAGGTCCGGGGCCACGGTGATCACCTTCCCCACCATGACGTCCCTGATGTGCAGGGTCTTCATGACCTCCCGGGTCTCCTGGTTGCGATAGCCCAGGGCCTGGGCCAGGGAGCTGCGGAACAGGTCGCGCTCCGAAATGATCCCCACCAGGTGGTCCCCGGAAACCACGGGCAGGTGGCGGATGCGTCCCAGGCGCATGATGTCGTTGGCCAGGCTGAGTTCATCATCGATATCCAGGGTCGCCACTTCCTTCACCATGATATCTTTTACCTTCATAATCCCCCCGGCCCTGCAGAGACAGTCAAGTTGAGAAGCGTCGTCAGTGGGCCTCGAGCCACCGGCGACCCCGTTGGCTCAGTTCGGCCAGCAGCGTCAGCGCCCTGGTAGCCTCTTCCGAGCTGAGATATCCCAGGCCGCAGGCCGGGGTCAACAGGGAGTGCTGCAGCACCTCCTGCGACCCGAACCCCAGTGCGGCCAGGCGTTCCACCTGGGAGAGGAACCGCGCCCAGAGGCTGTCGCCGGTTTCCCGGGTCAACTCCTCGCCGGTGGGCACCAGACCCCAGGCCAGGATCCCGCCCCGCCGGAAAAAAGCGGCCAGGGCCTGGTCATACAGGAGCAGGTGATCAAAGAAGCCGTAGGAATCGAAGCTGAGGATGTCCAGGGAGGTCTCCAGCAGCAGGGCCCAGTCGGTGTTGCCGCAGCAATGCACCCCTATGGCCAGCGGCCCCGGCTCCCGGGCGGCCTCCATGGTTTCCGTCAGGATGGTGACCACCTCCTCCCGGGAAACGGGGAGGAAGGCGGAGCCATAGCCGGTGAGGATGGGCTCGTCAAAGAAGATCACCGCTTCCCGGCCGGCCTGGCGGAACTGCTCCGCCTGCCAGGCGGCCTTGCGGGCCAGCCCCTGGGAGACGGCCTGGGTCAGTTCCCGGTCATACAGGATGGCTTTGCCTGCCGCATTTTTGACCATGCCGGCGAAGGTCACCGGCCCCACCACCTGGCCTTTCAGGATCGAGGGTCCATCGGGTCGGGCCGCCAGCCGGTCCAGAAGGGCAAAAAAGCCCCGGGCCTCGGCGGGGTCGAGGGCAAAGGGGTCCAAAGCCCCGCCCCAGACGGTTTCATAAAAGCTGGCCAGGGCCAGTTCCCGGGACACCTCCGGATCCAGGAACACCTGGCGGGCCTCCAGGTCCACCTTTAAACCCGGCAGTCCGCCGGCGCCCTGGGCCACCATCTCCTCCCGGAACCCCAGGCGCACCAATTGCGGCCAAAAGGGCATCTCCGGGGAGTGGTCGAGGATCAGGGCTGCGGCCTGGCGGGGGTCCCCATAGGGGACCGAGCCGATGCCGGTGACGGTGAGGGGCGCTGGTTTTATCATGCCGCCAATGTATTCACTTTCCCCTTTTCTGTCAACCATGTTCGCAGCTCAGGGCCTGCGCCCCGGGTGGCCGGCTCACCCCTCCGGGGAGACGAGGCCGGGCCGGGCCGGAGAAAAAATCCCCCATTCCTGAGGAAGCCCCCTTTTTTTGGTTGCATCACCTTAGTTTTTCAGACAAAATAGCTTAGAATTCAGGGGGAGGTCACAGGTGACAGCGGCTGCCGACTCGGGGGGAAACGGCAAGGCCTGGTTGAGCACCAAACTGGTGGCCGTGGTCGCCGGCATCCTCAGTCTGGCCCTGGTCGGGCTGGTTTTTTTCAGCCACCGGGGAGTCTATCAGACCTATCGTCTCAGGCAGGAAAAAGCCCGCCTTGATGCCGAAAATCACCGGCTGGCCGAGGAAAATGCCCGGTTGGCCCGCATCATCGATCGCCTCCACCATGATCAAGGGATGATCCAGGACCTGATTCGCCGGGAATTGAATTTTGTCAAAAAAAACGAGATCATCATTCAATTACCCCCCCGGCCGGAGGACGCCCCGGACCAGGCGGCTCTCCTGCCCCTCCGGCCTTCAGGAGCGGCCGGGGAGAAAACCGCTGCCAGCCGGCCTCAGGCGCGTCAGCAGCCGGCCCCGACTCACCGGAAAACCAGACCATAACCGGCCGGGGCACTCCCTTTCGAGCCTCCCCGCCGCCGTCTCCCCCGGCTAGGTTCCCCGGGGCATAAAGAGCCGGCGGTCGATTCGGGGAGGTGGGCCCCAGTCCCCTGCCTGCCCTTCGCCTTAACCGCAAACTTCCCCAACCTTAGCAGAGAAAAAGGAGGTTCCATGTACTCCACGACGGATTTTAAGAAAGGCTTGAAGATAGAACTGGACGGCGTTCCTTATGTGATGGTGGATTTCCTGCATGTGAAGCCGGGCAAGGGCGGCGCCTTCGTGCGCACCAAAATCAAAAACCTGATGACCGGCAAAGTGCTGGACCAGACCTTCCGGTCGGGCGAACGGCTAAAGCGCCCGGACCTGGTGGAGCGGGACATGCAGTTCCTCTATCGGGAGGGGGAGACCTTCCACCTGATGGACAACGAAACCTACGAGCAACTGGCGTTGACGGCCGAGCAGATGGGCGACGCGGTGCAGTTCCTGACGGAAAACCTCAATATCAAGGTCCTGGTCTTCAACCAGCAGCCGGTGGCCGTGGAGGCCCCCACCTTTGTGGAGTTGACCGTCAGCCAGGCCGAACCCGGGCTCAAGGGGGACACCGCCAGCGGCGCCAGCAAGCCGGCCACCCTGGAGAGCGGCGCGGTCATTCAGGTGCCCCTGTTCATCAACGAGGGCGACCGGGTGAAAGTGGACACCCGCACCGGCGCTTATATCGAGCGAGTCAAATAGTCGGTCTTCAGACGAGTTTGACCAGAACTATGTAGCGTTTGACCCCAAACCTGCGGGCCTTCTGATTGGAATGCATGAACACATCGGCCTTCAGGGTCCAGCGGGAAGCCATGCGGTCCTGAAACTCAAAGACCCCGAGGCCGTGCAGCAGCACCCGGTCACCGAAGCTTAAACTCAAATTCCGCTCCAGATCACGGCTGAGCGCCACCATGCCTTCTTTTACCCGTTTGCCGGAGGCGGTGACGTTATACGGCGGCGCTCCGCCGAAATAGGAATAGGCCGTCACCGACACGATGGACATATTGAGGCCTAACGTGGGTTGGGGCAGGAAAGCCAGTCCCAGACTCACCAGGCAGAATATCGTCAACGTCTTCATGATCCCCTCGCTCTAGGTCATGGAATGGATTGTGGCACAGGTGTCCGGCGGCCAGCAGGAGAACCCACCGCCGACGGGAAGAGGGGCTGGGGCCCCTGGAGATGTTGCCGGATTTTTCTTCCCGATGGCGATTTCGAACCCTTCCCGGCGCCAAAATCCTTGTGGCCGAGTTGAGCCCCGTGGTCCTAACCCTTCATGTCCGCCAGGTTTAGGAGAGTTGGACGAGCAAAAAATGGCTGGTTTCTGGTGATGTTTACACGTATCCCAAAAAAATTGACCTGTCAAGCAATAATTTTCAAAAAATTTATAACTTATTGTTTTTTATATATATTTAAATTATATTTGTTTGTCGTTTTTTCCACAAAACTATTTCCAGGCATATTGGGTTTTTTTTCCGGGCTTAAATGGGATTAATCAAACATTTTTCGGCAAATTTTCAGGTCAAAGTGGGGTTTTATTCGGCGTTTTTTTCCTTTTGAAAGTATAGCCTCTATAACCAATTAGTATTAATTATATTAAATAGTTAATCGCTATCTTATTTCTTTCTTGATAATTCATTCCCAATTTTTTTCTATTTTTTGGGGATATTATCTTAACTTTTCCCTAAATAATACTTCCCCGGAGCCGGCCCTTCCGAATTTCCCCTAAGAAAAAGGCCGGGGAACGCGCTCCCCGGCCTCTCAATTTATCCCACCTGGGCCCTCTCCGGTCTACCCCACCGGCAGCCAAAACGGGGGCCCTGGTCCGGGGGAAAGGCTCACAGCCTAACTTTCCCGGCCCCGGAAACCCTGCCCCGGCCCCGCTTTTCGGCAACCTGCGTCCCGCAGGTCGATCAGACTCCTCAGGAGCCCCCGAACCCCACCGTGCTTTGGCCTTCCTCCACCAAAACCGGCACTTTGCGCAACCCTTGGGAAAACTTCAGCATTTCCTCCAGATGTCGGGGGTCATCCAGCACGTCCCGATAATCCACCTCATAGCCTTCCTTACTTTTGGCCTCCCGGGCCTTTTGAGTAAAGGGTCAACTGACCTTGCCGAAAATGGTGATCTTTTTGGCCATCAGGTCCTCCCGGCTAGCGGCTGAGAAAATACACCCGGATATAGAGAAAATCCACCAAGTTGAGGATAACCAGGGGTTTCTCCGACAGGGTGTGCTGCACCCCCTCAAAACGGGGACTGACCTTTTTGTTGATGAGGCTCATGGCCTTGTCCCCCAATTGGGGCTGGCCGGGCGCCGCCTGACCCAAAAAGCCTTTGATAACCGCAGCGTAGCGCTGGGCCAGACTCTGGCATTTCTGGCGAATCTCCACCCGCAGGGGCTTGAGCGCCTCATCGAAGAAGTCGCCGATATCCTCATACTTGCCCT
This sequence comes from Desulfobaccales bacterium, assembly GCA_041740935.1. Taxonomy (GTDB): domain Bacteria; phylum Desulfobacterota; class Desulfobaccia; order Desulfobaccales; family 0-14-0-80-60-11; genus JBGSLA01. The sequence goes on along the minus strand of JBGSLA010000075.1, from coordinate 341 downwards.
TGATTTTGCCAAAATCCCACTGCCTGAGTTTCCGGTATTCGTCGGGGGTCTTCCCGGTCAGATTGTCCATGGCCAGATCCACAATGCTGATGGCCGGAGTCCCCGGCGCCTGGGACGGCACATGGGCCACCCTGACCCTCATTTCCGGGTGGCGGGAATTGGTCAGGGAAAAGCTGCGGCTGGACCGGCTGCCCGGTTTATCGTGATGCTGGGCCTGGGCCACGCTCCAGCCGTCGCCCCGGAGATAGTCCCACAGGCTCCTGGCCTGGGGCGCCAGACTATACAACTCGGCAAAAGGGCCGCTGGGGGGCGCGGCCGGGGCCGGCGCCGGGGAGACCGGC
>JBGSLA010000074.1:0-7010 GCA_041740935.1 Desulfobaccales bacterium | reverse complement strand
GAGGGTGGGGGAGCCGCTGCTCCCCCAGCCCTCCCCCCAGAGAGACTTTTCATGCTTTACTGGTGGGCCAACGGCCCATGAATAACCGTTATGTTTAAACTCATCTGGCGCAGCACCTATCGGCATCCCCTGCGCACCGGGCTCACGGTGCTGGGCATGGCCGTGGCCGTGCTGGCCTTCTGCCTGCTGCGCACCGTGGTGACCGCCTGGTATGCCGGGGTGGACCTGTCCTCGCCCCTGCGCCTGGTGACCCGCAGCTCGGTGTCCCTGTTGTTCCCCCTGCCCCTGTCCTATCTCTCTAAGATCCAGGCCATCCCGGGCGTCCGCAATGTGGGCTATGCCTACTGGTTCGAGGGCATCTATGTGGACAAAAAGAATTTTTTCCCCCAGTTCGCCATGTCCCTGCCCGGCTATCTGGAGATGTACCCGGAGTTTATTTTTAACCCGGAGCAGAAGCTGGCCTTCATCAAGGACCGCCGCGGCGCGGCAGCCGGCCGCAAGCTGGCCCGGCGCTTCGGCTGGAAAATCGGCGACAACATTGTCCTCACCGGCACCTATTTCCAGGGGGAATATCGCCTGGTGCTCCGGGCCATCTATGACGGCCGGGACCCGAACACCGACGAGACCCAGTTCTTTTTTCATTGGGATTATGTCAATGAAGCCATGAAGAAAAGCGCTCCCCAGATGGCCGATCAGGTGGGCTGGTACCTGGTCCAGGTGGAGCGGCCGGATTTGGCCCCGGTGGTGTCCCAGGAGATCGACGCGGTCTTCAAGAACTCCCTGGCGGAAACCCTCACCGAAACCGAGGCCGCATTCAACCTGGGCTTCGTGGAGATGACCAGCTCCATCCTTCTGGCCATCCGGGTGGTCTCCTGGGTGGTCATCGGGGTCATCCTGGTGGTGCTGGCCAACACCATGGCCATGAACGCCCGGGAGCGCCTGGGGGAATACGCGGTGCTCAAAACCCTGGGCTTCCGCCCCCGGCACCTGGCCGGCCTCATCGTGGGGGAGTCCCTGCTGTTGTCCCTGGTGGGCGGAGTCCTGGGCCTCATCTTCAGTTTCCCGGTGGTGGGCCTGTTTCCCAGGGAGGTGGAGCAGTATTTCCCCGGCCTCTACGTCACCCGGCACACCATGATCGTCGGCCTGGCCGCGGCCCTGGCGGTGGGGGTCCTGGCCGCGATTGTGCCTGCCTGGAGGGCCGCCCGGGTGGGCATCGCCGAGGCCTTGCGGAGGATTGGCTAAGACGGGAGTTTTGGGTTTCAAGTTTCGGGTTTCGAGGGCTGATACAAATTTTAAATTAAATCAGTGAGTTAAACTAGGTGCAACTTCTCATGGCAAGGGATATCTTTTGTAGCCGCAGGCTTTAGCGTGAATATTCACCCGTAGGGGCGGGGTAACCCCGCCCCTACAAAAAGATTTTCATTTCCGGAGGTGGCCATTGAGGCCATGGGCGTTTACCCTGCGCCCTGCATTCAGACCAAGAAAGGCACGCAGGCTAAAGTCTGCGGCTGTATTTTGCAAGAGGCTCAAGGATTAAAATTTTAAAAATAAACGAAACCCAGAACCCTAACCCATGCCCATCCCCCTGTCATACAGCTACCGCAACCTGTTGGCCCGGCGGCTGACCAGCTTCCTCACCGCCGGGGGCATGGGGCTGGTGGTGTTTGTCTTTGCCGCGGCCCTGATGCTCACCGAGGGCCTGCGCCAGACCCTGGTGGCCACCGGCTCCTACGACAACGCGGTGGTGCTCCGGGCCGGCAGCGAAACCGAGGTGCAAAGTGCGCTCGACCGCACCCAGGCCGCCATCATTGCTTCCCAGCCCGAAATCGCCATGGGGCCGGAGGAGCCCCTGGTGGCCGCCGAGGCCATCATCCTCATCAACCTGCCCAAACGGGGCACCAGCCGCCCGGCCAATGTCATGATCCGGGGGGTGCAGTCCGCCTCCTTTCCCCTGCGGCGGGAGGTGAAGCTGGTGGAGGGCCGCTGGTTTCGGCCCGGCTCCAACGAACTGGTGGCGGGCATCCAGATGGCCCGGCGCTTTCAGGGGGCGGGTTTGGGGGAAACCCTGCGCTTCGCCATGCGCACCTGGCGCATCGTGGGGGTGTTTGACGCCGGCAATACCGGTTTTTCCTCGGAGATCTGGGGGGACGTGGAGCAGCTGCTCCAGGCCTTTCGGCGCAACGCCTATTCCAGCGTCATCCTGCGCCTGCGGGACCCGGGGGCCTTCGCCGCTCTCAAGGCCCGCCTGGAAGCCGACCCCCGCCTGCCGGTGCAGGTGCGCCGGGAGGTGGAGTTCTACGAGGCCCAATCCAAGCGCCTGGCGGATTTTATCCGGATTCTGGGGATGGTGCTGACCGGCATCTTCGGGCTGGGCGCGGTGCTGGGGGCCATGGTGACCATGTATGCCCAGGTGGGGGCCAGGATCGGCGAAATCGGCACCATGCGGGCCCTGGGTTTCCCCCGGCGTGATATCCTCATCGCCTTTCTGGTGGAGGCCACCGGCCTGGGGCTGGCCGGCTGGGCCATCGGCCTGATCCCCGCGTCACTCCTGAATTTCTACACCCTTTCCACCTTGAACTGGTCCAGCTTTGCCGAAATCACCTTCCGCTTCAGCCTGACCCCTGGAATCATCCTGGAAAGCCTCATCTTCGGGGTGGGCATGGGCCTTCTGGGGGGGCTGCTGCCGGCCCTGAAGGCGGCCCGCATGCCCGTGCTCGATGCCTTGCGGGCTCCTTGAGAATGAGGCTGTTATGAAAAGTCCAGGGTCCGGGGTCCAGGGTCCAAAGTCCAAGGTTCTAGCGGCGGGCGGAGCCCGCCCTACATTTTCAAGGGGATTTTCACGGGTAAGTCTTCGCTTCAGGGAGGGGACGCGGCAGCCGGGACCTTCCGGCAGCCGGGGGGGATTTCAAAGAGCCGGTCTTCGAGCTTTTTTTCCCGGATGTCCTGATATTCGACGGAATACTGGCGGTCAGCGGCCACGGTCTTGATGGGGACTCCCAGCTTGGGGGCCACCCAGAAGGTCTGGCGGGAGCCGCCCGGCAGGGTGACCTCCACCCGTTCCACCTGGTAGCCGTTGATCTCCTCAGCGCCGACCCGCCGCCGGCTGAGGGACTCCGGCGGGATTTGCAGGAACTGCCCGGGAAGCTGAATTCCCAGGGGGAACTCCACATAGGTCCGCTCCCAGGGCATGACCACCCACACCAGTTTTTTGTCCCGCCGGACAATGGTGATGGTATGACCCTCGGCGTCCAGAAATTCCTGGCGCATCTTGTGGTCTTTAATATAAATTTTGCCGGGCATGACCCGGTCTTTCTGCTGCAGGACCATCCTGGCCGAAAATTCCGCCCCAGAGGCGCTGACCGGCGCGGCCAGGGCCAGCAGCAGCCAGGACAACAACCATTTGGGGATATGTCGCCGCATGGGGTGATTCCCTTCTGGATTCTGCCTTGAAACCTTCATGCCCACAATTGGACACCCTGTAATGGAAAGCTTTTCGTAGGGGCGGGGTAACCCCGCCCCTACGGCTGGATTTTCACGGTACAAGTTTCACTTAATCCCCCTCTTTCTTGCCGGGGGAGAGGGCCGGGGGGCTGTTATTCTGATCCCCAAAGCCCCGCTTGGGAACCGGCTTTCCAGCCAAGCTCTGCCGGGCTCCGCATCCGCCACCTGTGAGCGGCGGCCAGTGCCTGCCTTCCATATCGGAAAAAAATTAAATCATAGTGCAAAAAATTATTTTCTCAACAAATTAAGGAGCCTTTCCTTATGCCATTTCCAACACTGCCGCTATAGCCAGGGCTTCGGCCATGGCGATCACTGCCCAGAAAAAGAGTTCCAGGGCAATCAGGGGAAACGGTTCGCCGAATTGGTTGAAGGGGGTGAAGAATTCCCAAAAAAGAAAGGAGAGGAAAAAAATCAGGAAGGCCAGGCGAAAGGCCCGGCCCAAGAGATTTGGGGGCCAATGAGGGGAAAGCCAGCGATAGATAAAGGCATGTCCCAGTCCAAAGGCCATTAACCCGATGATGATGGGGGCCGGATCGGCCACAACCAAAGGCAGGGGTTCCAGTCTGGTCCACACGGCGATAAGCTTGGGGCTTTGCCGGGATGGGTCAAGGAGAATGCCCTTCCCTTGCCAGCCGAAACCCAGGACCCGAAAAGTCAGAAGCATGGCCGCATTCAGAGCCACCCCTCCGGCCAGTCCAGCTATAATCGTGCGGATAAACGAAAATTTTCGCAAAATATCAAGAGGTGGTAGAAAAGAACTGGAGAGGGGAGGCAGGGGGCTTGGGCGCCTGGCCCCCTCTCCTGAATAAATTTTCTCAACGACCCACGCTAACCCCGCCCGCAGCCGATGCCCTGGCCGGTGAGTTCGCCGTATTCGAGCCCGGCGCAGGTGAGACAGGTGGGTTGGCCGTTCACCAGCCGGATCCTAGGCTCCATGACGCTTTCGCCGCACTGGGCGCAGACCACGGACGGGAAGATGCGGGCGTAGGCAGGGAGCTTGATGGTGACCTCCTTGACCTCCAGGCTTTCCTCCAGGGGCCGCACCAGCTCCTTGTGGGCCATGGCCGGCCAGATGTGGTGCAGATGGTGCTCTTCCTCGGGGGTGGCGTTCCTCTCGACCACCACCTTCTGGAACAGGGGGCCCGCGGCGGGATAGCGGGCCAGCATCTCATCCCGGTAGGCGGGGCGCACCACCAGGCGCACTCCCCGGCCGCTGCCCCTCAGCGCCACGGTCACCGCGGTTTTGCCCAGGTCCCGAAAGATCAGGGCGTTGTTGCCGAAGGTGCAGCCGGTGACCACCTGGATGCCGTCGGTGAAGCAGTTGTTGCATTCCACGATGGCCATGACCTCTTCCATGCCGCTGCTGCCGGTGTCCAGATATTTCATGGCGTATTGGCCCGCTTTGACCCCCAGGGCCACAAAGGGGCAGAGGTGGCCGTGGACGGCTTCGGCCTGGCGCAGGAGGCCCTCCAGGTCGCCGCCCCGGATCATGGCTTCGATGGCTTGACGGGCGTGGGCGTGTTCGTGCAAGGCGGATTCTCCTTAGATGATTTTATGATCAGCTCAAGGCTTATTTCGACGGGGGCAGGGCAAAGGGCACCTGCACCCTGCGGAAGCCCGAGGGCGGCTCAAACAAGGAATCCGCCACCGGCTCCTGTTTAATGTCCTTATACTCCATCCCGAAGGTGCCGTCCGCGGAAATCACCTTCACCGGCACTCCCAGGTCCCGGGCGATCCAGATGGCGAACTTCAGGGGCTGGCCCTGGTGGGTCAAGGTGGTTTCGTATTTATCGCAGACCAAGCCGCTGATGGTGTCCTCGCCGATTTTTTTCAGCTTGGCTTTGTCCTTGTCCGTCAGGGTCATCATATTCTTTTGCAGGTCCCCGGTGATGGGCATCTCGGTATAAGCCTGCTGTTGGGGCAGGATGATATAGGTCAGTTTTTTATCGAGACGGGTAATATGGATGCCGCTTTGTCCCATGGCCTGGACTTCATTTCTGACGTTGGTCCCTTTGACGAAGACCTTGCCGGGGATCTCCTGGCCCCCGACCTTGCTGATCAGGGTGGCGCTGAATTCCGCCCCGAAAGCGAGGCCGGCCCACATAAGACAGAGCGCCCCGAGGGCCGCAGCCCCAAGTCGCGGCTGATGAACCTGCATGTGCACCTCCGTGGATTGCCGGCGGGATTCGGGAGCGTCTGAGACGGGAGGCTTGCCCCTGCCCCGGTTTTTTCCTGCCGCCAGGGTTATTGTAAAATTGTCCGGTTGGTTTGCAAAGGGCCTTTCCCCAGAATTATTTCGGACCCCGCTCCCGGTCTCAAAATTCGCCAAGGAATGCCTGATAAGAACCTAACATCAAACATTGAGGAAAAGAGCGCAGGCTGAAGCCTGCGGCTACATTTTCTGAGGTTTTGGGCATGAAAGGCTGAAAATCTCAACCCCCTGTTTTTGACGATAAACTGCTATGCCCTTGCCCCGGCTCATATCTCCACAGCAAAAACGGCGCGCCGTAAACCTTGAGCCAGTGGCGGCGGCCGCGGTAGTCCGGGAGATGCCGGGCCACTTCCTGCCAGAAGCGGGGCGGGTGGCCGGGAACCACCAGATGGGCCAGTTCATGGATCACCACATAATCCAGGCTTTCCGGGGGCAGGAGAATCAGGCGCCAGTTGAAGCGCAGCCGCCGGTCGGGACGGCATTCCCCCCAGCGCCGCCGCCAGTCGCGGAGTTCGAGGGGAGGCGAGGCCAGGTTCAGGCGGGGGGCGAAGTGCCGGACCCTCTCGGTCAGGACCGTTCCCGCCTGTCTGACATACCAGGCCAGAAGGATGGTCCAGGGGTCCTGGCCGGCAATGCCCGGGGACAGCCGCAGAACGCCGTCGGCCAACTGGACCTCTCCCCGCCCCGGCGCGGCCCACTCCAGGGTCAGGGCCCGGCCCCGAAAATAGGCTTTGCCCTTTTCCAGGGCGCCCCAGGCTTCCTGCAGCGCCGCCCGTTTTTTTTCAATCCAGGCCAGATGTTTCTCAATGACCCGGCGAACGGTTTCCAGGGGCAGGCCCTGGGGGGCATGCACCAGCACCTCCCCCCGGTCGGTGACCGTCAGGCCGACGCTCCTGCGGCGCCGGCTGAACCGCAGAGCACAGACCAGCCCTTGAAGAATTATGACGGAATCGGTCATGACCGACAACTTTCCCTTGAATAATCTTCTTTTTTGGGTACATTATAAACCTTAACAGACAAGGCCCCATTTTCCCGCAACCAACTTTTCAGTGTGAAATTCCACGTAACCCTTATCCCTGGTGGCGTATTGCCCCGCGGGATAGTGAAACCGAACCCCAAAATTTATCGCGATAGAGGCACAAGGAGGGAAGCGCATGAGAATTTGGAAGGGAAGCTCCATATTGGCCCTGATGGCCGGGGCCCTGTTGCTCCTGGGTTGCGGTCAGGAAGCCCCCAAACCCAAAGCGGATAAACCCGCGGCGGCCAAGCCGGCGGCTGAGGCCCCCAAAGCCCCGGC
>JBGSLA010000073.1:0-17501 GCA_041740935.1 Desulfobaccales bacterium | reverse complement strand
GGCGCACAGGGTGGGGCGGGCGCCGCCGCCGGCGGGCTGGACCGCAGGTGCGCCCCCGGGGAGATCCAGGAATTTCTCCAGCATGGGGCGCAGGACCTCGGGGGTCAGCTCCCCTTCCCGGGGTACGGCCAGATTCCGCCGACCCTGGACCGGGACTCCGGGCAACTGCAATTCGATGACCGGGTAGGTTTCTTCGATCACCAGGACCCGGTCGTACAGGCGGCCCAGGGTGTCAACCAAATCGCGGTGCAGGGGAAAGGGCATGATTACCTGGTAAAGGTCGATTTTCCCCAGCAGACCCAGGTCTTCCAGGAGGTCCCAGGTGTGGGCGAAGGCCACCCCCGAGGCTGCGATGCAGGTCCGGGGGAAGGAGCCGTCGCCGGGAGTGAAAAAAGGGGCGAAGGCCGGTTCCCGGGCGATGGCCTCGATTTTGTCGTTCAGCTGCCGGTGCAGGCCCCGCAGGAACTGAGGCGTGGCGCACCAGCGGCCGGGGTTTTTCTCAAAATGGGCCGGGCGGGCCAGCGGCGCAGGCGTAGCCACCGCCACATTTTGCCGGGCGTGGCACACCCGGGTGGTGGGCCGCAGCATCACCGGGATTTCGTAGCGTTCGGACAGCTCGAAGGCCCGGGCCACCAGGTCTTTGGCCTCCTGGGGGGAGGAGGGGTCCAGCACCGGCACCTTGGCGAACATGGCGAAAAAGCGGCTGTCCTGTTCGGTCTGGGAACTGTGAGGGCCGGGGTCGTCCGCGGCGATGACGACGAAGCCCCCGATGACGCCCAGATAGGCCGAACGCATAAAGGGGTCGGAGGCCACGTTCAGGCCCACCTGCTTCATGGCCACGGCCGACCGCCGGCCCGCCATGGAGTTGGCCAGCGCGGTCTCGTAGGCCACCTTTTCGTTCACCGACCACTCGGCGTGGAGGCTTACCCCCTCTTCCCGGGCAAAGGACACCACGGCCGCCAGAATCTCCGAGGCCGGGGTGCCGGGATAGGAGGCCGCCAGGCTGACGCCATTTTCGACGAGCCCCCGGGCCATGGCCTCATTGCCCATGAGGAGGCGGTGGTTGTCGGTAGATTTCAATGTTTGGTATTCCATAAAAGTATTTTTAAATATGAAAAGAAAGTTACTTGAAAAGAATTAAAGAATGAGCCGTTTGCAAATATCTCTGTGCCTGTCATTCTGAGGGAGCGAAGCGACCGAAGAATCTGGTATTATTAAAAATATGAGATCCTTCACTTCGTTCAGGATGACAAAATAAATTAATTCTGCAAGAACCTCAATGAGTTCCCAAAAGTCCCTTAGGCCTTACGAATAACACCAAAAGCAGCACCACAAAGGCGATCACATCCTTATAGGCGCTGCTTACATAACCGGCGCCCAGGGTTTCCAGCAACCCCAGCATGATGCCCCCGAGGATGGCGCCGGGGAAGGAGCCGAAGCCCCCCAGGATGGCGGCCGCAAAGCCCTTGAGGCCCAGGAGCACCCCCACGTCATAGGCCAGGGTGGTGATGGGGGTGACCAGACACCCGGCCAGGCCCCCCAGGGCCCCGGCCAGGGCGAAGCTTGCGGCCTTGACCCAGCCGACGTTTAGGCCCACCACCCGGGCGGCCTGTTCGTTGGTGGCCACCGCCCGCATGGCCAGGCCCAGCGAGGTCTTGCGGAAAAACAGCACCAGGAGCAGGATGGCGGCGCCGGTAAGCACCAGAATCCACAAGGTTTGGGGAAGGATGGTGGCCCCCAGGAACTTCACCGGCATCTCCCCGGTCAAGGGCGGCACCGCCATGCGGTTTTTTCCCCAGATGAGCTTCATCACCCCCCGCAGGATGATGGACAACCCGATGGTGAGGAAAATGAGCACCAGGTGGCTGTCGGTCCGGGCGGGCCTAACCCCCAGGGCCTCCACCAGCAAGCCCGCCAGGGTCACCCCCGCCACCGCCGCCGCCAGGGCCAGAGGCATGGGCAGACCCGCGGCGAACAGGGCGCTGAACAGGAGCATGCCCCCCAGGGAGACAAAGTCCACCTGGGTGAAATTGACGATGCCCATGGTGTTGTGCACCACCCCGAAACCCAGGGCCACCAGGGCATAAATGGCCCCGCTGGTGAGGCCGCCGAAGATGAATTGGAGAAAATCCTGCACAAGCGTGATCTTAGGTGGAATGCTTAGGTTCCAGGTATTAAAACGTAACGCACCGCAGCGGCCCTGGCAAGGAAAAAGGCGGGCGTTCCGGGGCCTGGCTCTTTGAGGACCGGCCCCAGGCCCGTGTGCTTGACGCGGCCTGCCGGGCTTGATATGACCATTTCCGGGACCCGGCGATCACCTGGGCGCTCCTGAAGGCGGGAGGTGCGGCGCTTTCCCGCGCTACGCGGGCTACGGATCCTACAGGTCTTTACCTTGAAAAAAACCCATGAAATGTAGAGCAGGCGCCCTCGCCTGCTCCTTAAAAGAACAGCCGGGGGCGGCTGTTCTCCACAAAATGGGAAATTTTCAAAGCAGGCAACAAATTTCATGCCATTCCCGGAGGGAATTATGTCATTTCAGCACATTTTGTTGACCAAGTCCGAAGGCATCGCCACCCTGACCTTTAACCGGCCCGACAAGCTGAACGCCCTGAACCGGGAAATGGCCGCAGAGGTGCGCCAGGCCCTGGAGGAGGTGGCCGGGGACGCCGCGGTCCGGGTCCTGGTCTTTACCGGAGAGGGTCGGGCCTTCATGGCCGGGGCGGATGTCAGAAATTTTTTGGGAGCCGACCCCTTCGAGGCGCGCCGCTTCGCCCAGCGGGCCCAGAATTTCCTGTTTTATCTGGAGGGGTTGACCATCCCCACCATCGCCGCGGTGCAGGGCTTTGCCCTGGGCGCCGGCCTGGAGATCGCCCTGGCCTGCGATTTTATCTACGCGGCCGAGGACGCCCAAGTGGGGCTCCCGGAAATCACCCTGGGCATCATCCCGGGGGCCGGGGGCACCCAGCGCCTGGCCCGGCTGGCAGGGCGCAGCATCGCCAAGGAAATGATCCTGACCGGGCGTTTCCTTACGGCCGGGGAAGCCCATAAGCTCGGCCTGGTGGCCCGGGTCTTTCCGCAGGAACAGCTTTTCGAGGAGACCATGAAGACCGCCCAAGCCCTGGCAAAGAAAGGCCGGGTGGCCCTCATGGCCGCCAAGCAGGCCATTGACCGGGGGGCCGAGGTGGACCTTAAGACCGGCTGCGCCCTCGAGGTGGAGCTCTTCGCCCTGTGCTTCGCCAGCCCCGACGCCCAGGAAGGGGTGAAGGCCTTTTTGGAAAAGCACCCGCCGGCGTTTCGGGAGGAGCTGCCCTGACGCGGTTTTCAGTAACCAGTAACCAGTAACCAGTAACCAGTGATCAGTAGCCAATAACCAGTATTTCAGGAAAACTTAGGGCGGGAAAGGAAAGCACCTCCAGCCTTTATGCTTGGAAGTTTTTTCTGTAGCCGCAGCCTTTAGGCTGCGCTGAATGGTTCAAACCGGGAGAACATATTGGGCGCAGGCTGAAGCCTGCGGCTACATTCGCTTGGGCTTGATTTTGGTTCCCAATCTCCTGCTTGGGAACCCCTTTGCGCGTCAAGCTCTGCTTGGCTCCGAAGCGCAGGCCATGGAGCGGCGGGCAGTGCCCGCCCTACGCGGCTTTTCAGGCTTTACGGCTGAGCCGCAAGCCCATGGGCAACTGATCACTGATGACTGGTCACTGATCCAGGGTGGGTTCGGAAAGAAAAGCCCCGGCCCAGGCCCTTGACCTCCTCCTGCCCACCGCGGCTCCCTCCCACTACTTCTTTCTGGCGATAACCATGCTGGTCTGGGGGCTGGTGCGCCGGTGCTCCGGGGCGCTGAGGCCGGCCGCCGCCATCATGGCGGCCGCTTCCCGGTGGGTGTAGGCCCGGCCGCCGGGGGTGACGGCCAGCATGTGCACCGAAAACAGCGCCGCCTCCAGGGGGCTTATGCGGTCGTCGTTTAAGAAAAAGTCCTGGATGACCACCTGCCCGCCGGCGTTGAGGGCCCGGGCGCTTTTGTCGATGATCAGGCGGCACTGCTCCTCGGTGTGGCTGTGCAGGATCTGGGAAATCCAGATAAAATCGTAGCCCGAGCCGATGTCGTCCTCCAGAAAATTTCCGGCGATGGTGTTGACGCGGTCGGCCAGGCCGTGGCCGCGGATATTTTCCTGGGCAATCTCGATGGGCCGGGGCAGATCAAAGACCGTGGCCCGAAGGCTCGGGTTCGCCTGGGCAAAGGCGATGGCGTAGGTGGCCGGGCCGCCTCCCAGATCGAGGAGGCTTTTCACCCCGGTGAAATCGAGCAGGGGCGCCACCTGGGGGGCCAGGTCCCGGGCGATGGCGTGCATGCCCCAGATGAAGTCCTGCACCCACTCCGCCTCCGGGGCCGTCACCCGGTCCAGCCAGCGCTCAGTGGCGCCCAGGTCGGCGTGGCCCCTTTTTACGGTCGCCTCGAGTTCGGACCAGCCCCACCAGGTGTGGTGCATATGGCGGACAATGGCGCCCCGATAATCATCTTTGCCCCGCACCAGGAACCTGGAGGTGAGCTCGCCGTTTTTGAAGCGTTTCCCCTCTTTGACCACCAGTCCCAAGGCTGCCAGGCCGTTGAGCAGGATTTCCAGGGCCCGACGGTCGGCCTGCACCTGCACGGCGAGGTCCGCCGCCGAGGCAGGCTCCTCCAAAAGATTAAACAATTTCAGGTCCGCGGCCACCATGAGTATTTTGGCCGGCCGGAATCCCCGGACAAAGTTCATAAGCTCCAGAAAATCGTGGTTAGGCGGTGTGGTCATGGGAAGCACCTCTTTTGCGGGGTTTGGGCGTGCACTTGACTGGTCAGTTCTTGCCGTTGCGGTGGTACATCTCCAAGCGTCGAATCCACGTATACAATTTCTCCCGGAAAGCAAGCGCCAGGCCTGCCAGCAGCAGACAGACGCCGAGGAGAATAAGGGTGTTCCAGTAATTGCCTTTATAGACCTGGGCCCCCTGCAGGGAAAGCATCAGGGTGCCGGGAATTCTGCCGATGGTGCAAATCACCAGGAAGACCCGGAAGTCCATGGGGCTCAACCCGAGGATAAAGCACAGATAATCCTTGGGAAAGCCGGGGATCAGAAAGAGAATGAAGGCCACCAGGGCCCCCTGGCGCTCCATGAGAAAGTCGAAGCGCTTCATGGTCTGGGGCGAAACCATCCGGGCGACGAAACGCTTCTCCAGCCAGCGCCCCAGAAGAAAAGCTGCGGCGGACCCCAGGGTGAGGCCCAGGGTGGAGTAGAGCCAACCCAGGGGCGCGCCGAAGAGGAAGCCGCCGAGAAAGCCCGTGGCTTCCCCCGGAATGGGAGCGAAAATGACCTGGAGGGATTGGATGGCGATGAAAACCAGGGGCCCCAGGGGCCCGGCGGCCTTGATGGCGGCCTTGACCCGCTTTTTGTCGCTGGCGAACTCATAATAAGGGGAGAGCCAGGCCCACAAAGGGTGCCGGAACTGCACGACCAGATAGATGATAAGCCCGGTGACCGCCAGGGCGGCCAGGAGCCACAGGAGCCGATGGTTGCGGGCCGGGTTCGGTTCAGGGGCGTGCATGGGGATTATGAGGCGGGAAGAGGTTCAAGGTGTTCCGCGGGTTCCCGGCCATGGGAGGCATTATACATGTTTTGGGTCGCAGCGTCAGGTGTCCCCCCTTTTTTATCGGTCGTCAGGTCTGATAACCCTCCCAGGCGCTGCCCTGGCGGCTGCCCCGGCGGGCCAGTTCCGCCCGGATGCCGGCCAGCACCCGGGATTTGTGCCGGCACCAGCCCGGGGCCACCAGTTCCTCCGGGTGGGGGTCGCCGGTGAGACGGTGGATGACCAGGCGCGGCGGCAGCAACTCCAGAAAATCCGCCGTCAGGTGAACATATTCCGGTTCGGTCAAAGGGGTGTATGCGCCGCGGCGGTACATACCTTCCAGGGCCGAGCCCCGCACCACATACAGGAGATGAATTTTCACCCCCTGCACCGGTAGGCCGCCCAGATACCGGGCGGTGGCGGCCATCTGACCCGGGGTTTCCCCGGGCAGGCCCAAAATGACGTGGGCCACCACCTCCAGGCCCCGGGCCGCGGCCGCCTGCACCGCGCCGGTGAAAGAGGCCGCGTCGTGGCCCCGGTTGAGGAGCCGCAGGGTGTGGTCATGCGCGGACTGGAGCCCCAATTCCAGCCACAGGAGCCGCGTCCGGGCGATGTCCGCCAGCAGGCCGAGGATTTCCGGGGACAGGCAGTCCGGCCGGGTGCCGAGGCTCAGGCCCACCACCTCCGGGAAGGCCAGGGCCTCCTGATACAGGGCGGCCAGGGTGTCCACCGGGGCATAGGTGTTGGAAAAACTCTGGAAATAGGCGATGAAGCGGGAGGCCCGGTAGCGCTTGCCCAGGCGGGCCATGCCCTCCTGCAGCTGCTCGCTGATGCTTCGGCCCCGGCTCCAGGCCCCGGTGCCGGAGCCCCGGGCGTTGCAGTAGAGGCAGCCGCCGACGCCCACCCGGCCATCCCGGTTGGGGCAGGTGAGGCCCGCGTCCAGGGTGATTTTTTGGACCCGCTCCCCGAAGCGCTCCCGCAAGAAGGAGTTGAGATCGCGGTAGGGCACGGGCCCACTCACGCCAGATCACCCCAGGCATACTGCAGGATAACCAGGGCGACCAGCGCCGCGGTCTCCACCCGCAGGCGCCGGGGCCCCAGGCTGATTAATTGAAATCCCGCTTCCCGGGCCATGGCCGCCTCCTCCGGGGTGAAGCCCCCTTCCGGGCCGATGAGCAGCCGCACCCCCCCGGGCCGGGCGCGGCTGAGCGCGGCCATCAAACCGCCGTCCCGGTGGGCTTCATAACAAAAAAATTTGACTTCCTCCGGTCCCGCCAATACCCCTGGAAAATCCTGCACCGGGGCGATTTCCGGGAGATGGAGCCGTTGGCAGGATTTCAGGCTTTCCCGGGCCTGGCGCTGCCAGCGGGCCTGACGCCTGGCGGCCCGCTCGGGGGTGCTATTTTCCGAATAGGTGCTGGTAAAGGGCAAGAGGCGCCTTACCCCCATTTCGGTGGCCTGGCGCACCACCTGGTCCATGGCCTCCCCCTTGGCCAGGCCGACGCCCAGGGTCAGCTCCAGGGGCGATTCGCCCCGGGGGGCCAAGTCTTCCTCCAGAGCCAGGATGGCGCCCTCGGGATCAAGGGCCTGAATCCTGGCGGCCGCGGCCCGGCCCCGGCCGTCGCACACCGCCACCCGGGCCCCCGGGGAAAGGCCCAAGACCCGAGCCAGGTGGTGGGTTTCCTCCCGGTCCAACACCACCTGCCCTGCCGCCCAGCGCTCCGGCGGCGCAAAAAATCGCCGTAGATCGGTCATGGTTGGTTTATTTGGGGAAAGGGGCGTTCCCACGGGCTGGAAGCCCGTGCTAACGGGGCCGGGGGCCCTTAGCCCCTCCCCTGATCCCTTATATTTTAGACGGCCAGCAGGGGCTTCCAGCCCAAGTCGCACGGGCAAGACGTCCCTGCCCACTGACCTAACCGAGACCACAGGCTCCAGCCTGTGCAGGAACAGGCAATCTGCCGGTTATCATGTTTATTATCGAGTTTCGCTCGGATTGTTATTTCTGTAGCCGCAGGCTTTAGCCTGCGCCTGCATGGGCCGGAAAGCCTGCAACGCCGTTTGACTGCGACTTGGTATAAAGGGGGACGGGAGGCCGAAAGCCACGCTCCCTGGCCCTTCCCCCAAAATCCTCCCTCACATCCTCCGCAAAATCAGGGCGCTCCATTCCTCCTGGGTGAGGTGGCCGGCTTCCTTGAGGCCATATCGGGCAAACCTGGTGCTGACGGTCGGCATATCCTCGGTGAGGAAACCGGAGATGATCAAGGCGCCTCCGGGGAGGGTCCGGCCGGCCAGGGCTTCGGCCCAATGGGCCAGGTCGGCGGCGGTGAGGTTGGCGAGGATCAGGGCGAATTGCTGGCGCAGGGCCGGCAGGGGGGTGGCCTCCACCCAGATGATGTCTTCCAGGGCGTTCAGCCGCACGTTTTCCAGGGCCGCGGCCACGGCCTCGGGGTCGATGTCGATGGCCAGGACCTTGGCCCCCAAACGGGCGGCGGCCAGGGCCAAAATGCCGGTGCCGGTGCCCACATCCAGGACCTGCCAGTCTCCGGGCGACCCCAGCCGGTCCAGGTCCTCCCAGACCTGCTCCAGGGCTTGCAGGCACAACAAGGTGGTGGGGTGCCGGCCGGTGCCGAAGGCCATGCCCGGGTAGATGGTGACCACCATTTCGCCGGGCCCGGGGTGATATTCCTCCCAGGGCGGCCGGATGACCAGCCGGGGGGTCACCTTCACCGGCTTGAAATGAATCTTCCAGGCCTCGGCCCAGTCGTCCTCGGCGGCCTGGCGCATTTCCAGGCCCAGCGGGAAAAGATCGTGCTCGCCCAGACGGGCCAGATAGCGCTGCAATTCCTGGCGCTGCCAGGGGCCGAACTCTTCCGGCCGGAAAAAACCGCGGATCACCGCGCCCCCGCCCTCCGGCTCCTCTTCGATAATCACCCCCCGGCCGCTGAATTCCGTGAGGAACAGGGAGGCTTCCTCCTGCATGCGGGCCGGCGCCAAGAGACGCACTTCAATCCAGGTTTTGTCTGTCATTGCAGGAAATTATACTGTGGGCGGCAAAACCGCGCAATCCCGGTCTGCCGGTTTTGTTCACCAGGAGTCGGCGCAGTTCAGGATGAGCGTTGATAATTGCTGGCGAAAAATTGCGTTCAGATAGGTAAGTTAACCTGTAGCCGCAGGCGTTAACCTGCGCCTGCACAGGCCGGCAGCCTGTGCTCCCGCTTCAAATAAGGGGTTGGGGAAGGGGGCAGGGGTCTGAGACCCCGGTAGCACGGGCACCCCTCTCTCCAAAAAAAATTTTATTCGACTCAGCACCGCCCCTCGATGCGGCGCACCACCGGGAGGATCCAGGGAAGGAGAGCAAAGGCCGGCCAGGCGGCCACAAAGCTCAGGAAGAAAAAGTTGGCGTAGCCCAGGGAGCCGGCCCCGATACCTCCCAAGTAGCCGAAAATGCGGGCGCTGAAGCTGAAGAGCATGGCGAAAAAGGCGTAGTGCATGGCGCTGAAGCGCTTGTCGCACAGGCTCATGAGAAAGGCCATGAACGCGGCCGAGCCCATGCCGGAACTAAGGCTCTCTCCCTGGGAGGCGAGATAAATGGGGTAGATGGGAATGGCCTTTTCCAGAACCGGCAGGGAAATCTGCACCAGGACATATTTCCCCATACCCGGCAGGGCCGCGGCCCAATAGCCCAGATTGGAGAAGGCCTGGAGGATGCCCATGGTCCACAGCCCGGTGCCGATGCCCCAGCGGCTGGTGAGCCAGCCCCCCAGGAGGCCCCCGCAGATGGTGGCCACCGACCCGAAGATGCCCGACACCAGGCCGAACTGGGTGCCGGAAAAGCCCATATCCTTCCAGAAGGGGCTCACCATGGAGGCCATGAGCGCGTCCCCGGCCTTGAAGGTCAGGGTGAACAGGATAATGGCCCCGAAGGCCGGCAGGGCCTTAAGACCCCTGGCGGCCGCGGCGATCTGGCTTACGCCCCCGGCAGGATTGGCTTGATCCTGGGCAACCGCGACCCGGGGCAGGCGGAAGGGTTTGAAGGTCAGGACGGTGACCGCCATGGCCGCCATGATGACGCCCAGGCCCACGAAGGCCGGCTGCCAGCCCACCCAGTCGCTGAGGATCAAGAGGCCCGAGCCGGCGATCAGGGCCCCCACCCGGTAGGCGCCGTTTCTCACCCCGTTGGCCAGGCCCAGCTCCCCGGTTTCCAGGATGTCGATGGTGTAGGCGTCCACCGCCAGGTCCTGGGTGGCCGAGGCCAGGCAAAGCAGGCCAGTCACGACCCAAAACGGCCAGGAGACGGGCTGGCCGCTGAGCCGAGACATGGCCAGGAGACACAGGGCAATGGCCCCCTGGGCCGGCACCAGCCAGGCGGCCCGGGCCCCGAAGCGGTCCACCAGGGGGCTCCAGAGGATTTTGAAGCTCCAGGCCAGCCCCAACAGGCTCAGGAAACCGATGTGCTCCAGGGGCGCACCCTGGCCCCGCAGGAAAAAGGACAGGGTGGACACCACAAAGCCGTAGGGCACGCCCTCGGCGAAGTACAGGACCCCCACCACCACCAGCTTGAGGGTGAAAGGCAAGGTTCGCGGGGCGGCGCCGGTCGGGGGCATAAAATGGCGTTTTCGGTTTTCGGTTAGGTAAGTTTTTGTAGGGCGCGCTTGGCGCACCATCAATACTCGGTGGCAAAGTTTACGGATGCACAGGCGGGACGCCGGTGCCACCGGGCTTTTCCTGTTTTTGAGTGAGCTAAAGGCTCATGAGGAACTGTTCTGAAAAGTCCAAGGTCCAAAGTCCAAGGTTATAGCGGCGGGCGGAGCCCGCCCTACAACTTTTCATGCTTTGCGGGTGGGCCGCCGGATCATAAGGAACGGTCCTGAAAAGTTTTTTGCGGGGGAGGGGGGTTCCCACGGGCTGGAAGCCCGTCCTACCAGGGCCGGTGAACCCCTGCCCCCTCCCCCCAACCCCTTAAAGGGGGTTGGGAAGGGGGTCTGTGGGGAGGGTGGGGGAGCCGTTTCCCCTATCCGGCCTCCCAGCCCCGGTCTCCCTTGCCGTTATTCCTTAAGCTGATCGCCGATCTTCTTGGCCGCGGCCAGCATGGAGGGGCTCAGCTCGTAGGGCGGTCTGCCGGTCAGGTCGGCTTCGATAATTTTGTTGTCAAAGGGGAGAAACCCCAGGATGGGGAGGTCGGGGATGTTTTTCCTGAGGAACTCCTCATCTTCGGGCCCCCGGATTTTATTGCCCACCACCGCCACCTTGGTAAGCCCCAGGTCTTTGGCCAGTTTCCGGACGTGCTCAGCCGTTTCCACGCTGCGGCGGCCCGGCTCCACCACCACGATGAGACAGTCCACCCCCCGAGTGGTGGCCCGGCCCAGGTGCTCGATGCCCGCCTCCATGTCCATGACCACCACTTCATCCCGGAACAGCACCATGTTGGTCATCAAGGCCCGGAGCATGACGCTTTCCGGGCAGATGCAGCCGGAGCCGCCTTTTTTCACGGTGCCCATGACAATGAGTTTGACGCCGTCCACATTCCGGGAGAACTTGTCGGGGATGTCATCCACCTTGGGGTTTAATTTGAAAAAGCCGCCCATGCTCCCGGGCTGTGACTCGGTGCGCTCGTGGACCAGGTCCTTCATGTCGCTGATGGGGGTAATGTTTTGCGGGTCCGGCACCCCCAGGGCCAGGGCCAGGTTGGCGTCAGGGTCGGCGTCCACGGCCAGGACTTTTTTGCCCTGGTCCTTGAAATACTTGATCAACAGCGCCGCCAGGGTGGTCTTGCCCACGCCTCCCTTGCCGCTGATGGCGATTTTCATGAAATGTCTCCTTAAATTAAGCTGTGAGCTTTGGGCTATGGGCTATGGGCTATGGGTTGCATGGGTATTTTTTTTCTTAAAGCTTAAAGCTTAAAGTTTAAAGTTTAAAGTTTAAAGCTTTAAGCCCACCGCTCACAGCCCACAGCTCATAGCTCTCATCTTCACGCCGCCTGGGGCGGGGGCGGCAGGTGGATGTAAGTGCACATGCCTTTGGCCACCAGGCGCTCGCCCTGGGTGACTTCCACCTCCCCCAGGGACAGGGTGCGGCCCCGCTTGCGGATGTGGGCCTGGGCTTCGATCTGGCCGTTTTGCACCGGGGCCAGAAAATTAATTTTCATTTCCACGGTGCTGATCATCTCCCCTTCGGGCACCAGGGAAAACAGGGCGTAGGCCACGGCCTCATCGGCCAGGGCGGCGATCACCCCGCCCTGGAGGAAGCCCTGGGAGTTGTGGAAATCCGGGCGAATCTCCAGGGTGAAGCGGGCGTAGCCTTCCCCCAGTTCCGGCACCTTGACGCCCATGAAGATGACAAAGGGGTTCTGGGCCAGACGCTCCCGCAGGTGCGCTTCGACCTCTTGGGCCAGCGATTTGATTTCCCGTGTCATGATTCCCGTCTCTTTATATATGGTTATTCAGGAAAGGCTTGGCAAGCTCGGGGAAAATTTCTTGGGCTACCCGCTAAAACTCATAAAAACCCAGATGGTTGAGGACTTCGGCGCGGTCAGCTTGAATCAGGGCCATATCTTCGAGGCGCACCCCGCCCCAGCCGGACAGATAGATGCCGGGCTCCACGGTGACGATGCTGCCGGCCCGCAGGACGGAACTTCTTTCTTTGAGGGGGCTTAGCCCGGGGGCTTCGTGCACCGCCAGGCCCACCCCGTGGCCCAGGGAGTGGCCGAAGGCCTCGCCGTAGCCCGCCTGGGCGATGAGGTCCCTGGCCAGGGCGTCCCCCTGCACGGTTTCCAGGCCGGCCTTAAGCCCCGCCTCGGCCCGGGCCTGGGCCCGGCGGACGATGGTGTAGATTTCCCGGAAGCGAGGGGTGGGCTCCCCCAGGATGACGGTGCGGGTGAGGTCGGCGCAATAGCCCGCCACCCTGGCCCCCATGTCGATGATGATGGGGTCTCCTGCCTGAATTTCATAATCTCCGGGGCGATGATGGGGTCGGGCGCTGTTTTTCCCTGCGGCCACGATGGGCGCAAAGGCCAGGCCGGCGCCCTGTTCCCGGAAGCGGCGCTCGATCTCCCAGCCCACCTGGCGCTCCTTGATGCCGGGATTAAGCAGGGCCGCCACCTCGCTGAACACCTGTTCGGTGAGGGCCAGGGCCCGGCGCATGGCCGCGATTTCTTCCCCGGTTTTGACCTCCCGCAACCCTTCCGCCAGCCCCTCGGTGGGCACCCATTCCACCTTGAGACCGGCCGCGGCCGCGGCCTCAACCAGGCGCTGGTGCTGCCCGCAGGTGAGGCAGGCGGCTTCATAGCCCAGGCGGGCGACCCGGAACACCTGCAGCTGCTCGGCCAACAAGGCGCCCAGCCCGGCCTGATACATCAGGATGTCGAAGGCCGTCACCTCATTTTCGGCCCACTCCAGATAGCGGAAGTCGGTGAACAGCAGGGCCGCTTCACTGGTGACCAGAAGCGAGCCGCAGGACTCGTGCAGGATCTCCTCCCGGGCGCTGAAGCCGCTTAGGTAGCGGCGGTTGTCCGGACTGGAAATGAGCAGGGCCTCCAGGCCCTTTTCCCGCAGCAGATCGCGCAGGGCCGCCAGCCGGCTGCCGGTAGGTATCTCGGTCATGGGATGCATTGTGGAGAAATCCAACCATAAAAGCAAGCCGTCGAGTGCTTTTCAGTTAAAGAAAATGGCCCAGTGACTCGAAAAGGGGTTTGAGAAGGTGAGAAACCCGCATCAAGGGGAAAGGCCCTCTGTATGGACAAAGCCATCGACTATCGCATGAAAGTCCTGATCGTGGACGATTTCGCCACCATGCGCAAGATTGTCCGCAATATTCTAAAACAGATCGGCTTCGAGGACATCACCGAGGCCGAAGACGGCTCTGCCGCGCTGCAGGTGCTGAAAAACGAGACGATAGGCCTGGTGGTCACCGACTGGAACATGCCCAACATGACCGGTCTTGACCTGTTGCGCAACATCCGCCAGGACCCCAAGATCGGCCAGACCCCGGTGTTGATGGTCACCGCCGAGGGTCTCAAAGAGAACGTCCTGGAGGCGGTGAAAGCCGGGGTCAACAACTATGTGGTGAAACCTTTCACCGCTGAGATTCTCCAGGAAAAAATCGAGGCCATTTTCAGAAAACAGGCCGGCGTTTAGGGACTCTGAGCCCTGCGGCCCCAAAGAGGTGTTGCGGCGATTATGTCTCAAGAAAATCCCCAGATTGAAGCGCTCCTTGAACAATTAGCCCTCAAGGTGATGATGCTGGAGGAGGACGATGTTCAGGGTCTGGGCGCCTTCCTCTCCCAATTGGAAGAATTGAAGGACCAGGTGTCCCAGGTTCAGGATTTGGCGCCCTTTTTTGAAGACCTCACCGGGGTGGTCCAGGGTCTGGTGCTGCAGGAGGTGGCAAATGCGGTCCAGGCCCTGGAGCTGTTGGGCCAGGGGGTGGCTCTCCTCCAGAGATGGCGCCGGGAGGAAGAATGGCCTCCCAACGGTGAGGTCTGGAAAAATTACTGCCGCCTGGCCCAGGAACTCGGCCTGAACCAGGGCGGGCCAGAGCCGGCGCCGACGGCTGCGGCCGACCCCCCGATGGTCTTTGATGACCCGGAGTTGCTGGCCAATTTTCTGGTGGAGGCCCAGGAGCACCTGGACGGCATCGAAACCCGCCTGGTGTACCTGGAGCAGCACCCTGACGACCTGGAAGCGGTGAACGCCATTTTCCGGCCCTTCCACACCCTGAAAGGGGTGGCCGGGTTTCTCAATCTGGGCCAGATTCAGGAATTGAGCCACGAAGTGGAATGGCTCCTGGACCGGGTGCGGGACGGCCAGGTCATGGTTTCCATGGAGCTGGTGAACCTGGTTCTGGAGGCGGTGGATCTGCTCAAAGACATGCTCGCCGACCTCCAGGAGGCCCTGGGGGAGGGGCGGGGGCCGGCGGTTTTCGAGCTTGCGGCCATCAAGGCCCGCATCGCCCAGGTGGACGCCACCTCAGCCAGGCCCAAGGCGCGCCTGGGGGACATCCTGGTGGAGCAGGAGGGGGTGTCGCCGGAGGAAATCCAGGAGGTCCTGGAGCGCCAGAAGGCCATGGAGTGCTCCCCGCCCCTCGGAGAAATCCTGATCCAGGAAGGCAGGGTGGCCCCCCAGAAGGTGGCCAGGGCCCTGGTGCAGCAGTTGGCCGAAGGCAAGCCTGCGGCCGAGGCCCAGCCGGTGACCGAAACGGTGAAGGTGGACATCGCCAAGGTGGACAACCTGGTGGACCTCATGGGGGAGCTGGTCATTGTCCAGAGCCAGGTGCGCCAGAACCAGAAAATCGGGGACCTGGCGGACCAGAAGCTGGAGCGGGACCTGGGGCAGATGGGCCGCATCACCTCGGAGCTGCAAAAAATTTCCATGTCCATGCGCATGGTGCCCATCGGCGCCACCTTCCGCAAAATGATGCGCCTGGTCCGGGATCTGTCCCTGAAGACGGGGAAAGAGGTCAATCTCCAGTTGGAAGGCGAGGACACCGAAATCGACCGCAGCATGGTGGAGGCCATCTATGACCCGCTGGTGCACCTGGTGCGCAACGCCGTGGACCATGGCCTGGAGACCCCCGAGGCGCGCCAGTCCCAGGACAAGCCCCGGGCCGGGAACCTGTGGCTCAGGGCTTACCACAAGGGCGGGGACATCATCATCGAGATCGAGGATGACGGCCGGGGGCTCGACCGGGAGGCCATCCTGGCCAAGGCCCGGGAGCGGGGGTTGGTCGCCCCCGAGGACACCCCCAGTCCGGAGCGCATCGACCACCTGATTTTTGAGCCCGGCTTCAGCACGGCCAAGGAGGTCACCAACGTCTCCGGCCGGGGCGTGGGCATGGATGTGGTCAAGGAAACCATCACCCGCATGCGGGGCAAAATCGACATCGCCTCCCGCAGCGGCGAGGGGTCCCGCTTTCTGCTGCGCCTGCCGCTGACGCTCGCCATCATCGACGGCATGGTGGTGCAGGTGGGGGCCGAGCGCTACATCCTGCCCACCGTGGGGGTCCAGGAAACCCTGCGTCCCGACCGGGGGGATTGCTTCACCGTCCAGGGCGAAGGGGAGCTCATCCGGGTGCGCAACCAGCTCATTCCCCTGCTGCGCCTGCACCGGCTCTTCGGCGGGGACGACGGCCTGACCCACCCCTCCGAGGCCCTGCTCATGGTGGTGGAGCATGAAGGAAAGAAGCGGGCCCTGCTGGTGGATGACATCCTGGGAAAACAGGAGGTGGTCATCAAATCCCTGGGACCCATGTTCCAGAGCCTTGAGGGCCTGGCCGGCGGCACCATCCTGGGGGATGGCCGGGTGGGCTTGATTTTGGATTTGGCAGGTCTGTTTCAATTGGAAACAGTCTGAGATTTTTTTACAGAACCGGACCGCCGGGCTTTCAGGTCCGGAAAACTTGACCCCGTCGGCGAGCGGCTTCACAAGGCGGCGCCGGACGCATTCAGAAGAGAGTTCATCATGAAACGATTCACCTTTGATATCCGCGCCAAGATCACCGGTTTTATAGTGATTTTCATTCTGCTGTTCATCGGCTTTATTTTCCTGTGGGTGCTGCCCACCACCAAACAGGCGGTCATGCGGCAAAAGCAGGAGCAGATTCAGTTCCTGGTGCAGAGCTCCCTGAGTCTGCTCAAGGAATATCACCAGGAGGAGCAGCAGGGCAAGCTCACCCGGGAGGAAGCCCAAAAGCAGGCCCTGACCCGTATCAAGGCCTTGCGCTATGGGCCGGAGGGCAAGGATTACTTCTGGATCAACGACTTCGGCCCCAAGATGATCATGCATCCCTTCCGCGCCGACCTGGACGGCAAGGACCTGAGCAGCTTCAAGGACCCCCAGGGCAAGGCCCTGTTCGTGGAATTCGTCAAAGTCTGCCGGGCCCAGGGGGCCGGCTTCGTGGACTATATGTGGCAGTGGAAGGACGACAAGACCCGCATCGTCCCCAAGATTTCCTATGTTCAGACCTTCGCCCCCTGGGGCTGGATCATCGGCACCGGCGTGTATGTTAACGATGTCGGCGAGGAGCTGGCCGGGATCCGCAATTCCTTCCTTATAGTGCTGATTCCTCTGATTCTCTTGGCCCTGGCCCTGCTGATCGCGCCCTTGCGGCAATTGGGGCGCCTGACTGCGGTGACCGCAGGGCTCTCCGGCGCGGTGGATGAAGTGAACCGCGCCGCGGGGGGCATTTCCGGGGTGTCCCAGTCCCTGGCCCAGGGTTCCAGCGAGCAGGCGGCCTCCCTGGAGGAAACCTCGGCGTCTCTTGAGGAGATGGCCTCCATGACCCGCACCAACGCGGACAACGCCCGCCAGGCCGACGCCCTCATGGGGGAAGCCGCCCGGGTGGTGGAGACGGCCCACACCTCCATGAACCAGTTGGCGGGCTCCATGCAGGAGGTCTCCAAGGCCAGCGAGGAGACGGCCAAAATCATCAAAACCATCGACGAAATCGCCTTCCAGACCAATCTCCTGGCCTTAAACGCTGCGGTGGAAGCGGCCCGGGCCGGGGAGGCGGGCGCGGGCTTTGCGGTGGTGGCCGATGAAGTCCGGGCCCTGGCCATGCGGGCCGCGGAGGCCGCCAAGAACACCGCCGCTCTCATCGAGGGCACGGTGTCCAAGGTGAAGGGGGGCTCCGAACTCATGGGCAAGACTGCCGAAGTTTTCTCCCAGATGACCGGCAGCACCGGCAAAGTCAAGGAGTTGGTGGCGGAGATTGCCGCGGCCAGCAGCGAACAGTCCCAGGGAGTGGATCAGATCAACAAGGCGGTCAACGAAATGAACACCGTCACCCAGCAGACCGCGGCCAACGCCGAAGAAGCGGCGTCCGCCTCCGAGATGCTCAACGCCCAGGCCGAAGAAATGCGGGGCTATGTGGCGGCCCGGGCCACCCTGGTGGGAGGCGGCGCCCAGGCC
>JBGSLA010000072.1:0-5473 GCA_041740935.1 Desulfobaccales bacterium | reverse complement strand
GGGGTTTTGGGGCTGGCCGCGGCGGCGCTGGGAGCGCCCCTGGTGCTCTGTCTGGACATCGCCGGGCAGGCGGCCCGGGCCACCCTGGAAAATGCCCGGGAAAACGGCCTGGCCGGCCGGCTGCGGGTGGTGCAGGGCTCCACCGAGTGCGTCCGGGGCCGCTTCGACCTGGTAACGGCCAACCTCCCCTGGGAAATCCAGATGGACAAAGCGCCGGAATTAAGCCGCCTGGCCGCTCCTGCCGGAGTCCTGATTCTGTCAGGGTTTCGCGCTGACCAGGAACATCCGCTGAGAGCGTTGTATGAACACCTGGGGTGGTCTCTCAAAAAACGGCGCCTCAGTGATTTTCGCCACCCCGAACTGCCGCCCGGCCTCAGCTTCACCTGGGCGGTCTGGGTGTTAGGACCGCGCCAGACAGGCGCCCCGGCCTGAACCCTTGGCAGCCAAAAGGTGCGCCCCGTCACTTTTACCGGGTAAAAAGCTCCCCTTACCCCTCTGCTGTCCGGCAAGAATCTTGATTAAAGAGCGGTTTTTAAGCCCCCTCCCCACGGTGGGAGGGGGTTGGGGGAGGGGGGTAAATTGAGCAACATGCTGACTCTCATAGAAAAATAGCCACCCTCACCCCAGCCCTTCCCCATCAAGGGGGAGGGAGAAAAGGTGCGCCCCGGTTCCAGATTCACGGACTGGCAATCATCAGGGATGTGGGGTCTGGTGGCCCATGGCATCAGCTTCCGGCCTCAAGTCCCCTGGACACCTGCTTCACAGGAAATTTCCGGGCCGGACAAGAGGCCCTCACCAGGGTTTATTAAAATCGTATGGCGACTACCGGACAGGCCCCGGGTTTTTTTTTCTGTGAATGATAGAGGGGGAGGGCTAACATGTGAAAAATGGTATTTTCTGTTTGACATGTAAGCTCAGGATTCTATAATCGATGCAGTGGCAAAACCTTTGCCTTTCTGGTACAAATTACTTATATATATTTTGCCGGGTAAATTAACAGAGACTTGACAAGGGAGCGGCCCGCGACAGCGAAGGCCGGTTTCTGACGGCACAGCCAAACCCGATGATGCGGAGGAACAATGGCAGAAGAGGCGTTAAAAGAAATCAAGATTAACCGGAAGGAGCGCAAAATCGGCGGCAATGCCCCCGAAATTGCGGATGCCTGTTTTACCTGCGGCACCTGCTCCGGCGGTTGCCCGATTACCGGTTTTGTGCCCTTTGAAGGGGGCGAGGGCACCTGGGACGTCCGGAAGGCGGTGCGGGCCATTGTTTTCGGGATGGAGCAGGAACTGATCGACTCCAGATTCGTCTGGGTCTGCACCCTGTGCGGCCGCTGCGAGTACCAGTGTCCCATGGGCGTCAAGCTCCTGCAAACCCTGCGGGCGGTTCGGACCCAGCGAGCACGGGAAAAGGTCCCCGGTCCCATCCACAAGGGCACCATGATGTGCATCAACCGGGGCAACAACCTGGGCATCCCACGGGATGACTTCCTGTTTCTGCTGGCCGACCTGGGCAAGGAAGTGGAAGACGAGGGCTTTCCCGGGTTTTATGCGCCGGTGGACAAGGAAGGGGCCAACCTCCTCCTCACGGTCAACTCCAAGGAGCCCTTTGGGGAGCCGGACGACATGAAGTTCTGGTGGCGCATCTTCTATGCCGCCAAAGAGGACTGGACCATACCCTCCGAAAACTGGGAAGGGGTCAACTGGGGGCTGTTTTCCGGCGACGATGAGAGCCAGAAAGAGGTTTGCCGGCGTATCATCGAAAACGCCCGAAAACTCAAGGTGAAAACCATCTTGTACCCGGAATGAGGGCACGCCTACTTTGCAACCCGGTCCGGGTTCACCAAGTGGTTTCCTGAAGTTTATGACGAATTCAAATGCGTCACCGTGCAGCAGCTCCTGAAGCAGTATATCGACGAGGGCCGGATCAAGCTCGATCCCTCGCGCAACCATCACACCATCACGGTGCACGATCCCTGCAATTACGTGCGCAAGTCCCAGATGTTCTTCGGTGATCACATGGGCGATCTCAACCGCTGGATCACCCAGCAGTGCGTCGATCCTTCGCTCTACCGGGAGATGTGCGACGATCCCCTGAACAACATCTGCTGCGGTGCCGGCGGCGGCGCCTGGGCCATGCCCTACGATGAGGATCGCCTGAACTACGGCAAAGTCAAGTGCGATCAAATCCGGGACACCGGGGCGGAGATCGTCATGGCCCCCTGCCACAACTGCCGGGACCAGGTCCTCAAGGGCCTGGGAGCCGAGTTTAAGAAGGGCACCCCCGGCTTTGACATGGGCAATTATCATGAAACCCTCTACCTCTGGGAGTTGGTGGCCAACACCCTGGTGGTCGAGCCCTGGAGCGAGGCAGAGATCGAAGCCGCGCACGCCGCCCGGGACGCCCAGTTCGAGCGGGACGGCGTCGAGTTGGAAGAGGAAGAAGAAGAGGAATAAATCTACCGGACAATTTCCGTCCTTAATTACCAAAGCCTGGTGAGTTTGTACTCACCAGGCTTTTTTTATGCTCGTGCTTGGGACTTTGCCGGTAACTTTCTCCAGGGTATTTACTTTTTCATCACACCTGCCGATAGACCTACATAGAGGAGGCGTCCAGCTCTGGCGTCTGTTTCCGCTTTTTCATCGCAGCAACAAGTTGATCTTAATGGAGAAAAATTTCTGACGGGGTCGGACCGTGGGGCCGCTGGCCCCGGCCGGCAGTTGTTTGAGGGCGGTTCCAACCGCCTCCGACCGAGGATTGGGTATATGGCGCAGGTGAAATTAAGGACCAAAATTTTCGGCGGCTTTTTATTCCTCATCATCCTGGCGATCACCCTGGCCTTCCTCGGGTGGCAGACCCTGGGGACCCTGCAGGAAACAGTCAGGCGCGGGGAAACCTATACTTTCATTACCGCGAAGTTGTTGGATATCCGACGCCACCAGCATAATTTTCTGCTCACGGGGGAAAGGCAAAATCTAGACCGGATGGCCCTTGACCTGCAGGACATCAAGGAGCGGGTGGCACAACGACGCCATATTTTCACCGATAAGGAAAATCAGGCGCTCCTAAACCAGATCCTGGGAGGCCTGGGAGGCTATGAAGCGGCCCTGGGCCGCCTGGTGGCTCAGCTGCCCCAGCAGGATACCCCGGAAGCCCCGGAACGGCTGAAATTTCTGGCCCGGCTGGACCAGGAAGCCGCGGGCGCCGACCGGGACCTCCTGAAGCTGACCAGGGAGGGCCTGGAAAGCCAGAAGATGCAGACGGACTCCCGGTTGACCAGGGCCAGAACCCTCATGGGAGGGGGAATCCTGGTCGTCCTGGGGCTGGGCCTGCTGGTGGCCGTGCTCCTGACCCGCAGCCTCACCCGGACGCTGAGCCGGGTCATTGACAGCCTGGGTGAGGGCTCCGAGCAGGTGGCCGCCGCCTCCCTCGAGGTTTCCAGCGCCAGCCAGTCTCTGGCCGCGGGCGCCTCCCAGCAGGCGGCCTCCCTGGAGGAAACTACCTCCTCTTTGCAGCAGTTGGCGGCCACGGTGAAACAAAATTCCCATCACACTGATCAATGCAACGACTTAGTGCTCCAGACTCACGAAAAAACCCGGGAAGTGCACAGATCCATCCGGGCCACCAAGACGTTCATGGAGACCATCTCCAATTCCGGGGAGAGCATCAAAAAGATCATCAAGGGCATTGATGAAATCGCCTTCCAGACGAATCTTTTGGCCCTCAACGCCGCGGTGGAGGCGGCCCGGGCCGGGGAGGCGGGGGCCGGCTTCGCGGTGGTGGCCGATGAAGTGCGGTCTCTGGCCATGCGGGCCGCGGAAGCGGCCAAGAGCACCGACGATCTGATCGGCGAGACGGCCCAGCAGATTTTGTTGGGCTCAACCCAAATCCAGGAGACCCTCACCAAATTTTATGACATGGGGGAATCGGCCAAAAAGGTGAATGACCTGGTAGCGGAGATCGCCGGCACCAGCCGGGAGCAGGCCCAGGGCATCGATCACCTGAACCAGGCCATGATGGAGATTGGGCGGGTGGTGCAGCAGAATGCCGCCAATGCCGAGGAAAGCGCCAGCGCCGCCACCCAGCTTCAGGCTCAATCCGAGCGCCTGCGGGAAGTGGTGGGCGAACTCGGTTCCCTGGTGCAAAACGGCCGGGGCGCATCGCCCCAAAATGCGGCCGCCCCCTGGGCGGGGCGGCGGGGCCACGAGCAGGCCTCTCACACGGCGGAGGAGGTTGAATTCTGATACTCATGTGTCGCACCTTGAAAATTGCCTTTCCTCACAGAATAATTGGGCGCGGGGAAAAAACGATTCCAAATCCCCCTAAATCCCCCTTTAGGAAAGGGGGACTTTATTATAAGGATTACCAATAGATTCCCCCCTTTTTTTAAAGGGGGGTTAGGGGGGATTTGCGACCTCATATAGGTTGGGGGAGGGGGCAGGGGCCCTCGGCCCCCGGTAGCACGGGCTTCCAGCCCGTGGGATCCCCCTCACCCCAGCCCTCTCCCCCCGACAGCGGGGGGAGAGGGGGATGAGGAAAAACTTTTCAGGACAGACAGAAATGAGTTTCCGGCTTAAAACTAACTGCGGTAGCTGGCGTTGATGCGGATGTATTCCTCGGTGAGGTCGCAGGTGCGGTAGAAGTCCCGGAAATCCCCGGCCCCGAGATTGATGGTGACGGTGAAGGGGCCGGCCAGGATGATTTCCCGGGCCGCGGCCTCCGCGGCTTCCCCCCGGGCCCGGCCGTTTTCCGCCACCAGGTGCGGCCCGAAGGCAATGCTCACCCGCTCCGGGTCGAAGCGGGCCCCGGAGCGTCCCAGGGCCGCCATGATCCGGCCCCAATTGACGTCGGCCCCGGCCATGGCGGTCTTCACCAGGGGTGAGGTGGCGACCGTGGTTGCGGCCTGACGGGCTTCCCGGGCCGAGGCCGCGCCCTCCACCACAATCTCGTAAACCCGGGTCACCCCTTCCCCGTCGGCCACGATTTGCCGGGCCAAATCCCCCAGAACCTGATGGAGCAGCTCCGCAAAAGGCGCGGCCTGGGCCAGGTCGGTGATCTCGGCATGGCCGGCCCGGCCGCTGGCCAACAAAAGCGCGGTGTCATTGGTGGAGGTGTCCCCGTCGATGCTCAGGCGGTTGAAGCTGTGGTCCACGGCGTCCTTGAGGAGCTGGCGCAGGACCGGGGCGCTGAGGGCCGCATCCGTGCACAGAAAGCACAGCAGGGTGGCCATGTCCGGGTGGATCATGCCGGCCCCCTTGGCCATGCCGGCCAGAGTGACTTTCCGCCCCCAGAGATTTTCCTGAATAAACGCGGTCTTGGGCCGGGTGTCGGTGGTCATGATGGCCTGGGCGACCTCAGACAGGCCGTCGGGCCGCAGACGGGCCGTGAGACCGGGGAGGGCCGCCCAGATGACGGCCACCGGCAGCGGCTGGCCGATGACCCCGGTGGAGGCGGGCAGGACCGCCATTTCGGG
>JBGSLA010000071.1:0-1850 GCA_041740935.1 Desulfobaccales bacterium | reverse complement strand
CTGGTGGTGGCTGGCCGCCTGCGGCCTGGTGATCGCGATTTTTCTGGGATGGTGGTTTGTCCAGGGAAAATCGTCCCCCGGCCCCCTCAAACCCCTGACCGAGCTGATCAAACGCCTGAAGGCCAACAAGGCGCCGCCTCCGAAGCCCGCGGCCCCGGAGGCCCAAGACCGGAAAAATGGCGCCCCGGCCCCTCCGGGCGCGGTGGCGACCCCGCCTCCACCCCCGGCGTCGGCCCCGGACCTGCGGGATCTGGCGGTGGATTGGGCCCAGGCCCACTACCAGGATCTGGTGAATGACCAGTCCGGCCAGTTGTTGATTATTCAGGGGGAGGTGATCAACAAAGGCAAAACCCCCCGGGGCCCCATCCGCCTCAAGGCCAACCTCACCAACGCGCTACACCAGATCTTGAGGGAAGAAGTTGTCTATGCCGGCACCACCCTCAGCGATGCCGAGTTGAAGTCCCTGAACCCGGAGCAGATCAAAGCCTGGCTCCAAAAGCCCGGCGGCCGCTCCCAGGAGCAGGTGCTGAAGCCGGGGCAGAAGCAGCCCTTCGCCGTGGTGTTTTTGGGGGCGCCCGAGAACCTCCTGGAGCTCCTGGCGGGTTTCCAGATCATGGTGGTGGAGGGGCCGGAGGCCCCGGCCCGCCCTTAGGGTTAGGTTTGTTGAGACAAGATTTAAAGAACTGCCATCCCCCCCTTTACAAAAGGGGTTTCCTTTTATAATTTCAGGTGAATCCCCTGAGGTGTCGGGATTGACCAATGCCAAGCAGACCCACCACAAGCTGCCATGATCAAGCGACTCAAAGAATTTTGGGAACATCTGGGGCGGGACCGGGGGCGTCTTAAGGCCACGGTCCGGGTGGATTTTTACCCCCACAAGGCCGCCCGCGCCGCGGCGGATTGGCACGACACCATCCCGCCGGAGAAGGACACCGTTTCCTTGGCCATCTTTTTTTATGCCAGGATTCTCTACGAGTTGGCCGAACTGAACGAAACCCGGGTGGCCAATGAGCTCATCGTCTTCCTCGCCCAGGTGGCGGACCTGGTGCTCGCCGGGGAAGGGCCGCCCAACCGGCCCCGGCTGCCCCTGGGGGATTTGCAGCTCCAGACCGAGGCGCATCCGGAGCCCCCCAGCCGCAGCTACCGGGCCAAGCTTTTTCAGCTTCAGGACGGCCAGTGCCGGCTGGATTTTTCCGGCAGCCTGGGGAAGGAAGGGGTGTATTTACCGGCCACCTACGTGGTTTTCCTGCAGGACTGCATCAACAGCCTGGAGGACGAGGCCCTGGCGCGCCTGGCCCGCAGTCTTAAGCGGCTGCATGAGTATTACAAGGTTAAAAATGACTTCTGGGAAGGGGCGGCCCTCAGCGGCGGGCCGCTCTTTGCGCTGAGCGCCGCCACACATACCCCGGAAGCGGCGGAAGCGGAAGCGGACGGCTAAGAGGGTTTGCGGTTTTCGGTTTTGAAAAGTTTTTCAGGCAGCTATATTTTGGTGGGGCGGCCGTCCCTGGCCGCCCATGGTTCTGGCGGGCACGGAGGCCCGCCCCACCGATTTTTAATGGTTTTATTCGACCCAAGGGCTCATGACCACCTGCCAAAAAAATGGGGCAAGCCCTCCGGCCTGCCCCATTGTGTTTAAAATACCTGTGAAACAAGCGAACTAAACCGCCATCCGCTGCAGCAGACTCTCCTTCAGGCGGTCAAATTCCTCAGGGGTGATGATCCCCTCTTCCCGCAGGCGCAGGAAGCCGTCCAGCTCCGCCCGGATGCGCTCCGGGGGCAGCGGCGGGGGCACTTCGGTGGCCTCCGCCTCCAGGATGGGCCCCTCCAAAGCCAGGGGCGCGGGCCGCCCC
>JBGSLA010000070.1:0-25252 GCA_041740935.1 Desulfobaccales bacterium | reverse complement strand
GGAGGGGGGTATGGGTGGAGGGGCAGGGACCTCAGGTCCCTGGCCCCTCCCCCCAGGAGATTTCCTCACGGAGGCGCCGGCATGGCGAAGTTGGAAGTGAATGTGGATCATGTGGCGACCCTGCGTCAGGCCCGGCTGATTGACGAACCCGATCCGGTGCAGGCCGCGGTGCTGGCGGAGTTGGCCGGCTGCGACGGCATCATCGTGCATCTCAGGGAGGACCGGCGCCACATCCAGGACCGGGACCTGAGACTCCTGCGCCAGACCATCAAAACCCGGCTCAACCTGGAAATGGCCGCCACCCAGGAAATGCTGGGCATCGCCTCCGAGGTCAAACCGGACCTCGTCACCCTGGTGCCGGAAAAACGGCAGGAACTCACCACCGAAGGGGGCTTGAATGTCCAGGGGCAAAAAGCCCAGCTGGCGCCGTTTGTCAGCCAACTGAAAGAGGCCGGTTTAACCGTCAGCCTCTTTGTGGACCCGGATCCGGCCCAGATCAACGCCGCCCGGGACGTGGGGGCCATGTGGGTGGAACTGCACACCGGCGCCTACGCCGAGGCCCAAAGCGAAGCCGAGGCCCAGAAACACTTCGACGGCCTCCTGGACGCGGCCCGGCACGCCCGCAGCCTGGGCCTGAGGGTCAAGTGCGGCCATGGGCTCAACTATCGCAACATCAAGCCCTTCCGGGGCCGGCCGGAGTTCGAGGAGTTCAGCATCGGCCACAGCATTATCGCCCGGGCGGTGCTGGTGGGTCTGGAGCGGGCCGTGCGGGAGATGCTGGAACTGATCGAACCCTAAAAAGGAGAGAATATGGAAACCACCGGGGGAACCCCCCAGGCGCCGCCGGGCACCGAGCCCGAACAGATGAAGTCCCTCACCCTGGGCATTGTCGGAGACCTGGGAAGGCTCCTGAAGGATCACGGCCTGGGACGGAGCCCCATTAAAATCATCGAAGCCCTGATCTTCGGCATGTTCGTGGTCACCGAAACCTTTGTCTCCGTCAAAAAAGGCGTGGACGCGGCCAGGGAGACCCTGAATCTTTTTCACGAAGACATGGTGGAATATATCTTCAAAGAATATATCTATAAGCACCAAAAAGCCCGGGACCCGGAGGAACTCGAAGCCAGCTTCCGGCAGTTAAGTGATTTGATCAATCAACGCTATCAGGAATACCGCCAAAATTTCCTGGAGGATTACCAGGAAAAGCCGCTGCGCTTCCACCGGACCTTTGCCTCGCTTGCCGGCCATCTCCTTCAGGAGCCGCCGCCGGCGGAAGAAGAGCTGGACCAGCTCATCTCCGCCTTTTCTGCCAAGCTGGTCCAATTCTGGACGGGGTGCCGGTCTTCCTTTCAACCCGCTTCGGGTTGAGCAAGCCCGCATCTCGTCCACCCGCAAGGCGATCCAGGCTGCCATCCGGTGCCGGCCTTGTGGCCCTGAAACAGACCTGCCATTCAGACTGAGGTTCTGTTCTAGAGAGGGTTCACCTGTCAAGTTTCCATCAAAGAGGTAAAAATTGATGGCACCGGCTTTCAGGCTGTGCAGGCGCAGGCTGAAGCCTGCGGCTACAGAGTAATTACCTTTTTGAACGCAACTTGGTATTAATCATGAGAGTGGATTTCGTGGCATATATCGACCTTCACACCCATTCCACCGCGTCCGACGGCTCCCACCCGCCCCGGGAAGTGATCCGCCTGGCCCGGGAGCGGGGCCTTGGGGCCATCGCCTTAACCGACCACGACACCATCGACGGGCTCTCCGAGGCCATGGCCGCTGGCGCGGAGTTCGGCATCGAGGTGATCCCCGGCGTGGAAATCAGCGCCGAACACCCCCGGGGGTCCATGCATATCCTGGGGTATTTCCTGGATTATCAAAGTGGGCTGTTGGCCCGGCGCCTGGGGGTTCTGCAACAGGCCCGCCTGGACCGCAACCCCCAGATCATCGCCAAACTCAACCGGCTGGGCATCCCCCTCACCCTGGAGCAGGTGGCGGCCATTTCCGCAGGCGGCCAGATGGGGCGGCCCCACATCGCCCAGGCCCTCCTCCGGGGCGGCTTTGTGCGCTCCCTCCAGGAGTCCTTTGACAAATACCTGGGAAACCACGGCCAGGCTTATGTGAACAAGTTCCGCTTCCCCTCGGACGAGGCCATCGCCATGATCCGGGAGGCCCGGGGGGTGCCGGTGCTGGCCCACCCCTTCACCCTGGGCCTGCCAAGCGCCGACACCTTAAGACCTCGCCTCCTCGAACTCAAACGCCTGGGCCTGGCGGGGTTGGAGTGCTATTATCCCGAGCATTCCCCCGGCCAGCAGGCCATGTATCTCGCTTTGGCCCGGGAGCTGGGTCTGCTCGTCACCGGCGGCTCCGATTTCCACGGGGCCAACAAGCCGGAGGTGCACCTGGGCCGGGTCAATTGCCAGTCCTTCCTGGTCTATGACCTGGTGGCGGCCATCAAACAGTGGCGGGCCCGGCAATGGGGGGAGAGGTAGGGGGGGAGTCTGTTTTCTGTTTGGGTTTCGGATTGCGGATTTCGGGTTTCGGGAAAGCGCCCCCTTTTTTCTTTGGAGAAATGTTTGGGATCTTAGCGCCTTGGCGTGAGGCTTCCCGAGATCTCATACCGGGTTGCGCTTAAAGGGCTAATCTCTGCAGCCGCAGGCTTGACTGTGGAAATCCCCTTGGAAATGTGGAGCAGGCGCCCTCGCCTGCTCTTTTCAGGAACAGCCGGGGGCGGCTGTTCCACATTTTTTCATCCTCAGGGGTGGCTACCATTGTTCATGCTCTTTTAGCCTGCGCCTGCACGGGCTGGGAAATCCACGTCGCCATTAGACTGCAACTTGGTATCACCCCCCCTTTTTTCCAGGACGGCAGGGGGACTTTCACGAGTAAATTTAAGGAATTAACTGCAGAAAAGTCCCATTTCCCCTCTGCTCCCGGGCCCGCCGGATAACCCCGGCGGTATGGGAGGCCAGGGGAAAACCGTCCAAGGCGTCAGGGGACACAAACCGGGCCGCGGTAATGTCGGACGCATGCCGCACCTCCCCCGCCAGATACTCGCAGGCAAAATCGATGAGCACGTAATGGTAGGGGATACGGTGGTCATCGTCCCGGTAAATCCGTTCCAGGACCGCGCTGACCCCTAAAATCTGGACGGCCAGCCCCGTTTCTTCCTGAATTTCCCTCAGCAGGGCCGCCTCCAGGCCTTCCCCCAGCTCCACCAGGCCCCCCGGCAGGCTCCAGGCCCCCTTGGCCGGTTCCTGACCCCGGCGCACCAGGAGCACCTCCTCCCCCCGGAAAATGACCGCGCCCACCCCCACCCGGGGACTGTCTGGATAATGGCGTTTCATGCTCATATCGCTTCCCGGACGTTTCCGTCGACATGTTCGGTGGGGGCGCACCCGCGTGTTTGCTGATAAACAGGGCGGACACCTGGGTCCGCCCCGGCGTTCAGCTGTCAGCAGTAAGATAATGTCATACCAAAAAGCGTTCAAAGAGCGATTTTCTGTAGCCGCAGGCTTCAGCCTGCGCCTATACCGGCCGGCTGCCCTTTGCCGCCGTTTGACTGCAACTTGGTATCAGAAGGGCGCCGCCGCCCCGAACCGTCCTTCATGGCGCCCAGGCGCTTCTCAAAACCAGGAAAAGGCCCGGTGGCACAGGCGTCCCGCCTGTGCGGGGCTCAGGTCGAAAACCTGGGCCCCCATGCGACTGGGGCGCCGAGCGCACCCTTCGTAAACGTTATTTCTTTGGGCCCGGAGTTCCAGCCGCCCCCTGGGGTTGGACCGCCACCACCACCCGGCCCACATCCTGGGGAAAGGTCCCCGGCACCTCGATGGTCACCAGCTTTCCCTCCTGGTTCAGTAAAATGGGGGTGCCGGAGGCAATGGCAGCCCCGGCCATATCCTTGGGCATGGCCCGCTGCAGGGCGATGAAAAATTTCCCCTCGGGCAGGCCCTTGACATCCACCTGAAAAGAGCCCTCCGCTGAAACTTTAAGTTTTGGAAATTCCGAATCAAAAGCCGCCAACCCCTCCTCGTCGCTGGTGCCTTTCAAATTATCCTCGATCTTGACCAACTGGAGAAAGGCGGTGTCCGGGACCCTGGACTTCACTTCCTTCCAGTTGACGATGACGCCCTTGACCTCCATTTTGGCGGCGCTCAAGGAGGGACTCGCCACCAGCAAAAGTGCACCCAGCGCCACAGCCAATGCCAGCCATCTTTTCATTGCGGTATCCTTTATGTCTGGAAAATGAGCGGCCCGGTTCTCTTCAGGCCTCTGTTAAAATATAGTCAAACTCGCCCCAAAAATGTGGGAAAAAATTATTCGTTGATGCCTGCCCCCGATGGGCTGGACGCCTCTGTTACAAAACCTTCATGGCCACAATTGGCCACCCCCGGCGATGCAAATCTTTTGTAGGGGCGGGGTAATCCCGCCCCTACGGGTGGATTTTCACGGTAAAAGTTTTCCGGAGGCCACCTTGCGGTAGGGCGGCCGTCCCCGGCCGCCTGTTGTTCCGGCGGGCACTTAAGGCCCGCCCCACCGAAATTTTATTCTGGTTCCCCATCTCCCGCTGGGGAACCGGCTTGCCTGCCTGCTCTGCCAGTGTCAGGTCTCATGAATAATTTTAAAAAAATCTTCTCATTATTTGTAGCCGCAGGCTTTAGCCTGCGCCTTTTTTCTTAATTATTTTCGCAAGCTAAAGCTTGCGGCTACATTTTTTAAGCCGTTTGGGGCTGAAATGCTTTTTTATCATATTCCTGAAACGCAACACCAGGCCTCACCTCCGGCACCATGAAAGCGGCGGGCGGAGCCCGCCCTACAGGGCCTGCCCCCTTCCCCAAGCCACGCAGGGGCGCACCCGGGTGTGCGCCCAAGCCCTGGGCGGACACTTGGCTCCGCCCCTACAGGGGTTGGGAGGGGGTCTGGGGGGAAGCCGCGGAACCCTCTTTTTCCCTGTCGATAAAGAACCCTTAATTTGTTATGCTAAATAAACCGATGACTTGGCCGAGACCATCCCGCAATTCGGGGTGAAACAGAGCTTCGCTTCCAAGGGGTGCCCAAGCCGGAGCTTGGGAACCGGAATAAAAAATGTGGCGCCGGCGCCCTCGCCGGCGAACGATCGCTGAAGCGCCGACATGATCAGCATAAACCGGATCGCTCACCTTACCGAGGACGCCTTGTGGTACAAGGACGCCATCATTTATGAGATGCACGTGCGCGCCTTCTTCGACAGCGACGCCGACGGCATCGGCGACTTTAGGGGACTTACGGAAAAGCTGGATTACCTTGCCGACCTGGGGGTAACCGCCATCTGGCTCCTGCCGTTTTATCCCTCGCCCCTCAAGGACGACGGCTACGACATCGCCGACTATACCGATATTCATCCGAGCTACGGGACCCTGAGGGATTTTCGGGCCTTTTTGCGGGAAGCCAAATACCGCGGCCTCAAGGTCATCACCGAGTTGGTGATCAACCACACCTCAGACCGGCACCCCTGGTTCCAGCGGGCCCGCCGGGTGGCGCCGGGCAGCCGCCACCGCAATTATTACGTCTGGAGCGACTCGCCGGAGCGTTACCAGGAAACCCGCATCATTTTCCAGGACTTCGAGTCCTCCAACTGGGCCTGGGACCCGGTGGCCCGGGCCTATTACTGGCACCGGTTCTACTCCCACCAGCCCGACCTGAATTTCGACAACCCCGAGGTGCGCAAAGCCATCATCCGGGCCATGGACTTCTGGCTGAGCCTGGGGGTGGACGGCCTGCGGCTGGACGCGGTGCCCTATCTCTACGAGCGGGAAGGCACTAATTGTGAAAATCTCCCGGAAACGCACGCCTTTTTAAAAGAACTGCGGCGCCACGTGGACCAGAAATACAGCAACCGCATGTTCCTGGCCGAGGCCAATCAGTGGCCCGAGGACGCCGCGGCCTATTTCGGCCGTGGCGACGAATGCCACCTGGCCTTCCACTTTCCCCTGATGCCCCGGATGTTCATGGCCCTGCGCATGGAGGACCGCTTCCCCATCATCGACATCTTCCAGCAAACCCCCGCCATCCCCGACTCGTGCCAATGGGCCCTGTTTTTGCGGAATCACGACGAACTCACCCTGGAGATGGTCACCGACGAAGAGCGGGATTACATGTACCGGGTCTATTCCAAGGACCCCCAGGCCCGCCTCAATCTGGGCATCCGCCGCCGCCTGGCGCCCCTGTTGGGCAACAACCGCCGCCGCTTCGAGCTCATGAACGCCCTGCTCTTCACCCTGCCGGGGACCCCGGTGATCTATTACGGCGACGAAATCGGCATGGGCGACAACATCTACCTGGGGGACCGGGACGGGGTGCGCACCCCCATGCAGTGGAGCGCCGACCGCAACGCCGGCTTTTCCCAGGCCAACACCCAGAAGCTGTATCTGCCGGTCATCATCGACCCTGAGTATCATTTTGAAGCGGTCAACGTGGAGGCCCAGCAGAACAACCCCACCTCCCTGCTCTGGGGCATGAAGCGCCTCATCGCCCTGCGCAAACGCTACAAGGCCTTCAGCCGGGGCAGCATTACCTTTCTTTATCCGGACAACAACAAGGTCCTGGTGTTTGTGCGCCAGTTTGAACAGGAGCGCCTCCTGGTCATCATGAACCTGTCCCGCTTCGTGCAGTACGTGGAGCCGGACCTGTCCGGGTATAAGGGCTTAACGCCCATGGAGCTGATTTCCCGCAATCCATTCCCGACGGTGGGCGAGCTTCCCTACTTCATCACCATGGGCCCCCATTCGGTTTATGTATTCTCGTTGGAGGAGACGCCGCCGGCGGAAATTCAGGCGCCGCCGCCCACGGCCGCGGCTCCCACCTTTTCCCTGACGGGCCCGGTGGAGGAGCTGTTCCGGGGCAAAGACCGGGGTATCCTGGGGGAGCTCCTCCCCCCCTATCTCCTGCGCTGCCGCTGGTTCGGGGGCAAGGCCTGCCAGATCAAAAGCGCCGAGGTGGTGGACACCGTGCCCTTTCCCTTCGACCAGGGCGCCGCTTATTTTACCATGGTTCAAGTCGGGTATCTGGAAGGGGAGCCCGAAACCTATGTCCTGCCCCTGGCCGCGGCCTCGGGGGAAAAGGCTGACCGGGTGAAGGCCGAATTTCCCCAGGCAGTGGTGGCCCGACTGGAATTCCGGGAAGGGGAGTGTCTGCTTTATGAGGCCACCTATGTGGCCGGCTTCCGCCAGGCTCTGCTGGACAGCGTCAGGCGGCACCGCCATTTCCGGGGGCAGGAAGGAGAGTTGTGGACCACCACCACCAGCGCCTTCCGCCACATTCAAAAGCTCAGCAAACCGTCCATGCCCTCGGCCCTCCTCAAGGCCGAACAGAGCAATACTTCCATTAATTACGGGGACTTGTTCATCCTGAAGCTGCTGCGCAAAGTGGAAAAGGGGGTCAATCTGGATCTGGAGATCGGCCGCTTCCTGACGGAAAAGACCTCCTTTGTCCACAATCCGCCGGTGGCCGGGGCCCTGGAGTTCCGGCGCAACCGCCAGGAGCCCACCACCCTGGGGATTTTGCACGGCTATGTGCCCAACCAGGGAGACGCCTGGAAATACACCCTGGATGTGGTCAAGCATTTTTTTGAAACCGCGCTGGCCAGCCAGGCCGGGACCGTCCCCGAGCCGGTGGCGGGCAAACCCCTGACCGCCCTGGCCCGGGAGGCGCCGCCGCGCCTGGACGAGGAAATGGTGGGGACCTATCTGGAATCCGCCCGCCTGCTGGGAGAGCGCACCGCCGAGATGCACCTGGCCCTGGCCTCCCGGCCGGACGTCCCCGATTTTGCTCCCGACCCCTTTACCGGCCTCTACCAGCGCTCCATCTACCAGTCCATGCGCACTCTCGCCGCCCGGACCTTTCGCCTCCTGCGCTCCCGCCTGAAGCAGGTGCCGGCCGAGGCCCGCAAGGAGGCCCAGGAAGTGTTGGACCGGGAGGCCGAGGTGGTGCGCTGCTTCCACGCGATCCTGGAAAGAAAAATGGGCGGCCGGCGCATCCGGGTCCACGGGGATTTTCACCTGGGCCAGGTGATCTATACCGGCAAGGACTTTATCATCATCGACTTCGAGGGCGAGCCGGCCCGGTCTCTCACCGAACGCCGCCTGAAGCGCTCGGCCTTAAGGGACGTGGCCGGCATGCTCAGGTCCTTCCATTACGCCGTCAATCATGCCATTATGGCTAAGACGGTGCGCCCGGAGGACCTTCCCTGTTTGGAAAGATGGGCGGAATTCTGGCAGATGTGGGTTTCCGCCACCTATCTGAAGGAGTATCTGGCCCTGGCCGGCCAGGGCGAGTTCCTGCCGCAGCCGGAAGCCGACCTCCAGGTGCTGCTTAATGCCTTTATTTTGGAAAAAGCCGTGTATGAGCTGGGATACGAACTGAATAACCGCCCGGGCTGGGTGAGGCTGCCCCTTAGCGGCATCCTCCAGCAGGTAAACCTCCGGGCGGCAGCCGGCAAGGCCTGACCCGCGCCCCTGAGGCCGAGGAGCTTTTAACCCTGAAGCGTTAAGTAACCTAATACCGAGTTGCGCTCAGAGGGCTGTTTTCTGTAGCCGCAGGCTTTACCGTGAAAATCCCCAGGCTGTAGGGGCGGGTTTAAAACCCGCCCCTACAAAAAGATTTTCATTGTCGGGGGTGGCCAAAATTGTCCATGATCGTTTAGCCTGCGCCTTCACGGGCTGGAAAATCCACATCGCCGTTAGACTGCAACTTGGTATAAAAACCCCTTAAATTTCCCCCCTTGGCTAAAGGGGGGTTAGGGTGGATTTGTAAGTATATCCTGATGGTTAGTCGAACGACTAACGTAGTGGTATTAAGAAAGGAGCACCATGACCCCAACCGTGCGCTATGACGTCTCTTTGCTGAGCGATGACGACCTGTACCTGTTCAATGAGGGCAGCCACTTCCGCCTGTACCGCAAGCTCGGGGCCCACCCCCTCACCGTGGACGGGGTCTCGGGCACCTACTTTGCGGTCTGGGCTCCTGACGCCGAAAAGGTTTTTGTGGCCGGCGACTTCAACGGCTGGGACCGGGGTTCCCACGCCCTGGTGCCCCGGGGCCAGTCGGGCCTCTGGGACGGCTTCGTCCCCGGGGTGGGCAAGGGCGATCTCTACAAATTCCACATTCACTCCCGCTTTCAGATGTACAAGGTGGACAAGGCCGACGCCTTCGGTTTTTATTTTGAGGCTTCCCCTCGCACCGCTTCCGTGGTCTGGGACCTGGACTACGCCTGGTGCGACCAGGAATGGATGGCCAAGCGCCGGGCGAACAACGCCTTGAACGCCCCCCTGGCCATCTATGAGGTGCACCTGGGCTCCTGGCGGCGCAAGCCCGAAGACGGCGACCGCTTCCTGACCTACCGGGAAATGGCGCCGGAGCTGGCGGCCTATGTCAAGGACCTGGGGTTCACCCACGTGGAGTTTTTGCCCATCATGGAGCACCCCTTTTACGGCTCCTGGGGCTATCAGACCCTGGGCTACTTCGCCCCCACCAGCCGCTTCGGCACGCCCCAGGACTTCATGTACCTGGTGGATTATCTGCACCAGCAGGACATCGGGGTCATTCTGGACTGGGTGCCTTCCCACTTCCCGTCGGACGAGCACGGCATCGGCTTTTTTGACGGCACCCATCTCTTTGAACACGCCGACCCCAGAAAGGGTTTTCACCCCGATTGGGAAAGCAAAATCTTCAATTACGGCCGCAACGAGGTGCGGAATTTTCTCATCAGCAGCGCTCTGTTCTGGCTGGACTATTATCACGCCGACGGCCTGCGCCTGGACGCGGTGGCCTCCATGCTCTATCTGGACTATTCCCGCAAGGAGGGGGAATGGCTTCCCAACCCCTACGGGGGCAATGAAAACCTGGAGGCCATTGATTTGCTGCGGCAATTCAACAAGGAAATCTACGCCAATTACCCGGACGTCCAGACCACCGCGGAGGAGTCCACCGCCTGGCCCATGGTCTCCCGCCCCATCTACGTGGGCGGCCTGGGCTTCGGCCTCAAGTGGGACATGGGCTGGATGCACGACACCCTGGAGTTTATGTCCCTGGACCCCATTTTCCGGAAATACCACCACAACCAACTCACCTTCCGGATGCTCTATGCCTGGACGGAAAATTTCGTGCTGCCCCTGTCCCACGACGAAGTGGTGCACGGCAAGGGCTCTCTGTTGAGGAAAATGCCCGGGGACGACTGGCAAAAATTCGCCAATCTGCGGCTGCTCTTCGGCTATATGTACGCCCAGCCGGGGAAAAAGCTCTTGTTCATGGGCGGCGAATTCGGCCAGTGGGACGAATGGTACCATGAACAGAGCCTGGACTGGCACCTTCTGGAATATCCGGCGCATGACGGGGTCAAAAGGTGGGTGGCGGACTTAAACCGCGTCTACCGTGAAGAACCGGCCCTGCACGAACGCGATTTCGATCCGGCCGGCTTCCAGTGGATCGACTGCACCGACGTGGACCACAGCGTGGTCAGCTTCCTCAGGCGGGGGCAAAGCACGAACGATCTTATCCTGGTGGTGGCCAATTTCACCCCGGAGACCCACTTCCACTACCGGGTGGGCGCGCCCCGGGGCGGCTCCTGGCAGGAATTGCTGAACAGCGACTCGCCTCTCTACGGCGGGAGCGGCCAGGGCAATTTGGGGGAGAAGGAGGCCTCCCCCAGCGGCTACCACGGCCAGCCCTTTTCCCTCGACCTGACCCTGCCGCCCCTGGCCGTGGTTTTCTTCAAGAGCGCCGGGTGAGGTGATCTGAAAAGCATGGTGGGGGGAGCGCTGCTGCCTCCCCGGACCTTCTTTTTGAACCGGGACCACAGGCGGGACGCCTGTGCTCCCGGTTCAGGGGGGTGGGGGAAGCGGCAAAGGCCTCCCGTCCCCGGTAGCACGGGCTTCCAGCCCGTGGGAACCCCCTCCCCCACACAAAAACTTTTCAGGACAGACTCAAGGGTCAGCCCGCGGTTCCGGCCGGGCCAGACGCCGCCCGGATCGATTACCCCTCCCACCCCGGGACGCTCATTCCCGGGCCATGACGTTGCACACCATCACCACCAAATCCCCTTTCTGGCCGGAGGGGTCTTCCACCAGGTCTTCGAACACCGCCTTGGCGGAAAAGCCCGCCTTCTTAAAGGTGGCCAGCGCCGTGTGGGCCAGGAGGTGGATTTCGGCAATGAGCTTCTCCAGGCCGAATTCCGCGGCCAGGTCAATGAGTTCATTGACCATCAGGGTGCCCAGGCCTTGGCCTTGATAGTCTTTGGCAATGACAATGCGAACGTTCCCCAGGTGGCGCTTCCAGCCCACCTTGCGCATGTGCAGGGTGGCGTTCCCCACGATGCGGCCGTCCGCTTCGGCCAGGAGCGGAAAGACGTGGTGGTAGTCGATGTGGTTTACCCAATCGTCGATGGTGGCCGGGTCCCGCACGTCGTTGCGCAAAAACATCAGGTCCCGGTCGTCCACCCGGTGGAAAAAATCCAAAAGCTTATCCCGGTCTTCCTTCACCATGGGGCGCAAAATCACCCGGCTGCCGTCCTTTAAAACCCCTTCTTTGTGGTACAGCGCCATGTTCCCCCCTTGTCACACGCCCAGGGCCAGGCGCTCCGCCAGGTACTCGGGCAGCCCGGCCTTGAGGATGCAGCTTTGCGCGGCGGCCACGTCATAGGGCGCCGACTTATACTCGATGGATAAATCCTGGTCGTCGAAGATGGCGTAGGCCGCCTCCGGATTGCCGTCCCGTGGTTGGCCGACGCTCCCCGGATTGATAAGATAATGCCAGCCCGGCTCCAAAAACATTTTCCCCGGGGTAATGGGGCGCAAAGCCACTTTCCCCCGGATGTCCTTGTACCACAAGGCTCGGCGGTGGGTGTGGCCGAAAAAGCACACCCTCAACCCCAGGCCTTGATGCAGCATTTTCAAGACCTTTTTGCCCTGGAAGTGGTAATTAATATAGGCGTCGGCGCTGGTGGGGGTGCCGTGGCAGGCAACGTAGCCCTGGCCCTCCCGGGTCAGGGGCAGGGTTTGAATAAATTCGCTGCATTCCGGGCGCACCTGCTCCCTGGCCCAGATGATGGCCTGATAGGCGATGATATTGAAATGCTGGGCCAAGTCCACATCCAGCAGGGCCAAGTCGTGGTTGCCGGCCAGACTCAACACCGGCCCATGCTTCAGCATCTCGATGCACTCATTGGGATTGGCGTTGTAGCCCACCAGGTCCCCCAGGTTGAGGATCAGGTCCACCTGCTCCTGCTTAAGCCGGGCCAACACCTGCTCCAGGGCATGAACATTGCTGTGAATATCGGAAATCAGCGCCAGTCGCATGGCACCTTTTAACCTCTGACGGAAAGGGCGGCGGCGCTGACGCCGGCGGCCTTCCTTGACTTTTCTCTAATTTCTGTTACTTTGCCTTATTTTACCATGGAACCCGCAGATCTCGTCGAATTCTTTG
This sequence comes from Desulfobaccales bacterium, assembly GCA_041740935.1. Lineage (GTDB taxonomy): Bacteria > Desulfobacterota > Desulfobaccia > Desulfobaccales > 0-14-0-80-60-11 > JBGSLA01. The sequence continues at coordinate 12,805 of JBGSLA010000070.1, read as the reverse complement.
AAGACAAAAGCATCCAGGTGGGGGTGGTCCTCGATCTCAAGGGGGAGCGCCTGCAGGTGATCACCTGCGCCAACCGGGAAATCACCCTGGCCCCCAAAAGGGTCCTGCACTCCTGCCCTTCAGGCCAAGCGGGCCCCCTCTCCCGCCGGCAGTGGCTGACGCTCCTGCAGGACACCCTGCGGCGCCGGGAGGCCTTGCGAGAGACCGTCAACCTGGCCGACATCTGGGAACTCCTGGTGGAGGAGGGCAGGGGGCTGGCGGTGGCGGACATGGCCGACCTGTGGTTCGGCTCGGCCCAGCCCGACCAGGTGGCGGCCATGGGCCGGGCCCTGTTTGAGGACCGCTTCCTCTTCAAGCACAAGGACGGCCTCTGGCTGCCCAATGCCCCCGAGGTGGTGGAGGCCTTGGAGGACAAGGCCCGCCGGGAGGAAGAGGCCAGGCAGGAACTGGAAGATGCCGCCCAGTGGCTCAGGACCGCCTGGGAAGGACGGGAAGCCCCCGACCAGGCCCGCCGGGAGCGCCTGGTGGAACTGCTCCGGTCGGTGGCGGTCTTCGGCCAGGACTCCCCCCATTACCCCCTGATCAAAACCTGCCTGGACAAGGCCAAAATCCCCGGCGACCACGCGGCCTTCAAACTTTTAGTGCGTCTGAAGGTTTTCTCTGAAGACGAAAATCTGGACCTCTTTCGCCAGGAAACGCCCCTGGCTTTTTCCGATGAGGCCCGGGCCTTCGCCCGGCGCCTGAACGATGAGGCCCCCCCCGACCCCTGCGCCGCCATCCGGGCCGACCTCACCGGTCTGGCGTGCTTCACCATCGACGGGGAGCGCACCCGGGACCTGGATGACGCCCTGAGCCTGGAAATCCTGCCCACGGGGTATGTTTTGGGGGTCCACATCGCCGACGTCTCCTCCCTGGTGGCCGGCGGCAGCGTCCTGGACCGGGAGGCGATGGCGCGGGGCACCTCCATTTACCTGCCGGAGACCCGCCTGCCCATGCTCCCCGAGGATATTTCCGAGGACACCCTGTCGCTGGTAGCCGGCAAGGAGCGCCGGGCTTTGAGCTTTCTCATCACTCTTGACCCGGAGGGCGCGGTCCAGGATTATGAGATTAAACCCAGCCTTATCCGGGTGCAGCGGCGCCTGTCCTACAGCGAGACCGACCTGCTCCTGGACGGCCGGGATGATATCCTGGGGATACTCGCCCGCCTGGCCGAGCGCCTCAAGGCCCGGCGCCTGGCCCAGGGCGGCTATGAACTGAAGCTCCCGGAGGTCTGGGTGAGCTTCGACCCCCAGGGCAAGGTCCTGGTGACCCTGGAGGACCAGGAAACCCCGAGCCACCAGCTGGTGGGCGAGACCATGGTCCTGGCCAATTCCCTGGTTGCCGCCTTTCTGGTGGAGCGGGGCGCGCCGGCCATCTTCCGGGCCCAGCCCGAGCCCCGGGAGGCCATCGACCGAGAGGCCAAAAAAACCCTGCTGGAGCTCTGGCAGGACCGCCGCCGCCTCAGCCGGGTGGTCATGGACCTCAAGCCCCAGCCCCACTGGGGTCTGGGCCTGCCCCATTACACCTTCGCCACCTCCCCCATCCGCCGCTACCTGGACCTGGTGATTCACCGGCAGATTTTGAGTCTGCTGATGGGCGAAGCGCCCTTTTACGGCCCGGCCGAGCTCGACAAGATCGCCCAGGTCATCGATCCGGCCATGCGCCGGGCGGGTCTGCTCAAAAATCTGCGCCTGCGCTACTGGCTCTTAAAACACCTGGCCGGCCGGGTGGGCCAAAAAATCGAAGCCCTGGTGTTGGAGGTCCAGACCCATCGCTCCCGCCTGCTCCTCCCCGAACTGCTCCTGGACGCGCCCTTCACCGCGCCCGCCAGCCTGCGCCTCAAACCCGGCGACCTGGTCCAGGTGCGCCTGGACAAAGTCTCCCCCCGGGACGACCAGATCAAGCTCTCCCTGGCCTGATCGCCTTTTCCCCAGGACACCATATAACCGCGGCTCCTCAGGGACTGATGAGGATTTCAGACAGGTGATGCCAAGTTGCCAAGGAGGAGCTTGGGAACCAGAATATATGTGGAGCAGGCGCCCTCGCCGGCTCTTTTCAAGAACCGCCGAGGCGGCGGTTGCACACAAACACTTTTCGGAACCGAATAACCCCTGGACCCTGGACTCTGGACTCTGGACTTTTCAGGACAGCTCAGGGGGACCCCCCCCAGGGATACGGCCCCGCCTTTTCCCCACAGCCTTTGGTCAATCCCGCGGTTTGACGATGAGGACCGGGCAGGCGGCTCGGCCCACGACCTGTTGGGCGACGCCCCCCATAAACAGGCGTTTTAACCCCGTGCGGCCGTGGCTGCCGAGGATGAGCAGATCGGCCTTCAGAACCTCGGCGGCCCGGAGAATGGCTTCAGCCGGTTGCCCCTGGATCATGTGGGTTGTCAGGGGCGCCCCCTGCTCCCTGGCTTCTTCCTGCAATTTTTGCAAAATTGCCTCGACTTCGGGATATTCCTTTTCCTTTTGGGCGGCGCTGACCGCCAGCAGCGGGACGGACCAGGCCCGGGCCAGCCCCAGGGCCTGCTGCCAGGCCGATTCGCTATGAGGAGACCCGTCGCTGGCCAACAGGGGTCGGCCAAAGGTAAAAGGACCCAGCCTCGGCACCACCAGGATGGGAACAGGGCTCAAACCGATGACCCGGGCGGTGACGCTGCCCATGAGGATGGCCTTTAAATCCGAGCGCCCCCGTCTCCCCATGATAATCATATCAGGCCGCCGCCGCTCCGCCTCCGCCATAATGGCATGAGGAGCCGTTTGGCCCCGGCTTATGACAATTTCCGCCGCCACTCCCTGGGCCTCGGCCCGCTGCACGAGCGCCTCCAGGCCGGCCCGGGCTTCACCCTCCCACTCCTGAATCGCGTCCAGGACCTGGCTGGCAAAACCCGGGTTGTACTCCAACACCTGCAGCAGGCGAACCCGGCAGGGCTCCCGTTGGGCCAGGGCCAGGGCCGCGTCAAAAACTCCCCGGGAGGCAAGGGAGGCGTCGGTGCATACCAAAAGTTCCCGCGGCTGAGGGCTGGACAGAGAAGCAGTCATACCAAAATCTCCGGAGGCAGGTCAAAGATGACCGAGGGGGTTTCCCTGAGAGGTTGCGGGTCGGGAAAAATCCTCATGCCGCCCCGGCGCCTGAGGGCCGCGGCGCATCCGCGGGTCAATATCTGGATATCTCCGGACAAAATTGCCTTTCTGGGGAAAACGCCCGGTGTTTTTTAAAATCGTCAAAAAATTAATTTTCCAGGTATTTTTCCATCATAAACAATTTCATAAGATTTTTAAAATATTGTACTATGGAACGGAATCAACCCAGAAAATACCTTAGGGGGAAACCTTATATGGCTGGGAAAAGATTCCATCAGGGGGCTTGGTCATCCTCGGTCTGTCTGAACTTCAACGATAACCGCAAACAGAGTCATGGAGGGATGAATGCCTTCCTGGTCTTCGCGGTCCTGGCCCTGGCCTGGGGTCGGCCCGCGGTTTCCCAAGGGGCCGGTTTCGCCCTCATCCAGCAGGGCACCGCGGCCATGGCCCAGGGCAACGCCTTTGTGGCCGAAGCCGATGACCCTTCGGCCATCTATTACAATCCCGCCGGCCTGAACCAGCTGAAAAGACCCCAGGTGTATCTGGGTAATTTCTTCAATTATCCCCAACGGTCATATCAGGGCGAAACCGGGGACACCTATATCACCCGGCACCGGTTGTATGACTCCGGCTCCTTTTACCTGGCGGTGCCGGTGCATAGCCGGGTGGTGCTGGGTTTCGGCTATTTCACCCCCTTCGGTATGGGCACCGATTGGCCGGCGGAATGGACCGGGCGCTACATCACCACCTATTCCCGTCTGAAGACCTACAATCTCAACCCGGTGGTCTCGGTGAAGGTGCTGAAAAACCTGTCCGTGGCCGCGGGGGTGGATTTTTTGTGGTCCGATGTCAGGCTCAGGCGGAAAACCCCTTTGATCCCGCGACCGCTCATCGACGGCAAATCCGACCTGACCGGCAGCGGCTTTGGGGTGGGGGCCAATGTCGGGGTGTTGTATGAGCCGTTCCAGGGCGTCAAATTCGGGGCCGCCTATCGCAGCGCCATCTCGGTGACCCATGACGGCCGACTGGACCTGGCCCTGCCCAACTTTGTCCAGAATATCCCCCGGAGCGTGGGGGGCTCGGCCAAGCTGATCTATCCGCCGTCGGTCACCTTCGGGGTGTCCGTCAACCGTTTGGCGCCCCTTACCTTTAACGTGGACGCCACCTGGACCGGCTGGTCCACCTACAAGGAGCTGAAGGTCAACCTTAACCAGCCCATTCCGGTGAGCGGGCAACTCGCTTCGGCCATCGTGACCAAGAAAAATTGGCAGGACGCCTGGGCCCTGCGCTTTGGGGCCAACTGGCAGGTGACCGAAAGCATGAAACTCCGGGCCGGCTACACCTTTGACATGACCCCGGTGCCGGCCTCCACCCTGGAGCCCCAGGTGGCGGACTCCAACCGGCATATCTTCGCCCTGGGGGCCACCACCAAAATCTGGCGCCTGACCCTGGGAATCGCCTATAACTTCATCCTGAGCGCCCCTCGGAGCAAGGACAACCGTTTTGCCATCAACGGCATACCGCTGCCCGACGAGGTCCAGGCCAATGGCAAATACCGCAGCCACGTCCATTCCCTGGGGCTCAGCAGCACCTTTGAGTTTTAGCGGGAGAAAGCGGGCTCCGGTGGGCCTGACCGGCAAGGGGGCAGAAAAGAGAACAAATCCCCCCTGCCCCTTTTAGAAAAGGGGGGAAATTTAAGGAATTTTTAGGTTCCTAAATTTTGTCGAGCCAGGGGGATTGGTTTTGCCTAAGTGTAGCACTTCATAAATTCGCTAACGTGTTTTTTGTCACCCTGAACCGAAGGCGAAGGGTCTCTGTCTTTTGGTTTTGAGATTCTTCGCCGCCTTCGGCGGCTCAGAATGACAGAAGTAACATTATTATATTGATAAAATTTCGTACTAAGTCAAGGTTACGAATATTCCTTTTTTGACAGCAACCCGGCCTCACGCCCCAGGGCCTCGGCCAGGCGGGGCACCAGGTGGTCGAAGTCGCCGTTGCTCATGATCAGGGCCAGGTCGCCTTGTTGGAGAAGGGGAACCAGAGCGGCCAGAAGCTGGTCGGTGTCGGGGAAAAAGAAGGCCTGTTTCCCCCGGGCGCCAAGGTCGGCTGCCAGCCGGGCCGAGGAAAAGCGCTCCCCCTCGGGGACCTTCCAAAGGTCGGGGGGCTCCCGCACCACAATCAGGTCGGCGTCGGCGAAGGCCTGGGCGTAGGGCTCCTGGAATATGGCCCGCCGGGAGGTGTTGGTGCGGGGCTCGAATACCGCCACCAGGCGGCGCCCCGGAAAGCCCCGGCGCACCGCCGCCAGGGTGGCGGCCACCGCGGTGGGGTGATGGGCGAAATCGTCCAGCACCAGAATGCCCCCAAACTCCCCCACCCTTTCCAGACGGCGCTTGACCCCTTGAAATGATGCCAGGGCCGGGGCCAATTCCTCCGGCGTGAGTCCCACCTCGGCCGCGGCCGCCAGCGCGGCCAGGGAGTTGAGGACGTTGTGCCCGCCCAAGAGCGGCGTGGCGAACCTGCCCCACATGTTCCCCTCCCGCAGGACGCTGAAGGCCATGCCTCCTTCTTCCGGAGCGATATCCACCGCCTGCCACTCGACATTGCCCTCCAGCCCGTAAAAACCCACCCCGCAGGCCGAGCGCTCGCACACCCGGCGCACCAGGGGCGCATCCCCCCAGGCCAGCGCCCGGGAAGCGGGCGGCATCTTCTCCAGGAAGGACTCAAACGCGGCCACCACCTGGGGCAGGTCCTGGTAGATGTCGGCGTGGTCGAACTCCACCGAGGTGAGGATGGCCACCCGGGGCTGAAAATGCACCAATTTGGGGCGCTTGTCGAAATAGGCGGTGTCGTATTCGTCCCCTTCCAGGACCACAAAGGGACCCCGGCCCACCCGGTAGTTGGAGCCGAAATTTTTGGCCAGGCCCCCCACCATGAAACCCGGGTCCCGGCCACAGGCGTACAGCAGCCAGGCCAGAAGCGCGGTGGTGGTGGTTTTGCCGTGGGTGCCGGCGACCACCAGGCTGTGGCGGCCCCCCACCAGAAAGCGGTTCAGGGCTTCGGGCAGGGAGAGGCGGGGGAGATGCAGTTCTTCCGCGGCCTGGGCCTCGGGGTTTTCCCGGCGGATGACATTGCCCACCACCACCAAATCGGGGCGGGGGGTCAGGTTGGCGGGCTGATAGCCGTTTTGGATGGGGATGCCCAGGCCTGCCAGAAAGGTGCTCATGGGCGGGTAGACGTGCTCGTCCGAGCCCGTGACCCGGTGGCCCAATTCCTGCAAAATGCCCGCCAGTGCGGCCATGCCCGTGCCGCAGATGCCCAACAGGTGGATGTGCGTGGGAAAATCAGGCGTCATGGCTGGTTTTTTTGAGGTGCTGAAGAAAGTTTTTTTAAGGGGGGACCGGGTCCCCGAAATTTTCCAAAAGATAATAATACGTCATAGTTCAGGAGGTTACCAGGAATTTTCACCTGCCCTGAAAAGTTTGTAGCGTGCAGGGGCAGGCGCCCTCGCCTGCCCGCTGTGGACAGCCGGGGGCGGCTGTCCCTACACCAGAAAAGGCTTTTCAGGCTTTGCGGGTGGGCCGCCGGACCATGAGGAGGTGTCCTGAAAAATTCTAGTGCTGGTTTGTATCCAGATCACCCCCCAGGTAGGCGGCCTGGAGGTGGGGATGGTCCAGAAGCTCCTCCCCCGGCCCCTTAAGGACCAGGCGGCCGTTTTCCAGGACATAGGCATAGTGGGCCAGATTGAGGGCCGCCTGGGCGTTTTGCTCCACCAGCAGCACGGTGGCGCCCCGGCGGTTGATGTCCCTGATGATCCGAAAAACCTCCTCCACCAACAAAGGCGCCAGACCCAGGGAAGGCTCATCCAGGAGCATCAGGCGGGGGCGGCTCATGAGGGCCCGCCCCAGGGCCGCCATCTGCTGTTCGCCGCCGCTTAAGGTGCCGGCCCGCTGATGGAGCCGCTCCCGCAGCCGGGGAAACGCCTCCAGGACCCAGGCCAGGGTTTGGGCGCGGCCGGCTTTGTTTCGGCCATAGCCCCCCAGGAGCAGGTTTTCCTGGACAGTGAGATTGGCGAACAGGCGGCGGCCTTCGGGGCACAGGGCCAGCCCCCGCCGGATGATGGCGTGGGCCGGCAGCCCCACCAGGTCCTCCCCCTCCCAGACAATCCGCCCCGAGGCCACCGGCGCCAGGCCGCAGATGGCCCTGAGAGTGGTGGTTTTGCCGGCGCCGTTGGCCCCCAAGAGGGCCACGATCTGCCCCTCCGGCACGGCCAGGGAAATCCCCCGGAGAACCCGGACGGCGCCATAGTTCACTTCCAGGGAGTCGATGGCCAGCATGGGTTTAGGGGAAATTAAGGGATGTTCCGCTCTCCCGTTTTGCTGCTTTTAAATCTTTATGGCCGCAATGGCCACCCCGAAGGATGAAAAAATGTAGAACAGCCGCCCCCGGCTGTTCTTTAAAGGAGCAGGCGAGGGCGCCTGCTCTACATTTTTCGGGGTTTTTCAGGGTAACTGTTCATGAGCTGTGTTCTCATATAAAAAGTTTCAGGGTGGGCACCGCCCACCATCAGGGCCGTCTTCGGAACTCATGAGAATGGACGGGCGGGACACCTGCGCCACCAAGCTTTCTAATGGCGGGAGGCGCTGTGCTTTCCCGCCCCACGTGGCTGCGCTTTCCCACCCTGCCCTGTTTTTTCTGGAGCCTCATTTCCCCAGATAGGCCTTGATGACCCGGGGGTGTTGCTGCACCTCCGCCGGGGCGCCGGCCGCGATGATAAGCCCGTGGTCGAGCACGGTGAGATGTTCGCACAGACCCATGACCAGCCGCAGATTGTGTTCAATGACCAAGAGAGTCAGGCGGTGGCGCTCCCTGATGTCCCGCAGAAAGTCCATGATCTCCCGGGTTTCCTGGGGGTTTAAGCCGGCCGCGGGTTCGTCCAAAAGCAAAAGCTTCGGCCGGGTGGCCAGGGCCCGGGCGATTTCCAGCCGGCGCTGCAGCCCGTAGGGAAGCCGGCCGGCGTTTTCCCGGGCCGCGTCCTGGAGATCCACCTCCTCCAGCAGGGCCAGCCCCCGGCGGCGCTGCTCCCCTTCCTCCCGGCGGTAGCGGGGCAGGCGCAGCACCCCCTCCCACCAGCCGCTGCGGCGGCGGCCGTGAAAGCCCACCAGCACGTTGTCCAGGACACTCAGGTCCTCAAACAGCCGGATATTCTGGAAGGTCCGGGCCACCCCCAGGAGGGTGCGGGCCTGGGGCGGCAGGCCCTGCAAATCCTTACCGGCCAAGGTCATGGTCCCCTGGGTAGGCTCCACAAAACCGCTCAGGAGATTGAACACCGTGGTTTTGCCCGCGCCGTTGGGGCCGATGAGGCCATAGAGGCCCCCCTCCGGCAGGGCCAGATGGAAATTGTCCAGGGCCACCAGCCCCCCGAATTTCACCCCCAGATGTTGGATTTCAAGGAGAGCCATGCAGGTGCCGGCCTCGGCGCCGCCTCCCTTTATTCAGCCCCCGGGACCCGAGACGCCCGGGGCAGGGGCAGGACCTCTCCGGACGCGGTGATCAGGGGCGAGTTTGCCGGAAAATCCTGCAGGGACAGGGTCCTCATCAGCTCCACAGCCCGCTGCCGCGGATCTTTTTTGGGTCCGCCGGGCCGGTATTGGATGAACGAATGAATGCGCCCCCGCAGGAATTCGCCGGCCGGCCCCAACTCCGTCCACAACAGCGGCGCATAGCCCCTTTCCTCGTCCAGGTTCATGCCCTTGTAGGTGCAAAAATTTCCCAGACTGTAGGCGATGAGCCGTCCCTGGTAGATTTCCAGGGCCCGGGGCACGTGGGGGCCATGACCCAAAATCAGGTCCGCGCCCCGATCCACCGCGGACCGGGCAAAGCGCACCAGGTTGCCGCGATTTTCGTCGAGAAAACATTCGGTTTCATCCCGGACCCGCTGCGCGCCCCCGCCTTCCCGGCCCCCATGCACCGAAATGATGAGAATGTCGTATTTCCGGGCCAGGGACTCGATTTCCCCCAGAACTTCCTCGGGGTACACGATGGACCGGGGCCGGGGGCCGAAGGAGACCGCCATCAGGCCCACTTTGGTCCCCCGGAGGTTGAATTCCGCCACCTCCCCGTCCTGGCTGGAAAACTTGAGGCCCTCATCTTTCAGGGCCTTTTTGGTGGCGAGCTTCCCCGTATAGCCGAAGTCCCGGCTGTGGTTGTTGGCCAGGGAGAGGACCTGGAGGCGGGCCTCCTTTAAGGTGCGGGCGAAGCGGGTGGGGGTGCGGAAGGCATAGACATTGGCGCTGTCGGTATTTTTGGCGCACAGACCCCCATCGCTCAGGACTCCTTCCAGATTGCCGAAGCTCACGTCGGCCTGCTGGAAGAGGTCCCGAACTTCGTCAAACAGGGAGCGGCCGTCGTCGGGCGGAAGTTCGGCGGTGGGGAAATCGCTTCCCAGCATAATATCACCCACCGCGGCCACGGTCAGGCACGGCGGCGCCGGCGGCGGGTCTGCCGCCGGGGCGGGGAGCAGGAGCAACAGGGACCAGATAATCAGCCAGAGTGTTATTTTCAGTTTGCATGGGCTCACGGCGTCAACCTCAGGCAGGTTCGGCGGGCTTGGGCGGGCGAGGCCGGCGCCCGGGGAAAATCCGGCCCAGGACCCGGCCGGCGGCTTCCCAGGACCATTCCCGGCGCCCCAGCAGCCCCTGGCGAAAATACATGATAACCAAAAGCAGGGCCAAAGAAAAGATGACCTGGCGCATCCCCGGGATGCCGGGGATGGGGAGACCCAGGACAATCTGGGGCTCCTCCACAAACCTGAGCCATTCCCCGCCCACGGTAAACAGACAGGCGGACAGCACCGCGCCGGTGGTGGACCCCAGCCCCCCCACCACAATGATGATGAGCAGATTGAAGGTGAGGAAAAAGGTGAACAGGGAGGGAGAGATGGTGGTGATCAGGTGGGCCAGAAGCCCCCCGCCCACCCCGAAAAAGAAGGCGCTCAGCACATAGGCCAGCAGCAGGTGCCGGAAGCTGTCCACCCCCATGGCCCGGGCCGCGGTTTCATCCTGCCGGATGGCCGCCAAGGCCCGGCCATAGCCGGAATTTTTCAAGGCCTGAACCACTGCCACCGTCGCCGCGGCCACCCCCCAGGCCCACCACAGGCTGGTGCAGGGCGCGAGGCCCTTCAGCCCCAGGGAACCGTTGGTGAGGCCCTGGAGATTGTTGGCCAGCACCCGCACCACCTCCCCGAACCCGAGGGTGACGATGGCCAGGTAATCCCCCCGGACCCGAAAGACCGGAAAGCCGGTGAGCAGGCCGAAGAGGGCGGCCACCAGCCCCCCGGCCAGCAAGGCCCAGACAAAGGGCAGGGTTAGGTCATTCAGGGGCCAGACCAGGGGCTCCACCAGGAAAATCAGGTCCTTGTCCGCCGGGCTCAGGGTAAGGAGCGCCGCAGTATAGGCCCCTAAGGTGATGAAGGCGTTGGGGCCCAGATGCAGTTGGCCGGCCAGGCCCACCACCAGATTGTAGCTCACCGCCAGGGTGATGAAAATGGCTACCTGGGTGAGGATGCGCAGCGCGTAGTCCCCAGCGCAGCGCTCCGCCGCATACAGGCACAGAGCCAGAAACAGCAGCGCGGCTGAGGTCAACAGGATTTTTTTGATGGGGTTGTCCTTTATCGGTTACCTGACAAAATTATTTCTTATAAGAAGCTAAGAGTTAAAGATGCTTGCTTAACTCATGCCGGATGAGACCACCTCAATTTTCTTGTCATACCGAGGTAGCCACCGGTGACCTAATCTCGCAAACCGAGATGCTTCACTGCGCTCAGCATGACAAGGAAACTGAACAAATTGTAGGGTGGGCTCTGCCCACCGATACCAAACTTCAGTAAACCGTATTGGGTTAAAAGCGCGTCCCCAGGGCTCACCGACCTGTGGGACAATTCACAATTTCTCCTCCCCCAGGGTCTCCCCCAAAAGGCCGGTGGGCCTGACCAAAAGAATGATAATAAGCAGAGCGAAGGCCAGGGCGTCCCGGTAGCCCGACCAGTCGGGGAACAGGGCCACCAGCATGACCTCCAGGAAGCCCAGCAGCAGGCCCCCCAGCACCGCGCCGCCCAGGTTGCCGATGCCCCCCAGGACCGCGGCGATGAAGGCCTTGAGGCCGGGGACGATACCCATGAAGGGGTTGATCTGGGGATATTTCATGGACCACAACAGGCCCCCGGCCCCGGCCAGAAGCGACCCCACCAGAAAGGCCAGGGAAATGACCCGGTTGACGTTCACCCCCATGAGGCCGGTGGTCTCGAGATCATAGGCCACGGCGCGCATGGCCCGCCCCACCTGGGTGCGGTGCAGCAGCAGGAACAGGCCCCCCAGGAGGGCGGCGGTGACCACCGGGATCACCAGGCTGAGACGGGGGATGTAGGTTTCTCCCAGCACCAGGCTTGCGGAAATCCAGGCCGGGACCGGGAAGGGCCGGGGAATGCCGCCGGCGATCACCAGACTCAAATTTTCCAGGAGAAAGGAGGCCGCGATGGCCGAGATCAACAGGGAAATACGCGGCGCCTTTCTCAAGGGGCGATACGCGCCCCGCTCCAGCATCACCCCCAAAAAACCGGTGGCGGCCACCGCCACCCCACAGGCCAGCGGCCAGGGCCAGCGGAACCAGCCCACCCCCATGACCGCCACATAGGCCGACACCATGATGAGGTCGCCGTGGGCAAAGTTGATGAGGCGCAAAATGCCGTACACCATGGTGTAGCCGATGGCGATCAGCGCATAGAGGCTCCCCAGGGACAGGCCGTTGACGATTTGTTGCAGCAGGGTTGCCGGGTCCATGGCGCGGTCATGAACAATGGAATGTGGGTTTCTGGGGGGAGGGCTAAGGGGAGGAGGCTCCCCCGCCCGCCCTCCAGACCCCCCTCCCCAACCCCCTGTAGGGGCTTGATTTATCAAGCCTTGGGGGCGCCATGCATTGCACCCTTGCGTGGGTTGGGGAACGAACCGGGAGCATAGGCATCTTGCCTGTGCATCGTAGGGGCGGGGTCACCCCGCCCCTACACGAGTTTTCCTCTGCTGGGAGTAGCCCTTGCGGCCATATAGGTTTCAGTGGATGAAGGCAAAATTCCGGTTAATCTCTCCTGATCCCCTGGCTCTCCCAAACCCATGAAAAGCCTGGGGCACAGGTGTCCTCACCTGTCCATTCCTACTGGTTCTGAAACCGGTATGGGTGGCAGACGTTGCCCCCCACAGAAACTGACTTTTTAATGATAACCAAACACCGCAAACCGAAAACCCTCTTACAGCAGCCACCCCTTAAACCCGTCTTTGGGGGCCGCCACCGTCTGGAGAACAGAAGTTTTTCCGGCCTGCCGGGCGCTGACCGCCACTTCTTGGCCTTGGGGGGCGTCGCTGTAAGACGCGGCCAGCAGCGCGGCCTGCTCCATTCCCGTCCGGTCGGCGCCCTCGGGTATCAGGACCAGAGGGCCGGGAAAGCCCTGGACCCTGAGAGTCAGATCTCCGGTGACCAGCAGGCGGCCGATGGCTTCATTTTCCTCGTGGGTGCGCCCCACCACCACCTTGGCCCCCCCGGGCAGGCGGAAATGGCGGCCCCAGCGCAGCAGCTCCAGGTCCCGCCGGGCGGGCCGGTCGTTTTTGGCCAGCAATTCCTTCAAGCGGGCGGCG
>JBGSLA010000069.1:0-15863 GCA_041740935.1 Desulfobaccales bacterium | reverse complement strand
GTGTTCACCTGGGCCCGCCGCCGTGTGCCATGGGATGAATCCAGTCGGAGAGCCGGATGCCGGAAATCGGCATGTCCGGTTCGATGAGCGGGGTTGGGAAACGGGGCCTACTGGCCACCGCGCCCAACCTCGACTCTACTGGATTAACACGTCTCGAGTTCCGGCAATGTCCCTCCAGGGTATCTCAGGGTACTTGTTCCGTATCACCGGCGGGATATTCTTCACCGCCTCTCCGATAATCTCTAATCGGCGCACCACTGCATCCTGGACCTGGGTTCGTTGCAGAAATTCCCCGGCGCTGAGGTCCTGGCAATATTCCTCGATCTTGGCGATGCTTTCCAGGATATCCTCGAGATAGACCCCGATATCTCTTTCCGTCATAAAATGGCCCGTTCTTGTTGAAGGAGGATAGCTTTCAGCCGCGGTTTAATGGTCTTGTATTCCACCAGGTCGACTTTACGTGTCAAAGCATCTTCAAGCTCATGTTTCAAGCGGACAAATTCAAAGAGACTCATTTTCTTCCCGGTTTCCACCAGGATATCGATATCGCTGGTCCCGGTCATTTCCCCCCGGGCGCAGGAGCCGAAAATCCCCGCCCTTCTTACTTCATAACGGCGCAGAATCGGCAGGATGATTTGTTTGATCTGATCTATCCGGTCCATGGGTCTTTTCCTGATAGAGAGTTAATATAATTGTATGGAGAAACGGAGATTCAGTCAAATGAAGAGCATGAGGAGGTTGATGCGCCAGATATCGAGCCCCAAGCTCCTAATAATTCTCGTGTCTTTCATAAGGGTCTCGCTTCGGCAAGCACCCGGTCCCGGATGTACCAGTGCAGGGCCTTTTCCGTGACCACGTCCACCCGGCAGCCCAGGAGTTCCTCGAGCTCCGCGATGAGGCTCCCAGGGAACCAGGGGGTGCGGCCCGGCCCCGCCTCGATGAGGAGGTCCAGGTCGCTCCCGGCCCCGGCCTCCCCCCGGGCCGCGGAGCCGAACACCTTGATACTCCGGACCCCGTGCCGGGCCGCGATCTTGAGAATCTCCTGCCGTTTTTCCTGCAAAAGGCCTTCGATGTTCATAACCACCTCGTTAGGTTGCCAGGATGCAATACCACATTCCGGGGCGTGAAGTGCTCGCCGGCCTCTTCGTTGTTTTCCTCGTTGAACCGGCGGATCAGTTCCTCGAAGATCGTGCCCATGGCGTGGTTGTCCAGGCCGGGCAGGCGGACGTTGCCGTCCTGGCCATAAACGGGGTTGGGGCTGAGGTTGATATCGTTATTGGTGAATTTTTCGATGAGGCTGCCGAGAATATCGGCATCGACAAGCGTGGGGATCTGATGGCGGAACTTGAACTTGTCCAGAATCTCCTGGACATTGGGCGAAAAGCCATCAAGGTAGGCCTCGAAGTCGGCCTTGAGTTGCTGCTGTTTGGCCCGGGCCCGCAGGTCCCTGAGGGTGAAAGGGGAAGTATTGTAGAAGGCGTTTGCTGAGGCCTGGCAGAGCGCCCCCTGTTTATTGGCTACTCCTGCTTCATCGAGCTGTTTGTTGAGCTTAAGCACGGCATCCTTGGTGGGTTCCAGCACTGCGTCCAGCCGCCGGATGACGGTCATGGGCAGGATGACATCCCGATACTTGCCCCGGACGTACACATCCCGGAGGACGTCATCGGCGAAGTTCCAGATGAATCCGGCAATCCAGTTCAGGTCTCCGTTGGGCATGCCTGCCTCCGTGGCTTTTCAGAGTTCCGGCGCCTGGAAGTGTTCGAGCAAAAGATCGGCCCCCCGATCGCCCATGCGCTGCAAAAATTCCTCAATCCTCTGCATCGCCAGGGGCGACGGCTTGGCCCGCCCGTTCTCCCAGCGATTTATGGTAGGAAACGTAACGCCAAGCCTGGCCGCAAACTTTTCCTGGCTGAGCCCCGTTCGTTGGCGCAATTCACGGACAAGCCTAACAATATTAGCTTGAGCATCCATGGTCTTACTCCTTACAGAACCGATTGCTCCACCGCATGGAACTACATATCAAGTGATCGAGCAGTTGATATTTCACCCGATGATGGTGTTTATGTCAAGAACTTTCCCGGTTAAGCATGAGGGAAGTTTCACCATGAAGGCTGGAAAAACACACTGCTTTTTGGGCTTGGGGACCGGCGCCGCTCGTTCGAGAAACTACTGGGCAATCAGCTGGCCCCAGAGGGGGGCATTGCCCCCGCCCGTTTGATGGTTGGGGACAAATGGGTGCGACTGAAGTATGACCAAGCCAATGCCGCCATAGGCCATCGGGACAGGTATGGGGGGACTCTGGCCTATGTGTATCTCGATGACGGCACTTTCCTCAATACGGAGATTGTCCGGCAAGGGTTTGGGGTGGCCTACACGAAATACCCCTTCAAGTATGCGGCTGAGTTCCGACGATATGAAAGAGAGGCCAGGGAAAAGAGACGAGGGCTATGGGGGAAATGAGTTTGTGGGAAAGGTGGCCAACGGAGAGGTTGTTTAGCCAGATAAGCGGATCATATAAGCAATTTTCATGAAAATCCGATAAGTTGCCTTCATGGCAAGTAATCCAGCACTGCGCCAAGCTTCCTTATATTGATCGAGAGGGGTTTTCAGAAAAGAGGCTCATGTCCAGTGCTGGAAGAGCGTGGGGGTGAGACTCCCCCAGGCTACTCGACGCGGATCCTTCTTTCGTATTATGATAGCGCCATGAGGATACACGAACTACTCACCCCGGAGAATATCGGGCTCGACTTTGCCCCCAGCCCGGGCCAGGAATTGAAATCCCTCATCTCTCTAGCGTGCTCCCGGGTCAGTGCTGCTTCAATTGAAGCCTGCCACTTCCAAGAGGATGAGCTGTACCTGACTCATGGATACATGAGCGAAGGCTTGGGTATCTTCCACAGTCTTTCCGAATCGGTGGATAAGCCTTTGCTGGTCCTGGCCCTGGCTCCGGCCGGGGTGATGTTGAAGGGGCATTCCTGCCAGGTGCTGGCGGTATTGATCTCTCCAATGAAGGTAAGTGGCTCCCACTTTCAGCTTCTCGCCAAACTGACTTTCCTTTTGCGGAACCGCCACTTCCGGGAGGAAATGCTGGCTAAACGAAGCGGCGCCGAGGTCTTACGGGCCATCAAACTTCAGGAGGAATCCGGCCACGAAAACTATTGGGTCCTTTCCCGGGAGGAAATCCTGGAGGAACTCCAGACCGTCGCCGCCGGCCTATCCCAGGAAGAAGCTGCCAAAAGGTTGGCAGAAATAGGCGAAAACCGTATCGCCCGAGTTCGCCGCAAGTCCTTGATGTTGCGATTGGGGGCTAACTTTGTCAACCTCTTTGCCCTGCTGCTTTGGGCCGCGTCGGGGTTTGCATATTTGGCGGGCATGGTGGAGCTGGCAGGGGCCATTCCCATGGTAATCCTCATCAATGCGGTCTTTAGCTTCTGGCAGGAGTACCGCGCCGAAAAGGCCATCGAGGCCTTGGAGAAGCTTTTGCCTACCCAAAGCCGAGTCCGGCGCGGCGGCGCCGAGCTGGAGGTGGATGTCGCGGCAATCGTCCCCGGGGACATCATCATCCTGGAAGCCGGAGCACAGATCCCTGCGGATGCCCGTCTCATCGAGGCCCAAGACTTCCGGGTGGACAATAGCGCCTTGACCGGGGAGTCCAAGCCCGCCTACAAATTCGACGCGCCGGTGGAGGATGGCCAGGAATTCCTCTGGACCGAGATGCCAAACCTGATATTTGCCGGTACTGCGGCCCTTTCCGGCGCTGCCCTAGGGGTGGTCATCGCCACCGGCATGGATACCCAGTTAGGCAATATCGCCTCCCTGACCCAGGGCGTAAAGGAGAAGCCCAGCCCTTTGCAGCGCGAAATGGGGTTGGTGGCCAGGATAGTAGCCGCCATTGCCTTCTCCACCGGGCTGCTGTTTTTCCTGGTGGGGGTCTTGAGCGGCAAACTCGCCTTTCTAAATAGCATCATTTTCGCTATCGGCATGATCGTCGCCTTTGTGCCGGAAGGACTGCTCCCTACTCTCAGTCTTTCCCTGGCCCTGGCAGTGCAGCGCATGGCCGGGAAAAATGCCCTGGTGAAAAAGCTTTCCGGGGTGGAGACCCTTGGGGCTGCCACCGTCATCTGCACCGACAAGACCGGCACGCTCACCACGAGTAAGATCATGGTGGTGAGCCTCTATATGGGTGGTGACCTCCTGAAGGTCACCGGCTCAGGCTTCGACCTCCAGGGGCGGCTGGAGCTCTCCGGCGCCCCCCTGTCTCCTTCGATGCTCCAGAGCCCGCTCTTAAACCTCACCACCACCTGCGCGGTCCTCTGTAATAACGCCTCCCTGGGTCCCGGGGGTGACGCGGTGACCGGCGACCCCACCGAGGCCGCGCTTCTGGTGCTGGCAGCCAAGGCAGGGTGCGACCTGGCAGAACTCCACCGGGCCCAGCCCCGCCTCAAGGTATTTCCCTTCGAATCCGTGCGCAAACGCATGAGCACGGTCAACGGCGCTTCTGGGGTCGGTGGCCGCATTTGGGTCAAAGGCGCGCCCGAATCCCTGATCCCCTTGTGCAGCACCATCACCGACTGGAACGGCGACCGCCGCCCCTTTACGCCCGGAGAACAGGGCAAGGTCCTCCAGACCTTCAATGAGTTCGCCCAGGGAGGTCTCAGGGTCCTGGCCCTGGCCTGGAAGGAAGGGGGTTCGTCGGAGGCAACCCAGTCTCAAGTGGAAGGTGATCTCTCCTTTCTGGCCATCACCGGGATGATGGACCCCCCCCGGCCGGAAGTGCCGCCAGCCATCGAAAAATGCCGGCACGCGGGCGTCCGCATCATCATGGTCACCGGAGATTTCGGCGTTACCGCCTGGGCCGTGGCCGCGCAGATCGGCATGGGGTTGGACAAGCGCTTTCCCGTCATTACCGGGGAGGCAGTCTCCCGCATGCCCGAGAAGGAACTCAGGCGGCTCTTGAAGCGGAAAGGCGATATGGTCTTTGCCCGGACCTCGCCGGAGGAGAAGCTGCGCATTGTCATGGCCCTGCGGAATTTGGGGCAGGTGGTGGCGGTGACCGGCGACGGCGTCAACGACGCCCCCGCCTTGAAGGCTGCAGACATCGGGGTGGCCATGGGGAAACGCGGCACCGAGGTGAGCAAGGAAGCCGCGACCATGGTTCTGGCGGACGACAATTTTGCCTCCATCGTGGCCGCCATCGAAGAGGGCAGAGCGGTTTATGCCAACATCAAGAAGTTCATTACCTACATCTTCAACAGCAATATTCCGGAGGCAGTGCCTTTTGTCCTCTTTATCCTGTTCGGGATACCGCTCCCCTTGAATATCATGCAGATCCTGGCGGTGGACCTGGGGACCGACCTCCTGCCGGGATTGGCCCTGGGGGCCGAGCCGCCGGAGCCGGGCATCATGAATCGCCCGCCCCGTTCCCCAGGGGACCGACTTATTGATCGGGCCGTGGCCCGCCGGTTCATTTTTTTAGGCGTGCTGAGCACCGCGGCTGCCCTTTCCTGCTATTTTTTCGTCTATATTTCTAACGGTTGGCGGCCGGGATTGGAGATGGCGGCCAGCGGCCCCATTTATGAACGCGCTACCACCATGTTCCTGGCAGGGATTGTGGCTGCCCAGATCGGCAATGGTCTGGCCATTCGAACCGACCGTGAATCAATCCTGACGGTGGGTCTGTTTACCAACCGTCTGCTCCTCTGGGGGATCCTCAGCGAAATCTTCATCCTCCTGGCCCTTAGCTACGTGCCTTTCCTGCAAGGTATCTTTGGCACCGCTCCTCTCCGGGGCACAGACTGGCTGTTTCTGCTCATCTTCCCGCCTGTTCAGGTCCTGGCCGATGAAGCCCGCAAAGCCTGGGGGCGTTGGCGGGCAAAGGGGAGGGGGATGAAATAGATGAACTAAATTTCGGGGGAGGGCCAGGGAGGGCTCCCTGCCCGGGGTCGGATCTTCCGCCAGAGAAGAATAAAAAGCTGAGCGAATGTCCAGAGGATGAGTTAAACGAGGTCACGAATTTCACGGGTTAGATCTAATAGCGTTATCTGAATTCCAAGTTTCTGCTCTATACCTTGAATTCCTAAGGGCTTTGGAGTATATTTGATATCCATTTCCTAGCGTTGCCCCAAATATTGGAACCTCCTATGGCAGCGTTATGTGCGGAGGAAGGAAGAATTCTTGAAGCAATTTTTTCCAGCCCTGGAGGAGAGGGTCGTAACGGGCAACCCGCCCCAGACCCGCCCCAAAGGGAAAATTGGGTAACATAACTAACTGGAAAAACAAGGATAAATAGGCGGACACCGAGGGTTCGAATCCCTCTCTCTCCGCCAGGTTTGGTCCTGCCGGGAACCACGCCGTTGTCCGGGGGCAGGTTCCCTGACGATATTTCAACAGCACATCGGTGAGCTTATGGAAAAGGGCGGCCTTGGTCAGGTCCTGTCCCTGGTGGGTCTGATTCTCCTGCTGATCACCGGCATGGGCCGGCAACGGGCCCGGAGTCGGCAGCAGCCGCCTGCCGCGGGTTCGGCGCGCTGGCAGAACTGGGCCAGCCTGGCGGGTTTTGCCCTGATTATCGTGGGCCTGGTGCTCATGGCCACCGCCAAGTAGGGCAGTGATCAGTGATCAGTGACCAGTAATTAATGAACAGTGGTTAGTGAACAATTGCTCATGAGCCTGCCGGTCTGCCGTAAAGCATGAAAAGCCGCGTAGGTGGGCACCGCCCGCCGCTATAACCTTGAACCTTGAACTTTGAACCTTGAACTTTTCAGAACAGGAAGGCCTGAACCCCCTCGACAGGCGCCTCCGACTTTCTGGACATTTTTGAAGCCGATCCCACCTGATCAGCTTTTTTCTGCGCCAGGCCCAATTTCCTGTCACTGATCACAGTTCAAAGTTCACTAATCACAGGTAACAGGTAACAGGTAACAGGTAACTGATTACAGGTAACTGATCACTGGTATCCGGTCACTGGTGACTGGTCACTGGTGACTGGTCACTTTGGACAGCGGGCCCGCCATGAAAAAAATGGCCCGGGCTTCCGAAGAAACCCAGGCCGACTGTGGAGGGGTCATGGGACTTGCTTAACTCATCGGCATTTTCTCCGGAACAATGAATTTTTTTTGCCCCCCCTTCACCTTCGCACCAATCACCTCAACTACCAGAGGAATCCGGCATGAATCCTGAACAGGCATATGAATGGCTGGCGAGCCACAACCGGGAGACCGCGCTGTTGGCCTCGGCGGAGCAACTCCTGTCCTGGGATCAGCGCACCCTCATTCCCCCCAAGGGGCACGCCCACCGGGCCCAGCAACTGGCTCTGCTGGCCCGTCTGATTCACGAACGGGAGATCGACCCTCGGGTGGGGGAGCACCTAGCTCAGGCGGAGGGCAGCGGTCTGGTTGCCGATCCCCTGAGCCCCGAGGCCGTCAACCTGCGGGAATGGCGCCGCAATTACGACCGGGCCGTCAAGATTCCCCCGAAACTGGCCGAGGCCCTGGCCCTGGCCGCCGCGGAAGGCCAAACCGCCTGGGAGGAGGCCCGCCCCCGGAACGACTGGGCGGCGTTTGCGCCCTTTTTGGAGCGCCTGGTGATTTTGTCCCGGGAGGCGGCCGAGGCCCTGACCTACACCACCGAACCCTACGACGCCCTCCTGGACGGCTTCGAGGTGGGGGAGACGGCCGCGGGGCTGGAAAGCTTGTTCGGCGCGCTGCGGGATTCTCTGGTGCGGCTTCTGGACGACATCCAGGGGAGCAGCCGCACCCCGGAGGTCGCAGTGCTTGAGCGTCATTACCCCCAGCCCCTTCAGGAACAGTTTTGCCGGGAAGCGGTGGCCCGGATCGGCTATGATTTCGCGGCCGGGCGGCTGGATTACAGCGCCCATCCCTTCAGCAGCGGTCTGGGGCCCGGGGATGCCCGCATCACCACCCGCTACGACGAAGGTTTTTTCAATACCGCGTTTTTCGGCGCCCTGCACGAAGCCGGACATGCCCTTTACGAACAGGGTCTGCCCGCCGAGTACTGGGGCGCTCCCCGGGGCATGGCCGCATCCCTGGGCGTCCACGAGTCCCAATCCCGGACCTGGGAAAATCTGGTCGGACGTTCCCTGGGTTTCTGGCGGGGCTTTTTCCCCCGGGCCCAGGAACTTTTTCAGGCCTTAACAGACGTGAAACTCGAGGTTTTTCACTTCGAGGTCAACCGGGTGGCCAAAAGCCTCATCCGGGTGGAAGCGGACGAAGTCACCTACAACCTGCACATCATCCTGCGCTTTGAGCTGGAGCGGGCTCTGATCAACGGCAGCCTCGAGGTCAAGGACCTGCCCGCCGCCTGGAATGAAAAAATGCAGGAATACCTGGAACTGACCCCGCCTGACCACCGGGACGGGGTGATGCAGGATGTGCATTGGTCCGCCGGGTATTTCGGCTATTTTCCCACCTACACCCTGGGCAATATTTACTCGGCGCAATTTTGGGCCGCGGCCGCCAAAGACCTGGGTGACCTGGAAGGGCTGTTCGCCCGGGGCGAATTCGCGCCTTTTCTGGCCTGGCTGCGGGAGCACATCCACTCCCAGGGAGGCCGTTTCCGGCCCCGGGACCTGGTGCGCCAGGTAACCGGTGAGGAACGGGATTCCCGGTTTTTGGTGGATTATTTATCGAATAAATTTAAGGAGTTATACGGAGTTTGATTATGAGCGCCCGTAATACGGTTGCCGGTTTCCAGTTTTTGAAAAAACCTTGTAAAGTATATGTCCTGAAAAATTTTCTTTCCTAAATTCTGTCTGGATGCCAGGATAAATATGTTTTTGCGGATGGGTGGCTCTTTAAAACTGGAGGCGCCTGGCTTTCCTGCCCTCCGGGTCCTTGAGGGGGCATGTCCTCCCCTTCAGGGCGCCCGCCCATCAATCCTTCCGGAGGTGGCTACCGGTGGAGATGCCACCTCCCCTGGAGGGTGGAACCCCACATGATCCTGCGAACCAATAGCATATTGCTGACCCTACAGCTCCACCTAACCAGAATCCACCGACGAAAAGCTGGCCTTTCTCCGAAGGAATAATCTCTATTTGATCTAATATGTAACATGTAACAATAAAAACAACTACCAGAGTCACCCAATAAGGTATTGCTAATTTAGGTCGTTCAAAGTAACGGTTTTTTTCTCTAATTTTGTCATACCATGCTTCCTCAAGCCTGCCCAATGCAAAGCACATTACACAGCCAAATAAAGTTGATACAGCGAACGGCCAATAACTTAAGAAAGCACCCATAAGTCATACTCCCTTTTCTTAGACAACCAGTCTTGAAAGAGAGATTACCACACATTTTCGTCAGAATGTATCTTTTTCGGAGCTCATAGTTTCTTATATATTCCTTCTTCCCCTGAGACTCCCATGACCGCCGCGGTGCTCATTTTGCCCCACCAGTTGTTCGACCCTCACCCGGCCCTGAGCCGGGGGAAAAGGGTGTATCTCATCGAGGCGCCCCGGTTTTTTCACGATAAAGAAGTCCCGCTGCGCTTCCATCAGCAAAAGCTGGCCCTGCACCGGGCCGGCCTCAAGGCGTATCAGGACCTTCTCAGCCGCCGGGGTTATGAGGTCGTCTATCTGGATTTTGCGGCCGACCCCGACATGACGCTCTTGTGGGACCGTCTCCGCCAGGACGGCGCGGCAGCCCTGGAGCTTGCCGACCCGGTGGATCAGGTCCTGGAGGCGCGCCTGGCCGCGGGGGCCAGGGCCGCGGGCCTTACGCTGCACCTCAGCGAGACCCCGGCCTTTCTGTGCTCCAGGGAAGAAATCCAGGCTCATTTCAAGGACGCCGTCCATTTTCATCAAACCAGCTTTTACATCCAGCAGCGCCGACAGCGGGGCATCCTGCTCATGGGGGACAAACCGTTGGGGGGCCGCTGGACCTTTGACACCGAAAACCGGCGCAAACTCCCGAAAAATATCCAGGTGCCGCCGCCCCCCACGGTCTCCGAAAACGACTTTCACCGGGAAGCGAGGGAGTACGTGGCCGCCCGTTTTGCCGACCACCCGGGGCATTTGTCCGCCTGCCTCTATCCCGCCACCCACGAGGAGGCCCGGGCCTGGCTGGGGGACTTTCTGGAGCATCGCCTGGCGCTCTTCGGGGACTACGAGGACGCCATCTCCGCCCGGCATCCGGTTCTTTTTCATTCATTGCTGTCGCCCCTGATCAACACCGGCCTGTTGACCCCCCGGCAGGTCCTGGACGAAACCCTGGCCTATGCCCAGGAGCACCCGGTGCCCCTGAACTGCCTGGAGGGCTTCGTGCGCCAGGTGATGGGCTGGCGGGAGTATGTCCGGGCTGTGTACCTGCTGGCCGGGGAGCGCCAGCGGGGGGCCAATTTCTTCGGCCACCGCCGGGGGCTGCCTCCGGGGTTTTACCACGGCGCCACCGGGATTTTGCCGCTGGACGCGGTCATCGGCCGGGTGCTGGCCACAGGCTATGCCCACCACATCGAGCGCCTCATGGTGCTGGGGAATTTTCTGCTGCTCTGCGAAACAGACCCCCGGGAGGTGTACCGCTGGTTCATGGACCTGTTCATCGACGCCTATGACTGGGTCATGGTGCCCAATGTCTTTGGCATGAGCCAGTTCGCCGACGGCGGGTTGATGATGACCAAGCCCTATTTCAGTTCGAGCAATTATCTGAGGAAAATGAGCGACTTCCCCGAAGGCGAGTGGTGCGCTTTGTGGGACGCCCTGTATTGGCGCTTTGTGGACCAAAACCGGGATTATCTGGCGAAAAACCCGCGCTTGGCGCCCATGCGGCGCTATCTGGACCGCCTGGCGCCGGAAAAACGCCGGACGCTGCTGAAGACTGCGGAAGATTATCTGGGAACCTGGTGATCAGCAGATTCCGCCATTCATTGTCCTGCTGTTCACTGAAACCAGTTGAACGTCAAAGATAGAGTTTTGATGTTTTAAGCCTTCAATCCCCAAAGCGCCAAAGAATGTAGCCGCAGGCTTCAGCCTGCGCTCTTTTCCTAGTGGAACTAGTGGCGCAAGCTAAAGCTTGCGGCTACAAAAAATCCCCTCACCCCGACGTTTTTGCAAAGATTTAATACTCTTCGTTTGACATAAAATTCGTATGAACCGGTTTTAATGAATGGTGGGCAGAGCCCACCCTACATTTCAGGCGCTTTCCTGTCATTCTGAGCCAGGCGAAGGCGCCCGTATTCACTGATTACCCATCAACCATCACTGGTCACTGGTCACTGATAACTGGTCACTTGCGCTGGCGCACAAAGACCTGGGTGGCCCGGACGTCCCGGCCCCGTCCGGCCGCGCCCACGCCGATATCGGTGAACCGGGGGTTGAGGAGGTTTTGCCGGTGGCCGGGGCTGGACAGCCAATTGTCCACGATGATGCGGGCCAGCCCTCTGGTGTCCTGGGAATCGTAGCCCGCGCCGCTCCAGATGTTTTCCCCGGACATGGTGAGGCCGAAGGAATAGCCGGCGCGGATGCGGTCATGGGGGGAGCGGCCGTCGAGGCCTTGATGCGAAAAATAACTGCGGTGGAGCATGTCGGCGCTGTGGGCCCGGGCCACCCCGGTGAGGGAGGTTTCCCCGGTCAGGGGGGAGAGGCCGTGTTTTTGCCGCACCTCGTTGGTGAGGCGATAAACCGCCCGTTCCAGTTCAGGGAGATAGGAGATGCCCGCGCTGGCGGGGCCGGGGCGCGGCCTGGCATCCGGCATCCGGGCCGCAACCAGGATCAGGGCCAGACAGACGCCGAGAAGAACCAGCCGTGGGGCGATCCGCGGCATGAAAGGCCTTCCTTTTGTGGCCAAAGGGGTGAAAAAACGGCCGACGGAAACAGGGGATCAGAGCCCTGATTGCCGCAGCCGGCCCTTTAACAGCAGGAAGAGGGGCGTCAGGAGGAGGGCAGGGATGCCAGGTCCCCCGGGCCCTCCCCCGACAAGATAAACTCCTACAGCCCCCGGGTGAAGTCGGTGAAGCGGTACAGGTCGCCCATGAGTTCCTCGTATTCGCCTTTGAGCTTCTGGAACATGCGGGCGTTTTCCATGGCCAGGGCGGCCTGTTCGGCCAGGGAGGAAATAAAGGTGATTTCGTCGTCGGAGAAGTCCCGGTATTCGCTGGTGTAAATCCGCAGGACGCCGATGACGTTGCCTTTCAGGGCAATGGGCACCGACAGGATGGACTTGATGCCCTCTTCCGCGGCCTCTTTGGGATAGGTGGCCCGGGAATCCTGGGCCACGTCGTACATGGACACGGCTTTGCCCATCATGGCTTCGGAGATGGACATGTCGGAGGTCACCGGGCCCTTGGTGATGTAGCGCTCGCTTAAGCCGTAGGAGGCCACCAGCTCCATCTGCTGGCGCTTCTCGTCCAGGAGGCGCACCGCTGCGGCCTTGATGTCCAGCGCGGTGGTGGCCGTCTTCACCAGCAGCTGCAGCACTTTTTTCACATCCAGGGCCGAATTGATGGCCTTGGAGACCTCCTGCAGGCCTTTGAGGAAATTCAGCTCCCGGGTGCGGGACTCGTACATCTGGGCGTTGACCATGGCCTGGGCCCCAAGCTCGGCGATGGCGCAGGCAAAGTCCACTTCATCGAGGGTGAATTCCCGGGGCTCGGCGGTCACCAGCCGCATCACCCCGATGACCTTGCCCTTATAGACCATGGGAATGGCCACCAGGGAGGCGATCCCTTCCTCCTGGGCCTCTTTGGGATATTGCAGGCGGGGATCACTGGCCGTATCAGAAATAGCCACCGGCCGGCCGCTCAAGGCGTCGGAGATACTCTTGTCCAGGTTCACCTGGCCCTTTTTCAGATATTTCTCGCTCAGGCCCACCGAGGCCATCAGCTCCAGGGTCTTGGTCTTGGGGTTGACCAGCCGGATGGTGGCCCCCTTGAGGCTCATGGCTTCGGTGATCTGACGGACGATCAGATCCAGGACCTCGTCCACCGCCAGGGTGGACCCCAAGGTCTTGCTGATGTCAATAAAGCTGCGAAGATACATCCTTTCTTTAAATGCCTTCATGACTGCCTCTCCCTCAAAAAATCGTTAAGCCCAAAAGAATCGGGTTCCCCGACCTGAGGGGGAACCGGACCGGCGGCTGGACACCTGAAATGCTTATTTATTTCCTACCATAACTCCTGCCAATCCGCAAAATTTTTCCTCAGGTGAAAAGGATCTTCTTGGAAATCCGGGCAATTCCGGTTCCGGACTTTCAATCCCCCGGTTTTTGGTATATAAGCCGAAAAGATGGAGTTCATTCCCCTGTATTTCGGCGACCGGCTGAAAACGGTCAATCCCCACGGGGTCATCGGGGTGGTGACCCTGTGGTCCCGGCCGGACTACGTCATGGCGCGCTTTCTCGAGGCCGGGGTGGACCTGGAGGCGGCCACGAGCCCCATCGCGGTTTTCGGGACGCTCTACGGCAACGGCCTCAGGGAGATGCTGCGCAATCTGCTGTACAATCCCCAGATCCAGGTGCTGCTTATCTGCGGGCATGACCGCTCGGGGTCGAAGCAGGATTTGGTCAATTTTTTCAATGAGGGAATTGAGATTGTTGAGGATGCGCCCATACATTTTGGGGGCGGCAAGGGCTTGTTGAGCAGCCCCTGCCGCATCAGGGGGACCCAGCGGATAATAGACGGCATGGTGGAACCGGCCATTTTTAAGCAGGTCCCGGCGCTCCGAGACCTGGGCGACCCTAAGAATCCAGGGACCATCAGCTTAATTGCCGGTTTTTTTCAGGACTGGTCGCCGATTGCCTCCAAGGTTGCTGAAAAAGACCGCCGGGAAGAACCGCTGCCCCAGGTGGAAACGGAATACTTCCCCAGCAACCCCAGGGCTCACCAGGTAGTCCGTGATGCCCCCCTGGAGGCCTGGCTTGACCTGCTCCATATTATTACCCGCTTCGGCCGCCGGGTGAGCCTGAAAAAGGGGGAGCGGCTGGAGTTGCAGAACGTCAAGGTGGTGGTGGAAAAGCCCGAACCGGCCGGACGGGAGGAGCTTTTGGCCCTCAATCTCGATCCCGACCGGCTGAAGCGCTATTATCAGGAGTTTTTACAGGGGGAACTTCGGCCGGATGAGGCCTACACCTACGGCCACCGGCTGCGGCGTTACTTCGGGCTGGATGCGGTGGAGATTTTGGCGAGCCGATTACAAAAAGATCCGGAAGACCGCAAGGCCTATTTCACCCTGTGGGACAATACCCGAGACCTGACCGCCAAAGAAAGCCGCCCCTGTTTTGTGTCGGCCTTTTTTCGAAAATTTCAGGAGAAATTGACCCTCACCGCCACCTTTCGCACCCACAACGCCATGGACGCCTGGCTGCTGAATCTGTACGGGCTGATGGCCCTGCAGCGGGAAGTGGCGGGGCGGGCAGATATGGCGCCGGGGGCCATCACGGTGTTCAGCCATTCCATCAGCATCGACCCCAGGGAACTGGACCGGGCCCTGACGGTGGTGGGCAAGCGCAAGTGGAAAATGCGCCTGGACCCCATGGGCTATTTCCGGGTGACCCTGGACGACAACGAAATTTTGGTGGAGCACCGGGCTGAAGATGTTACCCTGAAGGAGTACCGGGGCCGTACTGCGATGGCCCTTCAGCATCAGATCGCCCGGGACGGGGCCGTAAGCGACCTCAACCATGCCATGTACCTGGGAAGGCAGTTGGCCAGGGCCGAGGCGGCCTTAAAGGATGGGCGGGAGTTTGTGCAGGATTGAGGGGGAGCTAATGAATTTAAGGAAACTTATTCATTTAGAATGGGAAGGTTTTTTAACCGCCTGATAACTGTAGCCGCGAGGCTCAAGCCTGCGCCCGCACAGGCGGGACGCCGTTGCCACCGGGCGTTGCGTGGGTTTGCAGGCATCCGGGGCTCGTGAAAGGTTGTCGGAGAACGACGGGCGGCCCATGGCCGCCGCTACCGGCGTGCACGGCACGCCCTATACGAAAAATGGTAATGTCTAGCCGAGAGGCTTTACCGTGAAAATCCATCGGTGTAGCGGGCTTCAAACCCGCCCTTAGGAAAAGCGAATAAAATGTAGGGTGGGCTCTGCCCACCAATTCCTGACGCTGCTTAAGTGAACGGGCCTTGGGTTTAGTTCTGTTCGAGAGGCGGAAGGGTTTAGCCATTTTGGCATAAAATAAGGATTCTTCATGACTACGAAATACATATACATCGACTGGGACGGGCCGTACGGCCTGGATGAGTTGGAAGAACTGGATGACCCGCGCCAGGATTACGGTCTGTATCAGGTCTACGGCTCCCATCCCCTCTATGGGGAAGAGGTGCTCCTGTACCTGGGGGCCACCGGCGGCGACCGCAGCTTCGCCGGCAGGATCGCGGAGGAGCAGACCTACTGGGAGGCCGAAGAGGACTTTCAGCCCCTGGCCGTCTACGTGGGGCGCTTCATGGGCGTGGTGACCCCCAGCAGCGGTGTCTGGGAGGAGGAAATGGAGGTGGCCTACCGCCTGCTGGTCTTTGCCCATGCCCCGGTGTTTAACGGCCGCCAGGTGGCCGCGGTCCCGGATGATGATCTAAAAAACGTGCACGTGGTCAATTGGGGAAATCGGCTCGACCTGGCCCCGGAGGTCTCCGGCCAGCGCTTCCTGTATAAGTTTCCGGACACCCCGGAATTTTCCTATTATGGCAAACAGGGCGAGCATTAGGGAAGGTTATGGGAGGATGGGGGCCAAGGGGCGCGGCCTCTTATCCCCTCCCCCCGCTTGCCAACTTCACTTCCTCGCCGCGGTGCACGGGGACCCCGCGGGGTATGGTCGGGTCTGGCGTTTTTTTGAGTTGGTGCGGCCGGAGATCATTACGGTGGAAATCAGCCCCTTTTCGGTGCGCTACCGGGAGCGCGCCGCCCTGGATTGGGCCCG
>JBGSLA010000068.1:0-26681 GCA_041740935.1 Desulfobaccales bacterium | reverse complement strand
CCCGGGAGGCGCCGAGCCCCCCGCCGGTGGCGACCTCGGGGCCTCCCCCCAAAAGCGACATGGACGCGGCCAGCCGCCTCGAATTGAACCTGTCCCGGGAAGAGGTGCGGCGCCTGCTGGGGGCTCCGGAGCGCACCGAGGGCTTTCGGGCGGCGGGCCGGGGGCTGATCGTCTGGTTTTATATGCTGGAAAGCCGGCAGGGACGAAGGCTCCTTACTCCCCTGGTGTTTGAGGAGGGCCGCCTGAGTGGTTGGGGAGAGGAGTATTATAAACGGCGGCTGCGGGCCCTGCCGGCTCCGAACCCGTGAGCGCGGCCGGGGGGAAGGCTGGGGGAGCGGGGCTGTAGGGCGGGAAAGCAAAGCGCATCCCGCCTTCAGGGGGCTGGAAGCCAAGTAGAGGTTGGCGCTCACCCGGATGCCCCACGGGAGCTGGGGAACCGGAATAAAAAGCCTTTTCTTTTTTCTGGGGTAGGGCCAGCCGCCCTCGGCTTTACATTGAGGGCAGGCGAGGGCGCCTGCCCCTGCACGCGACAAACTTTTCTGGCCAGTCGCTCCTGAGCCTTCGGCTCACCCGCAAAGCATGAAAAATGTGGCGCCGGCGCCCTCGCCGGCGGACAAACCGCCGAGGGCGGCGGTTCCACATAAAAACTTCTCACCACCGCAGCTATTTTTTCCCGAACTTGAACATAACGGGCATCCGGATCAGGAGGCTGACGTCCGGGGCGTCTTCGCTCAGGCCAATACCCACCACGAAGTCCACGGCCATTCGGGGCGGGATAACGTAGGTGGCCCCGATGTTGAACGACAGGGCATTAAGATTGCTGTCCGGCAGGGAGGCGCCATTCTGGGTGGTTTTGCCGGTGATGCGCTGGTTGAGCGAGAAGTTCATGGACAGGCGCTCCTGCAGGGACAGGATGAGGCCGATACTGTATTCAAAGGTATTGCCGAGCTTGATGTTCCCGAAATCAATGGCCGGATCGCCGGCGCTGCCGACGTTGCGTCCGAAATTAATAAAGTAGGCGACGTTTAGAAAAATGACCGCGGGGTCGGCGCTTCTCACAAAGGTGGAACCCAGGGTCAGGCCCCAATGGCCGGTGCCGGTGGGAAATTCCACCGGAACCACGGCCCCCAGTTCCTGGACAAACTCCCGTCTAATGGTGTACGGGTCCTTGCCGGTGGGGAAGCTCATCCCCAGACGGATGACGGTGTCCGGCACCCAGGGTTTCCACTGTCCCTCCCGCAGCAGATGATAATACACATAACTGGTGATATCGCCCATACCGTTGTCGCTGAAGGATTTGTCCTGAATGGTGCTGGTGCCCCCTCCGGAAACCGGAAAAACCAACCGGTCGCTGCGGAAGAAATAGGGTATGCGGACATACAATTCGGCTTCTTTAAGCCCCAGTCGAAAGGTAACCGCGGGGATGAAGAGGTCCCGGCGGAGCTTTTGCACCTGCACCTGGCCGATGAGAATGGCCTGGAAGATGGTGAAGCCCGAAATGGACACGTTGGTCCCGGAGACGTGGTTGTACTCAAAGGAGGGCTCGACCACCAAACGTCCCGAAGGCAACAGGGCCCCGCCCCGCTCCACTTCGGCCACCCGGGTGGCGGTGGTGGCCTTTTTTTGTTCCTCCCGGCGCTCCTCCCCCACGGTGGGGGCTTCTTTTTCCTGGGCCCAGGCCCCCCACACCGGCAGCGCCAACATCAAACAGATCAGCCATACCGACAGCTTGCGCATGTTCCCCCCCCCCAGGTTTTCTGAACCATGAAAGTTATGTTAACACCACGGCGCCAACAATCCGTCAGCTCGGAAGCCGGGAACCAGGAGTCCCCACAAGTTATGATGATATAAGGATGTTACTATTGATTATAAGTGAGTTCAGAACAGTCAAAGATAACACTTCCTAATAAAAACTTGTATCATTTAGGAGAAAAAATCACAAAAAAATAATTTTTATGTATCTGATTCGGAAACCCTTAAACTATGAATAATCCACATCGGCTTACTTATTTTTCCAACTCCCTGCTATCGTTTTATGTATCAAATTCATATTGAATTGTCTTGGGAGCCCAGGGCAAATAGCAGGTTATTAATATTTTCCTACGAGGTCTCCTTCCGCAGCGCCATAGCCGCCCTCAAAGTTGTCCCGCCTGTGAACACCATGGTCCAGGGAAACAGTTTCTCCATGATGGCCAGGTCTGTTCCTGTGTGCCGCCAACCCTGGGGCGAGGGTACGGGCGGGCCGGGCCGGCAGAAGGGTGAGCCCGCATTGGTCATGGCGGTGAGGCCGGACTCCACCGCCAAGCTTGGCCATCCTGTGAAAGATTAAAGACAAAAACGCCGCCCCCTGTCAATAGTTTTATGAAGCAGGGGGTCAGCGGGCGGGAGAAAGACCCGAGGGGGTCCTCAGGAGCGGGGTGGGGCGGACCGGTTCAGGCCCCGGGATTTCCCCGGATCGCGGCCGGCGGCTGCGGGAGGCTGGTGCGGCAGGCCGGCTTCGTCCACCCACAGCCCGAAGGGCCGCCGGATGCTCCAGCGGGACTGGCGGGGCATTTTCCGCCCGATGAGGACATTCCCCAGCCAGAGCTGCCCTTCGGGGCCCTCGGCGCGGGGAACATACACCAGCCGGGGCTTGATCAGGGCGCTGAGCGGCCGCCGGCAGACCCCGGATTGAGCCAGCCGCTCATACACCGGTTGCAGCAGCCAGGAAAACGCCCGGTCAAACCAGTGGCGGGCCTTGAGGAGATAGAGGGCGGCCGGCGCTTGCCGGGACACCGGCAGGGTGCGGCCCTGGCGCTCCAGGCCCGTCACCCGCCCCAGGATGTCCCGGGGAGCGACCGGGCGCTCGTCCACGGTGGGGTTGTTGTCGCCCTTGGTGACCACACCTTCGGGCCTGGCCGCCACCACCCGATGCACAACCTGTCCCCGTAGGGGATCCGTAAAGACGATAATGTCACCCGGCTGAATCTCATCAGAGCCGCAAGGGACCACCAGGAGGGTGTCGCCCCGCTGCAGGAGGGGGTTCATGCTCGGTCCGATATAAAAAATTTTCCGGACCATGGTAGGTCACCGCATTTCCAGGGCGGCTTCCAGATGCTCCCAGAAGCGGCCCTTGAGGCTGACCCGAAGGCGAAAGGCCGGGACTTTTTTGACCAGGTCGCAGGCGTTGGCAAAGATGAGGGCGCGGATGGTTTGGGCTTCCGCGGCTCCGCAGTACCACAGAAAGTGGGCCAGGCAGACCTGGGCCGAGATGGCCACCTCCACCAGGGCTTCGGCCGGACTCAGGGGATGGCAGTCATCCTGGGAAGCCTGCTCCATGAAGAAAATTCCCGTCAGGGGCACCGGCTCCTGGGAACCATAGGTGGGTTTTCCGGTTTGGAGGAGATAATCGCTCCAGGTGGGGAAAGGGTGGGCCACATAGCGGCCCTCGGGAGTGAGGGCCACCAAAACCTCGTCGTCGGCCAGGGCCCGCCAGGGAGGGGACAGGCGGCGGCAGCAGGTGGACTTGCCGGTCCCGGAGGCCCCCGCCAGGATCACCCCCTGGCCGCGGTATGCCGCCAACCCGGCATGGAAGGGTATCCCGCCCCGGCGCAGGCTCTGCCAATAGACAAAGGCCAGGGAGTCCCGCATGCCGACATAGGTTTCGGCCTCCGACAGGGGCTTGACCCATTCAATCAGGAGGTCGGGAGAATCCAGCCGGTACCACAGGATGCGGTTGCCCTTTTGCAGGGAGAGCCACCCTGAGTCCGGTTCCGCCATGCGTCTGGCCGACTCGGACGGGGTGGGGCTTTCGACAAAGACGATGAGATTGGCGCCGTCGGCCTCTTCCGGATGAAGGTGCATCACCGGGGCCAATTTTTCCACCCAGGCGGAAGCCGGAGGATAGCCGGCCAGCCACCAGCGGCTGCCGTCAGCCAGGCGCAGGCCGAAGCCCTGCAGACCCTTACCGGGGTCGCCGGCGGCGGTTAAGGTTTTGAGAAGGTTCCAGGCAGCGGATCGGTGTTTCGACTCGCGGCTGCTGGTGTGTGCTGACGCCATGGCTTACCCGAACCGATGCCTGAGCCCATCGGCATATCCTTTGACAAATCGAATGATTGGGAAGATGAAGCCAGTTTTCAGTGGCTGGGCGTGGAGCAGATAATGGACGCCCCCCGGCGGTTCCCCAGACAGCTGCGGGAGCTCGCCAAAGCTTGCTTGCCGAAACGTCCACACATCATCCCGAAGGGGTGGCATATCCACCCCCCAGGATGATCCGCAGAACATTGCACGGCGCTCGGAATGAACCGGTATTGGGGCTTCGGTCTGAAGCCTGGCGCCGAACGGTAAGGAAATTTTCCCTGGCCGCCGGCCGGTTAGAAACCGGTGCCGCCGCTGCAGGTACCTTTGGCGCTGACGCCGCCCGAACATAAAGTTGAATCGCCGAGGCCACCCGAACAGGAGCCCATGGCTGCTTCCAGGTCGTTGAAAAGGGTTTTTAATTCGGGCTTTTCGTACCGCATGTTGTCTTTTTTGGTCATAACCCCCATCCTCCTTATTTTAGTTGGCTGTTTTCCACTTTAGATGATATTGCCGCGCCGGGGTTAGAGATGATCGGCCCCCGGATTGTTCCTCCAATTTCAAGGTTAACTTTTTGCCATTTTTATCATAATCACAGACAAATGTACAAGCAAGCTTTTTCGGTAATTTTTCCAGCCGCAGCCATTAAATTGCCTGCCGGGGGACCCGCCGCTCCTCCGGGAAAAGCCCGGCGGCTGCGGCCTGCTCGCAGAACCAGTAAGGGGCCCACAAATCCTGGGCATGATAGTAATTCTGGGCCAGGCAAAACCCCAGGCAGCGGCTGCGCACCAGGCAATCGCCGCAGATGCCGGTGAGGCGCTGGGGCAGACCCTCCCTGATCTCCTGGAGCACCGGGTGGTCATGCCAGACGTCGGCCAGGCGGTCCCGGGCGGCGTGGCCGAAGACCAGTTCCGGGACATTGCCCCCGATGCCGCACAGCGCATAGGAGCCGTCGGCCAGGACCCCGATAATGCTTTGGATGCCGCACACCCCGGCGCCGTTGCCGCTGTCTGCGAACATCAGGCTTAAGGGGCGAAAGGCCGGGGGATGGTGGAACAATATGGGAATTTCCGCCTGGGGGCTCAATTCCTGCTCCACCCAGCGTCCCAGCTCCAACACTTCCTGGACGGTAAGAGTTTCCTGCTCTTCTTCCAGGCGGTCGGCCCGGGGCGAGGACTGGATGATATTAAACTTCAAGGACTTGGCGCCTAGTTTTTGGGCCAGTTGGATGACGCCCTCAATCTGGTCCCGGTTGCGGCGCAGCATGGAGAAGATGATCTGGGGCTGGATGCCTGCTTCCACCAGGTGGGCGATGCCCTGAAGCGCGGCCTGGTGACAACCGGGGACCCCCCTGACCCACTCATGGGTCTCGGCCTCGGTCCCGTCGAGACTCACGGAGACGTGCGGTTGGCGGCACTCCGCCATGGCCCGGGCCAGTCCGGGAGTGAGCAGCACCCCGTTGGTCTCCGCCACCAGCCGGAGGTCCGCGGTTTTGATGATCTCGAGTATCTGGGGCAGGCGGGGGTGCAGCAAGGGCTCGCCCCCGGTAAGTTTCACGCTTTCCAGACCCAGGGGCCGGGCCTGGGTCACCACGTGCCTGAGCAGTTCGGGATAAAGGAAGGACGCAGCCTGCCGGGAGGTCTCGAGATCAGCCAGGACCCAGCAATGCCGGCACCGCAGATTGCAGCCCTCGGTCAGATAAAAATATATCTGTCGCAAGGGATACCGGGGGGGCCGCAGCTTAGACACGGACATCGGGCAGGTGGCCTCCTTGTTCCAGGAAACGTCTCAGGCAACTATCCGGATTGGGTAAATCCTCCTGGCCGGTGCGGGTAAAGGACACGGCCGGGCAGCCGCCCACGCAGTAATTCTGATATTCACAATCCCGGCAGAAGGAAAATTCGCTTAAGGGGATGAGCTGCCGCTCCCGCAGACGCTGGAGTTCCGGGTGCTGCCGCCAGAGTTCCCCGAAGTCATCCCGGTTGACCCGCCCCAATTCGATATGGCTCAGATGGACGCAGGGCACGATGACGCCGTCGGCCCGCACCGCCAGTTTGCTGAAGACCCCGCCGCAGGCCGCCAGGTGCCCCTGGCTGTGGCTCGGCGGGCCTCCTTGCCGTTGGGCCTGGGCCATCTTGGTCCATTCCTGGACATCAAACAGGGGGCCGGCCAGCGCGGTGATGCGGCCGGGATATTTGTGCTCCAGTTCCCACATGATCTCCATGGCCCGGGAACGTTCCGAGACGCTGAGTTGGAGTTTGTCCGCCTGGGAGCGGCACAGGCCGATGAAATCTGCGGAATTGGTGGAAAAAGCGGGGAGTTCTAAATCCTCCAGCAAAAAGCGGGTTACTTCCGGCAAATCCTCCACATTGGTACGGTTGATGGTCACCCGCACCGTCACCTGAACTCCGTGGCGCTGCAGGTTTTGCACGCCCCGCACGGCCCTGGCGAAGGTGCCCTGGCCCCGGCAGCTGTCATGGGTCTCCGGTTTGGAGCCGTCGATGGACACCTGGACCGAATCGCAGCGCCGGGTGCCGGCCAGAAAAGCGGCCAGCTCCTCGGTGATGAGGGTGCCGTTGCTCAGGATGCTGAAGCGCAGGCGGTTTTTGACGATCCCCTCGATGATCTCGGGGAGATCGGGCCGGAAGAAGGGCTCGCCGCCTTCCAGGGTCAGCCGCAGCACGGCCAGGCGGCCCAATTCCTCAAAAAAGCTGAGCCACTCAGACGCGGGCAGGTCCTCCGGAACATCCCGGGCGCTGCTGAAGTGCGCGCAATACAGGCAGCGCAGATTGCACCTGCCGGTAATGGCCACATCCAGACTGGCGGGGGAGCGCATCAACCGCATAGCAACCACGCTAGATCTGATATTCGTATCCGGCCAGGCCGTTTTTCAGCAGATGATCGATGAAAGCCCGGACATGGTCGCCGGCCTCGCCGGGAACCTCCTGACAGGAGTCCTGGAGTTCCGTGAGGATGTCATCAATGGAGTGCCGACCGTCCAGGCGCTGCCAGACGAACACCCCCACCGGATTGAGGCCGAAGGCGTGGCCCGTGTCCGGATCGAACAGGATGGCCCAGTCGTCGAACTCCTCCCTTAATACCACCAGGGGATTGGCCAGGGGTCTGTCTGCGGTCATCAGGAATCTCTCCTTTAATAAGGGTTCAGCATAGTTGCAGCGGTTTTGCCTGGGTGCAGGCGAAGACCAACAAACCGCCACAAAGGTGAACGACCCTACCATAAGTTTAGCAAATACAATGCCATGTGTTTAAGTATTTGATAAATATACATAATTAATCAGGCAGACGCTGGGCGCCGTTGAAAATTTTGTTTAGAAAATGAGACATGAAGTTTCAAAAAAGTGATTTTTTAACTTAAGTGCCGACTTCAGGAAATAGGCGGGGAGATCGGCAATCAGGGGAGGTGATGCTTAAAAAACCGGCGCAGGTCGTCTTCCAATTCCCGGCCATAGTTCCGGGCGCGATGCAGGGCTTGGCGGCTGAGGGTTTCATATTGAGCGATATGTTCAAAAAGTCGGCGAATCGCGGCGCTGTAACGTTCGGCCAGACGTGCAATATCGGGTCTGGGGGCGGCGTCCATATCGATTAATATACCGCCGTCAGCCAGGGCTTCGGATATGCCCCCCACATTATTAGCGATGGTTGGAATCCCATTGGCCGCGGCTTCAAGAATGGTCCGGGGAAACCCTTCGGGGACCAAGGAGGGCACCAGCATTACTTTTATCTGGCGGTAAAAGTTTCTCATGTCGGACTGAAAGCCCAAAAACGTTACATTGTCCGGCAGTTTCTCAAAATGATGTTTAAAGGCCCGGCCCACAATGACAAATTTCTTTTCAGGCAATTGTTCAATGAGCGCGGCTACTAGTTCATCGCCTTTATAG
Source organism: Desulfobaccales bacterium (assembly GCA_041740935.1). GTDB lineage: Bacteria > Desulfobacterota > Desulfobaccia > Desulfobaccales > 0-14-0-80-60-11 > JBGSLA01. The sequence goes on along the minus strand of JBGSLA010000068.1, from coordinate 18,726 downwards.
TTTTGGTGCCCGCTCGCATAAAAGCCGATGGCCTCCACCGGGGCAGGCCGGGGGGCCACGTAGGATGAAAAATCGATCCCCGGGTGCAGCACCGCGGCCTGGACCCCCAGCAGGTCCCGGGCCTGGTCCGCCAAAAAACGGCTGACCGCGGCGCAGTCTCTCTGGCGGATGCTGTTCAGGTAGGCCGGGTGCATACCCTGTACCCGATGAATGTTGCCCAGGGAATGGAAAAAATGACAGCCGGGTTTGGCCAACAGATGGGCCGCCAGCACGGAGATTCGGTCCGAAGTGAGGACATAATCCAGGGGCGCGCGGCTCAGGAAGGCGCTCAGGGTCTTGACGATGGGGGCCTTGTTTTTTCTTAGATCATCAATGGTCTCCGGCAAAAACCGCACCTGGCAATCAATGTCGCCCTCCCGGTAATGATAGACCTCGTCATCGCCGCTAACCGGCCCGGCGCCCCGGGAGGTCATCCTTTGGGCCATCAGCCTCCGATGCTCAGGGTCCCCGGTGAGAAAATTGAAAATCGACGCTCGGTATCCCAGCCGCTTGACATGATGCATCAATTCCAGCATGGCGGTGGCGCCGCCGTCAATGCCGGGCCTCAGGTTGACCATCACCAGGGCGATATGTTTCCGGGCTGGGGGCATAAAATTTTGAGGCTCTTGCAAAAGTGTTTAATTTTATCATTCTGAACGCGGTGAAGGATCTCAAGCTTTTGAAAAGACGATATCCTTCGCCTTGCTCAGGATGACCGAACGGCTTTTTCCGGGAACCTGGAAGTGGCCATGACTATACCCTAAATATGGTGAAAGCGTAATCCTCTTAATCTCCCAACTCAGCATTGACGAAATCGCCCAAAGGTGGTATGACCGAGTGGTCACATGGAAACCGTGCGCCATACCTTCCTGAACCTGTCGCCGGACAAGCAAGCCCGGGTCCTGGCCGCGGCCCTGGGGGAATTTGCCGACAAGGGCTACCAGCAGGCCAGCGTCAACACCATGGTGAGCGCCTCCGGCATCGCCAAGGGCTCGATCTACCAATACTTCAAAGATAAGAAGTCGATATTCCTTTATATTTTCGATTTTGCCATCGGCATGGTGCGTCGCACCCTGGTCACCGTCAAAGAGGAAACCCGGGAGGAGGATTTTTTCGTGCGCCTGGAAAAATCGCTTTTGGCCGGGGTGGACTTCATCCACCGGCACCCCAAAGTGTACGGTCTCTATCTCAAGATTTTGTTTGATGAACATGCGCCCCGGCGCCAGGAGCTCCTGCGGGCGGTGCGCCGGTTTGCGGCCGACTACCTGGGCTCCCTGGTGCGCCAGGGCCAGGCCCGGGGCGAATTGCGGGCCGACCTGCCCCCGGGCGCGGTGATTTTTCTGTTGGACGCCCTGCTGGACCGTTATCTCCAGGCGGTGGCGGTGCCCTCCCTGGACGTCACCCTGGGCCTCGACCAGGCCCTGCCGGCGGAAAGGCACAGAAGGGTAGGGGAGCTGGTTAACCTTCTCAAGGCCGGTCTGGCGGCCTGAGAAGAACAAACCCCTAAAAATTTTTCACCTAGAAATGACCATCCGGTCACATGGGGAAATGGTCCTATGAAGCCCTTTTTTCAAGATCTTCAGCTGATCAGCCTGTACGACAAGGTCAAGGCCCGGGAACGGCTCAGCGGCGAAGACGGCGTAACCCTGTACCGCAGCCGGGACCTCTTGGGGGTGGGGTTTTTGGCCAACCTGGTGCGGGAGCGCCTCCACGGCCGCCGGGCCTATTACATTTACAACCAGCACCTGAACTACTCCAACGTCTGCATCAACGGCTGCCGCTTCTGCGCCTTCGGGAAAACCGGCGGCCATCCCCAGGCCTATACCATGACCCTGGACGAAATATTCGCCCGGGTGCGGGAGCGGTTGAACGAGCCCATCACCGAAATTCACATCGTGGGCGGGCTCCATCCGGAGTTGCCCTTTTCCTATTACCTGGACATGCTCCGGGGGATCAAGGCCATGCGGCCCGAAGTGCACCTCCAGGCCTTCACCGCGGTGGAAATCGCCCATCTGGCCGACATTGCCGGTCTGTCCGTGGCCGACACCCTCACGGCCCTGAAGGAGGCCGGCCTGGGGTCGCTGCCCGGCGGTGGCGCCGAGGTCTTCAGCCCCCGGATTCGCGGCAGCCTCTGCCCCACCAAACTTTCGGCGGAAGGCTGGCTGGCGGTGGCCAAAACCGCCCACCGCCTGGACATCAGGACCAACGCCACCATGCTTTACGGGCACCAGGAAACTGCCGCGGAACGGGTCGATCATCTTATCAGGCTCAGGGAGGCCCAGGACGACACCGGGGGATTTTTGACCTATATACCCCTGGCTTTCCATCCGAAAAATACCCATTTGCCCGATCTTCCCGAGACCACCGGCGTGGATGACCTGAAGAACCTGGCGGTGGCCCGCCTGCTGCTGGACAATTTTCCCCATATCAAGGCTTTCTGGATCATGATCGGCGTGAAAATGGCCCAACTGTCCCTGGCCTTCGGGGCCGACGACATCGACGGCACGGTCATCGAGGAAAGGATCACCCACATGGCCGGGGCCCAAACCCCCCAGGGCCTCACCCGGGCCCAACTCCTGCATCTCATTCGGGAAGCGGGCTGCGAACCGGTGGAGCGGGATACCCTCTACAACGTCATTGGCTCATGAAAACCACCGCGGCCCACCTGGAAGAGAAGGTCACCGCCGGGGAGCGTCTTTCCCGACAGGAAGCCCTGTCCCTGTGGGACCTGGATTTGCTCACCCTGGGACGCTGGGCCGACCGGAGCCGCTGGCGCCTGCACCCTGACCCCTTGGTCACCTATGTGGTGGACCGCAACATCAATTACACCAATGTCTGCGTCTCCGGCTGCCGGTTTTGCGCCTTCTTCCGGCCTCCCGGGTCTCCTGAAGGGTATGAGCTGGACGCCGCCGCCCTGGACCGGAAAATCAGGGAAACCCGGGAATTGGGGGGCACCGGGGTCCTGCTCCAGGGGGGCCTCAATCCCGACCTGCCTTTAAGCTATTACGAGGACCTGGTGCGCCATATCCGGGGCTGCGGCCTGCACGTGCATGGCTTTTCTCCTCCGGAAATCGTCTATTGGGCGCGGCAAAGCGGGCTTGACATTGAGCAGGTGCTGACGCGCCTCATCGCGGCCGGCCTGGGCTCCATCCCCGGCGGCGGCGCCGAGATTTTGGTGGATCGGGTGCGCCAGGCTCTTTCCCCTAATAAGTGCAGCGCCGCGGAATGGCTGGAGGTCATGGCCGCGGCCCATGGCCTGGGTCTTAAAACCACCGCCACCATGATGTTCGGGCACCTGGAAACCAGGGAGGAGCGCACTGAGCATCTCTTTCGCATTCGGGATTTGCAGGATGACACCGGGGGCTTCACCGCGTTCATTCCCTGGAGCTTTCAGCCGGACAACACCGCGCTGGGGGGAGAAGCCGCAGGCTCCTGGGAATATCTCAAGACCCTGGCCGTCTCCCGCCTGGTTCTGGACAACATCGAGAATATCCAGGTTTCCTGGGTCACCCAGGGGGGCAAAATCGCCCAGGTGGCCCTGTCCTTCGGGGCCAACGACTTCGGCTCCACCATGATCGAAGAAAACGTGGTGGCCGCGGCCGGAGTCAGTTTCCGTCTCTCCGAAGCCGAAATCAAACACCTCATCACCGCCGCTGGCTATGAGGCGCACCGACGGGATCACCTTTACCGAATGGCCGAAATGGAGCGGGGGCGGGGGGTGTGGAGGGCGGGCGGGGGACCTGAGGTCCCGCGGCCCTCTCCCCACGAAAAAGCGCCCCGCCTGGCCGTCATCGCCCGGGTGGGGGCGCATCGGGATTTTTTGGAAAAGGGTGTGGCGTATTTGGGGGGGGAGGCGCACCTCACCCCGTTCGGCCACAGCAATCCGGTGCATCTATTTGAGCACCAGGGCCTGGTTTTCGCGGTGCTGTCCCGCCACGGGGAGGACCGCTACGCCGTGTCCGCGGCCTATGTCAATGACCGGGCCAATTTGTATGCCCTGAAAAATTCGGGGGTGGAGAAAATCCTGGCCTGGTGCGCGCCGGGGGCCATCAACGAGGCCATGGGTCCGGGTCACCTGGTGGCCCCGGATGACATCCTGGATGAAACCCGGGGTGAGCCCTACACCTTTTTCCCCAAGAAAGGGCTGGGTTTTATCCGGCAGAATCCGGTGTTTTGTCCGGAGCTGCGCCGGGCCGTGATCAGGGGGCTAAAAAGGGCGCCCTTCCCCTGGCACCCCCAGGGGGTGTATGTGGCCACCAGCGGCCCCCGGCTGGAAACCCCGGTGGAAATCCGCAAATTCAGGACCCTGGGGGGGGACCTGGTGGGCATGACCCTGGCGCCCGAGGTTTTTCTGGCCCGGGAATTGGAACTGTGCTATGCGGCCCTGTGCTATGTGGTGAATTACGCCGAAGGCCTTAAGGACCGCCCTTTTCAGCCGGGGGTGCTCTTTGAGGGCCTGGCCGCGCCCGAGGAAGTGGCCCTGGTTCAGAAAGTTGAGGGGGCTTTTGCGGATCTGGTGCTGGGGCTGCTGCCGGAGATGGCCGCGGCCCCCCGGGTGTGCCCCTGCGTCAAGCTCATGGAGCGCTACCGCCTGCGGGGCGACATCGGCCAGGATTGGCGCACATGGTTCAAGTAACCCTGCACCGGGCCCGCTGGGTGGTGCCGGGGACCGGGCCGGTCCTGGAAAACGGCATGGTGGCGGTGGACCGGGGGAAAATCGTGGCGGTGGGCCAGGCCCCGGTGATCAAGCGACAGTTGTCCGGCGTGGCGCTGGACCACGGGGACGGGGCCATCCTGCCGGCCCTGGTCAATGCCCATACCCACCTGGAATTTTCAGCCCTCAGGGGGAAAATCGCCCCCCAGCCTTGTTTCCCCAACTGGCTGGAGAAAAGTTTGGCGGCCTTTGCCGGTCTGTCTGCGGCGGCTATTGAGGCCGGAATCCAAGAGGCGCTGGCGGAGCTGCGGAGCACCGGCACCGGGCTGGTGGGGGAGGTGAGCCACACCGGGGGCAGTTTCCCTCTCCTGGCGATGAGCGGCCTGGCTTTTCATTATTTTTACGAATGTCTGGGGTTCAATAATCTCGGTGACGGTCCCCTGGAAGCCGATTTTCCCCTGTTGACCGGGGCCGAGGCGCAACTGCCCAATTTTTCCGCGGCAGGCCATGCGCCATATTCCGTGTCTGCGGCCCTTTTCCGCCGCATCGCCCGGTGGAATCGCCAGCGCGGGCGGATCGGCGCCGTGCATCTGATGGAATCCCTGGAGGAACTGGATTTTCTCAGGACCGGGGACGGGTTTTTTCGCGGTCTGCTGGAGAAAAGGGGGCGCTGGCGGGAGGGCTACGAGGCTCCGGGATGCTCGCCGGTGGCCTATCTCGACGGCCTGGGTTTTTTGGGGGACGATGTTCTGGCGGTGCACGGCGTCTGGCTGTGCGGGGCCGACAGGAAAATTCTGGCCCGGCGGGGGACCACGGTGGTTCTGTGTCCCCGGTCGAACCGCTTCACCGGCGCCGGTTTCCCGGACCTGCCCGGAATGGTGCGGGCCGGATTGACCGTGGCCTTGGGCACCGACTCCCTGGCCAGCAACACTGACCTGAATCTGTTTAGGGAAATGCTGGCCCTGCATGAACAATATCCGACTTTTCCCCTGCCGGAGCTTTTCGCGCTGGGGACCCGGCACGGCGCCTGGGCCCTGGGACGGGAGCACGACCTGGGGAGCCTGCAGCCCGGCCGTCAGGCGGCCCTGCTGTTCATCCCCCTGAACAGTCCGAAAAACTTCTGGCCGGCTTTGCTCGAGGAGGGCGCGGCGGGAAAAATCACCTGGATTGCCGGCCCCGGCAGGGATGACGCCCATGAAGCCTAACCTCCGCCTCGGGCGCATTCATTACATCAATGTGCTCCCCATTTACTATGCCATGGAACAGGGCTATACCCGGAACGGCTTTGAGATGGTGCCGGGCACGCCGGCGGAGCTCAACGGGCGGCTTTGCCGGGGCGAAGTGGAGGTGAGCGCCATCTCCTCGGTGGAATATGGGCGCAACTTCAGGCAATATCTGCTGCTCCCCCAGCTGTCCATCAGCACCGCCGGGGACGTGGGGAGTGTCTTGTTTTTCAGCCGCCTGCCCTTTGCCGGGCTGTCCGGCAAAGAAGTGCTTCTGAGCGCCGCGTCCGCCACTTCTGCGGCCCTCCTGAAAGTTTTGCTCTATGAGCTGTTCGGGGCCCGGCCCCTGTACCGCTCTGCTCCGGTGGAGGATGGATTGCCGGACGGAGCCTATGGGCTGTTGGCCATCGGCGATGAAGCCCTGCGCCTCAGGGCCATGGAGCGTTATCCCTATTTTCTGGACCTGGGCCGGGCCTGGCATGAGCTCACCGGTCTGCCATTTGTTTTCGGGGTCTGGGCGGTGCGGCGCAGCTTTTATGAAGAGTGTCCGGGAGAGGTCAGGGCGGTGCACCGGGCCCTGTTGGAGTCCAAAGCCTGGGGCCTGGCGGCCCTGGCGGACATCTGCCGCCAGGCATCGCACTTGGTGAACCTGAGCGCCGCCGATCTGCGCCGCTACTTCAATTTTTTGCAGTATGACTTTGACGCCGGCCAACAGGAGGGACTGACCGCGTTTTTCGGCTATCTCCAGCGCGGCGGCTGGCTACCGGAATTGCCGGCGTTGGAGTTTATCAAAGTTTAAAACAGTGGTGGGCGGAGCCCACCCTACGGGAAATGTATGGGTTATAAAAGTTTGCAGCATTTTGTGGACATTCTGGAACGCCGGGGCGAACTGGTGCGCATCACCGAACCCGTGAGCCCCTGCCTGGAAATAACCGAGATCACCGACCGGGTGAGCAAAAAATTCGGGCCGGCGCTGTTGTTCGAGAATGTTACGGGTTATGAGATGCCGGTGCTGATGAACGCCTTCGGGTCCCTGAAGCGCATGTGCCTGGCCCTGGAGGTGAACGGCCTGGAAGAGATTGCCGCCGAGATCCTGAGTTTTCTGGAGGCGGAAGCCCCGGACACCCTGATCAAGAAATTGAAACTTCTTCCCAAACTGGCCCGGCTGGGCAACATCTTCCCCAAAACCGTGTCCCGGGCCCCCTGCCAGGAGGTGGTTTGGCGGGATGAAGAAGTGGATTTGACGAAAATCCCGGTGCTGACCTGCTGGCCCCAGGACGGCGGCCCCTTTATCACCCTGCCCCTGGTGATTACCCATCACCCCGAAACCGGCAAGCGCAATATGGGCATGTACCGTCTGCAGGTATTTGATAAGCAGACCACCGGCATGCACTGGCACCGGCACAAAGGGGGGGCCCAGCATTACCGGGTGGCCGAACGCCGGGGCGAGCGCCTGCCGGTGGCGGTGGCCATCGGGGCCGATCCGGCCACCATTTACGCGGCCACCGCGCCTTTGCCGGAGGACCTGGACGAAATTATTTTTGCGGGCTTTCTGCGCCAGGAGCCGGTGGAGATGGTGCCCTGCGTCAGCGTCCCGCTCCAGGTGCCGGCCGCCTCCCAGATCGTGCTGGAGGGCTATGTGGAGCCGGGGGAGCGGCGCCGGGAGGGACCGTTCGGGGACCACACCGGCTATTATTCTCTGCCGGATGAATATCCGGTGTTTCACGTCACCACCCTGACCCGGCGGCGCCAGGCCATCTATCCCGCCACCATCGTGGGCCAGCCCCCCATGGAGGACTGCTACATGGCCAAGGCCACGGAGCGCATTTTTCTTCCCCTGATCCAGAAAACTTTGCCGGAAATCGTGGACCTGAACCTGCCCATGGAGGGGGTCTTTCACAATCTGGCCTTCGTGTCCATCGACAAGCGCTACCCCGGCCACGCCCGCAAGGTCATGCATGCCATCTGGGGGCTGGGCCAGATGATGTTCACCAAGATGATCTTCATTTTTGATAAAGAGGTGGACGTTCAGGACCGGGCCCAGGTGCTGTGGCGCCTGGGGAACAACGTGGACCCCCGGCGGGACGTGGTGTTCGCCGACGGGCCGGTGGACGCCCTGGACCACGCCTCGCCCCTGCCCCACTACGGCAGCAAGATGGGGGTGGACTGCACCCGCAAATGGCCGGAGGAAGGCTTCAACCGGGAATGGCCCGCGGTCATCGACATGGACCCGGAGATCAAACAGAAAGTGGACGCGCTATGGCCGAAATTGGGGCTGGGATGAAAGACCCGACCGCCGCCTCTCCCAACCGCCTGGCGGTGGCGGTCACCGGGGCCAGCGGCATGTTGTATGCCCGGGAATTATTCGCAGCCCTGGCCGCGTATCCGGACCTGGAAGTGCACGCGGTGGTCTCGGAGGCCGGGGAGCAGGTGCTGAGCCTGGAATTGGGCCTGACGGTGGCGGCCCTGGTGGGCCCCGGCGTCATGGTGCACCACTGCAAAAACTTTGCCGCGCCCCTGGCCAGCGGCTCTTTTCAGGTGCGGGGCCTGGTGGTCATCCCCTGCACCATGGGGACTCTCGGGGCCATTGCCCAGGGGCAGTCCCGCAACCTCATCCACCGGGCCGCGGAGGTGACCCTGAAGGAACGGCGGCCCCTGATTCTGGTGGTGCGGGAGACCCCCTTGAGTTTGGTCCACCTGCAGAATCTCCTGGCCGCGGCCCAGGCCGGGGCCACCATCTTCCCGGCCATGCCCGGTTTTTACCAACGCCCCCAGAATTTGGCGGAAATGGCCCGCAATTTCGTGGGCCGCATTTTGGATCATGTGGGATTGGAGCATAAGTTGGGAAAGCGTTGGGGGGAAGAGTGACCAGTGACCAGTGACCAGTGATCAGTGACCAGTGATTAGTGATTAGTGATCAGAAGAATTGTGGGGCGAGCATCGCCCGCCGCTCTCAGCCGCCGGATGCGGAGCCCGGCAGGGCTTGGCGGGAAAGCCGCTTAACAAGCGGGAGCTTGGAAACCATAATAATCGCCGCAAATTGTAACCGCCGGCTTCAGCCGGCGCCAAAGGTCTTTTGCGGACCTTGAGCATTAAGCGCAGCCTAAAGGCTGCGGCTACAGAAAGACGTTTCCTGAAAGAGGCGGGAGGCGCGGCGCTTTCCCGCCCTACGATTCTGATGCTGAGCCAAGCAGAGCTTGGCATCCAATGGGGTTCCCAAACGGGAGTTTGGGAACCAGAAAAAAACCCAGAACCCAGAACCCAGAACCCAAAGCCCAAAGCCCAAAGCCCAAAACCCAAGGCTCAAGGCTCAAAGCTCACAGCTCACAGCTCAAAGCTCATAGCTCACAGCCCAACCCACCATGTCCATGCCCCCATCTTTCCTGCACAGACTCAGCATCATCCTGGAGATGATCAAAATCCAGCACACGGTGTTTGCGCTGCCCTTTGCCTTCATGGGGGCGCTGTTGGCGGCCCATGGTTTGCCCACGGCGGGGCAGGCCTTCTTTATCCTCCTGGCCATGGTGGGGGCCAGGAGCGCGGCCATGGCCTTCAACCGGCTGGTGGACGCGGGGATCGACGCCCAAAATCCCCGCACCGCAAGCCGGGCCCTGCCCCGGGGTTTGCTCAGCCGGGGCTTTACCCTGGGGTTCGTTGGCGCCAGCAGTCTCGTCTTTTTTTACGCCGCGTCCCGGCTCAATCCCCTGGCCCTGGCCCTGTCGCCCCCGGCTCTGGCGGTGGCGCTGGGCTATTCCTACACCAAGCGCTTCACCTGGGCTTCGCACCTGGTGCTGGGCGCGGCCCTGGGCCTGGCGCCGGTGGGGGGGTGGATTGCGGTGCGGGGGGATCTGGCGGCTGCGCCCCTGGTACTGGGCGCGGCGGTGCTCTTCTGGGTGGCGGGCTTTGATGTGTTATACGCCTTGCAGGATGAGGACTTTGACCGCCAAGTTGGGCTGCATTCCCTGCCGGTGCAACTGGGGCGGACCCGGGCCCTGGCGCTGGCCCGGCGTCTGCATCTGGTGGCCGGTCTGGGCTTTGGGCTCACCGGCTGGCTGGCGGGATTGGGCCTCCTGTATTACCTGGCCGCGCTGGCCGCGGGCCTGCTTCTCTGGTGGGAACACCGCCTCTTATCCCCCGCCGACCTGACCCGGCTCAATCAGGCTTTTTTCACCCTGAACGGCGCGGTGAGCCTGGGTCTGGGCGTAGCCACCCTCCTGTCCGTCTGGCCTTAACGGTGCGATTTTTCACGCAAAGGCGCTAAGCCGCAAGGGACGCAGATCGGCGCCACCCTTCGGTCCATTGGGCCATAGGGTTCGGCCGCTCAGCATCCCATGGCCGCTCGCTGAGGTTCTTTCTCCTGGACCTTGCCATACCCTTTCCCGCGGATTTCCTGGAGCAGGGCTTTCCGGAAGAGAAAGAGGTCTTCCCCGTAGGCGCAAATCTTGAGGTAGCGCACCAGCCGGCTGGGATTGCGCCGCCAGATGCCATATAACTGGCGCCAGAACTGGCGGCGGTAAGAAGACTTGACCCCTTGACTAAAGGACAGGCGCAGAAGGCGGCGGATGTCTTGGAGTAAATCGCCCAGGGTTTCCCGGTGCGGGGGGCCGGCCGGAGCCAGGGTCAGGCCATTGGTGGCCGCCATGGCCGAGCGGGTGGGCCGCATGGCCAAGATGGAGCGGTAGGCCCTGGCCAGATAGGCGGAGGGTTCCAGGAGACGGTCCACCATCCGGAAGTATTCCCCCACAATTTCGTCCTCAGGGCGGCAGGGTTCGAAAAATATGTGGGTGTGATAATCCATCTCAGGGGCTTTGCGCTCCAGCCATTTGTCCACCATCTCTTCCCGGAGGCGGCCTTCCTCTTGCAAGCGGTGCCAGAGGCGGGTCTTGTGCAGGGGGAAGAGCATATTCAGCATGACGATCGGGAGATCAACGGCCTCGGCGAACTCGACGATGCGGTCTCCGGCGCCCGAGGTTTCGCCGTCCATGCCGAGGATGAAACTGGCGATGAGGCTCAAGCCGTTGGCGTTGATGGTCTTTATTGAATCCGTCAGATTGCCCGAGACATTTTGCCGCTTGTGGGCGCGTTCCAGCACCTCTTCATCGGGGCTCTCGACGCCGACGAAGACAGTGTCGAAGTTGGCCTCGGTCATGAGATCGATAATATCCAGGTTCTGCCCCAGGTTGACCGAAGCCTGGGTGATGAAAGAGAACGGTTCGCCCCGTTCCTTCATGAAGGGAATAATCTGATGCAACAACTGGCGGGCATAGGCTTTATTGCCGATGAAATTGTCATCCGCGATGAAAATATGCTGGACCCCTCCAAGGCGGTACAGGGTTTCCAATTCGGCGATCACCTGCTCGGGCTTTTTGGTCCTGACCTTGCGGCCGAAAAGGCTCACCACGTCGCAGAACTCGCAGTCAAAGGGGCAGCCCCGGGTGGTCTGGATGGAGATGGACAGGTAATCGGCCGGCCGGAGCAGGTCAAACCGGGGAATGGGCGAGGAGGACAGGTCCGGCTTTTCCCGGGCTTCAAAAATGCTGCCGGTTTTCCCCTGACGCAGGCCCTCGAGAATATCCGGCAAGAGCCCTTCGGCCTCCCCGCGCGCCAGGAAATCGCAGCCTGCGGCCATCACTTCTTCAGGGATGGTGGAAGGGTAAGGCCCCCCCGCCACCACGGTTTTGCCCCGGGCCTTGGCCTCCCGGACGAGAGCCAGCAGGCTGGCCCGCTGGACGGCCATGGCGGATAACAAGACCACCTCGGCCCACTCCCAGTCGGCCTCGGTCAGGCGGCTGGTGTTGAGATCCACCAGGCGCAATTGCCAATGGGGCGGCAAGAGTGCGGCCACGGTGATCAGACCCAGGGGCGCCGTGCTGCTCTTGCAGCCGTGGATGTAACAGAGCTGCTGCATGGACCAGAAAAATTTGGGAAATTCAGGATTGATGAGGAGGGCTCGCATGTTTTATTCTCAATGTTTATCCAGGAAACCCCGGGGCGCTGATCAGCCCCGAAAACGGTTTTAATCCAGCGGTTGACCAGGTCTGTGGTTCAGCCGCATACAGGTTGACGACAGGTGGATTGCCGGATGGTCCCCCAGAAGTCATTCGATCTCAGCCGCAATGGGTGGGTGAAACGACGCTCGCGTCCGGGGGTGTAAGGCCTGGGGGCCCTGATTATCTGCACATGATTCAGAGCACAGGCGGGTGCCTAAATATTAATTTTTAAGTTTACGCGCTTTTCTTGGGAGGGTCAAGTGAGAAGAGGATAATGTTGGGGTCCATAGTTCATAACTATCCCCAGCTTGTGTCAGGGGCGGAGTGGGGTGTCTCCCCCGTCCCCACCTTTACCGGCGTTGGTTCAGGCTTTCATTGACTTTGGGCTCTCTTTGGGATAATTATTTTCAGGATATCAGGCAACTTTAGCCCAAAGGAGAAAGGATATGTCGGTGGAAGAGTTCCCTCGCATGAAGCGGCTGCCCCCGTATGTGTTTGCCACGGTGAACGCCCTGAAGATGGAGGCCCGTCGCCGGGGCGAAGATATCGTCGATTTGGGGATGGGCAATCCAGACCAGTCCACCCCGCCCCATATTGTGGCAAAGCTGATCGAGGCGGCAGGGAAGGCCACCAACCACCGCTATTCCGCGTCCAAGGGGATCACCAAGCTGCGGCGTGCCATCTCCGACTGGTACAAGCGCCGCTATGATGTGAATATCTGCCCCGAAACCGAGGCCATCGCCACCATCGGGGCCAAGGAGGGTTTGTCGCATCTGGTGCTGGCCACGGTGCGGCCAGGCGATGTGGTGTTGGTGCCCAACCCCACCTATCCCATCCATGCGGCCAGCGTGGTCATCTCGGGGGGCCAGCTGGTGAGCGTGCCCCTGGCCCACGACCGGGATTTTTTTGCGGACCTGACGCAGATTACCGAGCTCATCCGGCCCCGGCCCCAGATGCTCATCATCTCCTTTCCCCACAATCCCACCACCATGTGCGTGGATCTGGAGTTTTTCGAGCGCATCGTGGCTTTCGCCAAGCGCCACGACATTTATGTGGTCCACGATTTTGCCTACGCCGACCTGGTGTTCGACGGCTATAAGGCCCCGAGCTTCCTCCAGGTGCCCGGGGCCAAGGACGTGGGGGTGGAGCTGTTCAGCCTGTCCAAAAGCTATAACATGCCGGGCTGGCGCATGGGCTTTGTGGTGGGGAACAAGCGCCTGGTGCACGCCCTGACCCGCATCAAAAGCTACCTGGACTATGGGGTGTTTCAGCCCATCCAGATCGCCTCCATCATCGCCTTAAACGGCCCCTACGACTGCGTGGAGGAGATCGTGGCCCTCTACAAGGAGCGCCGGGACGCCCTGTGCCGGGGCCTGAACAACATCCCCTGGCGGGTGGAGCCGCCCAAAGGCACCATGTTCGTCTGGACCCGGATTCCCGGGAAATTCCGGCGGCATATGAAGTCGTTGCTCTTTTCCATCCTGTGCATCCGGGAGGCCAAGGCCGCGGTGTCGCCGGGGCGGGGCTTCGGCGAATGGGGGGACGATTACGTGCGCTTTGCCTTGGTGGAAAACGTGCACCGCACCAACCAGGCCATCCGGGGCTTCCGCAAGATGCTGAAGATGCCCGAGGATCAGATCAAGGCAATCGCCCGGGAGATGGAGCAGGAATTTGCCAAGGAACTGGCCCTGTTTGCCACCGAGAGATAATCATGCCGCCGGTTAATGTGGGAATTATCGGGTGCGGCACGGTGGGGACCGGCGTGGTGCGCCTGCTGTCGGAGCGGGCCGCCATGTTTTCTACGCGTCTGGGGACGCCCCTTCATCTGCGCCGGGTGGCCGAAGTGGACCCGGCCCGAACCCAGGCGGCCGGGGTGGCCCCGGATCTGTTCACCAGCCGGGACCTGGATATCCTCGATGACCCCGCCATCGACATCGTGGTGGAGCTCATCGGCGGGCTGGACACCGCCCGGGATTTGGTGCTGACCGCGATTGAGCGGGGCAAACACGTGGTCACCGCCAACAAGGCCCTCTTGGCCCATCACGGCAACGACATTTTCGCGGCCGCGGCGCAGGCGGGCGTGGAGGTGGCCTTCGAGGCCTCGGTGTGCGGCGGCATCCCCATCATTGTGGCCCTGCGGCAGGGCCTGGCGGCCAATCGCATCCAGGAGCTGCTGGGCATCCTGAACGGCACCACGAACTATATTCTGACCCAGATGTCCGAGCACAACCTGCCCTATGGGCAGGCCCTGGCCGAGGCCCAGGCCCACGGCTTTGCCGAGGCCGATCCCACCCTCGACGTGGAGGGGGTGGACGCGGCCCACAAACTGGCCATCCTCACCGCGCTGGCCTACGGCGCCCGCATTGATTTCGACGCGGTGAGCGTCACCGGCATCAGCCAGATCGACCCCCTGGACCTGCAGTTTGCCTGGGAGTTCGGCTATGCTGTGAAACTGCTGGCCATCACCCGGGAGGACAACAACCGCCTGGAGGCCCGGGTGCACCCCACCCTGATTCCCCGGGACCACATGCTGGCCGGGGTGGGGGGGGCCATGAACGCGGTGTACATCACCGGGGACGCGGTGGGGCCCATCCTGCTGTCCGGGGCCGGGGCCGGCATGATGCCCACGGCCAGCGCGGTGCTCAGCGATATCCTGGATCTCACCCGCAACCTGGCCCTGGGCATCAAACGGCGGGTGCCGCCCCTGGGGTCCGAAGCCGCGTTGTCCAACACCCGGGTGGTCAAGCCTTTGGATGACATCATCACCAATTATTACTTCCGCTTCGCGGCGCTGGACCGGCCGGGGGTGCTGTCCCAGGTATCCGGGGTGTTGGGGAAATACAACATCAGCATCGCCGCGGTGATCCAGAAAGGGCGGGAGGTTCGGGGCGCGGTGCCCATTGTCATGATCACCCACGAGGCCCGGGAGGCCGACATGGTAGCGGCCCTGGCCGAGATCGACCACCTGCCGGTGGTGAGCCCCCCGGCGGTGGTCTATCGCATCGAGGACCCGCACCTCCACGCCGCCCAGATCTGAGGGGGTGACTGCTGGGGGGAGGGCCGGGGGAGCAGCGGCTCCCCTCCCTCCCCCCAGACCCCCTCCCAGCCCCCTTTTATGGGGGCGGGCAAGGCAGGGCTTGCGCCCCGACTTGCCGCCCTCGAAAGTATGGTTAAGGGGTTGGGGGAGGCGGTGTGGGGGAGGGGGCAGGGGCCCATGGCCCCGGTAGCACGGGCTTCCAGCCCGTGGGAACCCCCACAACCACAAAAGACATATCAGGACAAAATTTCGCTGATAAAGCCCTGGGCCGATAGTACACTAAGGGCCAAGCAAGGCACAGGGTGAGAGGAGACCTGCACATGTCCAAGACCTACGTCCATAAAAACTGTGAAATTTATCTCCCCGGCAGCCCCTATCGGGAAGACATGGGCAGCCTGCCCCTGGACTGCTTCCTGGATGAAGAGGATTACGAAAAGCTCCCCGAGGATAAAAAGAAGGAATACTGCCTCCTGGTGGACGGCAAATGCCAGTGCCAGGTGTAGGGGCAAGGGCGGCGGGGCGGGCCGGATACAGACGCTGATCTAAGGCTGGGTTATCACTTTCAAATTATTCAGTTGTGTCAAGCGGGAAAGCGAAGCGCCTCCCGCCTTGGGAAACCTTGGAAGCCCGGGCTTCTCACCCACCTCCATAATTCACCGGAGGCGGAGCCCGGCAGAGCTTGGCATCCGATGGGTTCCCAAGAGGGAGCCTGGGAGTCGGAAGGGGAGCGAGGCGCCGGCGCCCTCGTCGGCAAATGAACCGCCGGGGGCGGCGGTTCCACACAAGAATTTTTCATAACAGCAGGCCCGAGGTAAAAGGGCTTGAAAGGGGAGCACCATGAGCGATTTCTTTTCCTTCCGGACTATGATCACCCCGGTCATTATTCAAATTATTTTTTGGATCGGCGTGGCCCTGTGCATAATTGTGGGCATTTTTTACCTGCTGTTCGGCTACCACTACTATGGCAGCTCCGCTCCGGCTTACGGTCTGCTCATCCTGGTTTTCGGTCCCGTGGCGGTGCGCATCTATTGCGAAATTTTGATTATCTTTTTCCGCATCAACGAGACCCTGACGGAAATCAAGCATACCCTGGAAGACCGCCGGGCCGTCCCTGCGCCTGCCCCTCCGATAACGGAAGCTTCTTCCGGGTAAGAGCCAAAGGCAGGAGGCGCTTGGTCTTCGTGCTCTCCTTGAGCCGGGACCACAGGCATCTTGCCTGTGCAGCTGCGTAGGGCGGGCACCGCCCGCCGCGTTCATTGGGCCGGAGGCGGGGCCAAGCAGAGCGTGGCGGGCAAATTGGGTGAAAACTTTTCAGGACAGAATAAACTTTGGACCCTGGACCCTGGACTTTGGACCTTTCAGGACGGGAAAAACTTGTCCCGCTGCCGGGCCGCTGGCTGCGGTCGCCTGAGCCTCACAGGGCCTGAGCCTTGTCACTCCGGGCCAGGCGCTCCAATTCCCAGTTGATGCCATAGAATTGCAGACCCTGGGAAAAGCGCCCGGGGCTGGAAAAAATGGGGCGCATCCAGACCACGCGGCCGTTCAGGGTGAGCTCGGCCTCTTCACCCGGCTGGCTGACGGTGAGTCTCACCGGCAGGTTCGGACTCAACGCGGCGGAGGTTTCGAGGCGGGCCCCCATGCAGCTGATATCCACCACCCAGGCGTCCCGGGCGGGTTTGCCGTTGATTTCCTTGACGGCCCAGCGCACCTGGTAGCGTTGGGCCCGGCGGGGCACCCGCCGCCTGATGGGTTGGACGGTTAAGGGGATGATGCGCATGTCTTCACGTCCTGGTAAAGTGATTTTTGGTTTTCTGTAAAAAAAAAATGGAAAAATCCTAGGTTCGCCGCGTCAATGGTTTCATTTTCCTGAGAACTCGCCTTAATCCCCAGATAATCCGCCCCCGGCCCCCGCCGGCTCACAATTTTCCCTGCCGGGCCATGAGGTCCAGTTCCCAAAAGGTGTTAAAAAAGCTCAGTCCCAGACGAAAACGTCCGGGTTCGCCCATCAGGGGCTTGACCCATTTTACCATTCCGGCCAGGCGGGTTTCCTGGTCGCCCCAGGGGAACCGGATAACAAAATCCACTGGCATCCTGGGGGCTGGAGCCATAGGACTTTCCAATTGGGCTCCCAGGGAGCTGATGTCCACCAGATAGGAGTCCGGGGCCGACTGGCCGTTCAGTTCCTTAAGCGACAGCCGGGCCGGGAAGCGCTGGACCTTGCGATCCACCCGTTTTTTCATCCGCGGCTCTTAATCTCTTCAGATTTCCGTGACATACATGTAATCGGCACGTATTCCGAAAAACCTTAAGGTAGGGCTCACCTCAGGGGAGGCGCCCTGTGGCCCCGGTGGTCGTATACAAGCGGCGGTTGGCGGGTTTTGGTTTTTGATTAAAAAGATGAATAAATATAAGATGTTATTAAATTTCTGGCTTCCATTTGCATGAGAACCCGGTGGGAAGGAAACCTTTGCGGGCAATTTTTTCCATTGACGTAAAGGAGTTAATGATGGTATGAAAGTTCATTACGAGAAAAAAATCACAAAGAAGGAGACTCCCCCATGTCTGCCAAACTGATCAAAGGGGCCGAAGTGGCCGCCCAGATTAGAGAAGAGCTGAAAAAAGAGGTGGACGAACTCAAGGCCAAGCATAATCTCACCCCCGGCCTGGTAACCATCCTGGTGGGCGAAGACCCGGGCTCCGTGAGCTACGTCACCGCCAAACAGAAAACCGCGCATGAGTTGGGATTTTACTCGGTGCAGGACAACCAGAGTCCCGACATCAGCGAAGCCGCCCTGTTGGCCCTCATCGACAAATACAACAAGGACCCCAAGCTGCACGGCATCCTGGTGCAGCTGCCCCTGCCCAAGCACGTGGATTCCAACAAGATTTTGCTGGCCATCGATCCCAACAAAGACGTGGACGCCTTCCATCCGGTGAACGTGGGGCGCATCCTGATCGGCAACTACGTTTTTCTGCCCTGCACCCCGGCCGGCTGCCAGGAACTCATCGTGCGCGGCTACGGCGACCCCAAGGGCAAGGAAGTGGTGGTGGTGGGCCGCAGCAACATCGTGGGCAAACCCATGGTGGCCATCATGATCCAGAAGAAGGCCGGCGCCAACGCCACCGTCACCTGCGTGCACACCGGCACCCCCAAAGACAAAATCATCGAACATTGCCGCCGGGCCGACATCCTCATCGTGGCCGCCGGCGTGCCCAAATACGTTCAGGCTGACTGGGTCAAACCCGGCGCCTGTGTCATCGACGTGGGCGTCAACCGCATCGGCAAAAGCGAAAAGACCGGCAAGGCCATCCTGGCGGGCGACGTGGACTTCGAAACCGTCAAGGAAGTGGCCTCCTGCATCACCCCGGTGCCGGGCGGCGTGGGCCCCATGACCATCACCATGCTCATGAAAAACACCGTCCTGGCCGCCAAAGCGGCCGCGGGCTTGATTAAGATTTAAGTGAATGTAAGGTAGAGGTTTTTGGGGGAGGGGGCTAAGGGGCAGTGGCCCCTTACCCCCTCCCCCAAACCCACACCCCAACCCCTTGATAAAATAAGGCCGGTGCAACCGAGGCTTCTCGAGCCCTGGTGTCACCGGCCGCTTTTTTTCCCTATGAAGATGGAGCCGCAGGCTTCAGCATGTCGTTCCCAAGTGAAACTTGGGAATGAGGGGAAAAGGCGGAATGCGCTGCGCTTTCCCGCCCTACAGCGCTGTAGCCTGAGGCTTTGCCACACAGGCTGGAAGCCTGTGTTCCCACATTATGGGGTTGGGGGTGGGGGCG
>JBGSLA010000067.1:0-3973 GCA_041740935.1 Desulfobaccales bacterium | reverse complement strand
TCATGCTGTGCGGCTGGGCCGCCGGCTCATGAAGAGTGGTTCTGAAAAAAAAGGGACCCCTGTGGGTCCCTTGAACGCGGTTCCACTGCCCACCGGCAGTGCCGGTCGACAGGGA
Organism: Desulfobaccales bacterium; assembly: GCA_041740935.1. Taxonomy (GTDB): domain Bacteria; phylum Desulfobacterota; class Desulfobaccia; order Desulfobaccales; family 0-14-0-80-60-11; genus JBGSLA01. Next base: position 3,858 of record JBGSLA010000067.1, on the reverse strand, counting down.
TGCCGCCCGCTCTGGTTTTCTCAGGTGGCCTTCCGGCGTCCGAACCCCTTGGCCCCCAAACCCTTCTCTTTGGCCAGCTTGCGGCGCTGTTCGGAGTATTCCCTGCAGACCAGGGGGAATTTCTTGGGATCAAGGTTGTAGCGGCGATAATAATCCTTGGGGGTCAACTGGTGGGCCTTGCGCAGGTGGGCCTTGAGGGTGCGCATCTTTTTGCCGCATTCCAGGCAGACCACGTATTTCTCTTTGACGATCTCCTGCAGGGGAATGGGAGGCTTTTTTACCAGCTCGGCTTCGGCGGCCTTTGCCCCCTCGACTTCCAAAAGCGCCGCCTCCCCGCCTTCCAATGAAGATAACAGCTGGTAAACTTCTTGTATCTCCTCCACCAATTCCTTGGGGGTAAGTTCGCTCATGGAGGCGTGGGAAATGACAATCTGGGCGGTCAGCTTAAGAATTTCAGTTGCCATGACGTTATTTCCTTTCTCTATAATTTTTAAAATGTTGATGGTAAATAATCACAGCGCTTACCATGATTCTTTTATAAGAAGAGAACCTTCTTTCTGTCAAGCCCTTTTTATCTTTTCTCAACAATTTTTTTCAATTTTTTCTACAACAGTCCACATCATATCTTAATTCCTTTGGCGATTTTTTCCAGGAGATCTGGCCTTTCTATGACTATCCGGCTTTTTTCCACTTGTATTACCCCCAAGGCCTTGAAACGGGCCAGAGTCCTCGAAAGCGTTTCACTAATGGTTCCCAGGTAAGCCGCCAGGTGGGTCTTGGTAACGGGCAGCTCAAAACTTGCCCCCGGGGCCACCCACCCCAGGCTTTCCTGGCAGCGCTCCAACAGGTATTGCGCCAACCGGGCCGACACTTCCTTCAACGACAGGTCTTCCAGTTGGCGGGTAAGATGGTAGAGCAGCCGGCTCATGGTGGCCATCATGTTGCGGGCCAACCGGGGGGAGGCGCTGAGCAGGTTGAGAAAATCCGTTTTGGGGAAAAACAGGGTTCGGCAATCTTCCAGCGCCACCGCGGACACCGGATAGGCGGACTCGGCCAACACCGCCGCCTCCCCGAAGGTCTCCCCGGGGGTCACCAGGCGCAGGATATATTCCTTGCCGTCCCAGGAACTTTTCACCAATTTCACCTGGCCCCCCAAAAGGATGTAAAATCCCTGGGCCTCCTTGCCCTCCCAGAAGATGGGCGCCTCCCGGGGAAATTCCCGGTTGATGGCCAGCCTGGCCAGGGTTGTCAGATCCGCGTCTTCCAATCCGGAAAAAAGGTAGATTTTCCGTAAAATGTCCTTTTTCTGTTCGGTCACGGCTGCCCCCGTTTTTCTGGATTTTGCCATTTTTTCATGAGGTTGCCGTAAAATCCAGATTTTTCTGATGCCCATCGCCGCATAACACCCGCGGCCGGCCCCTGCCGGTGTCTCTGGCCGCTTCGCCCCCAGGCCCCGGGAGCCTTTGAAGTTGACGCCTCCAACCCCTCTCTGATAGAGTGCTATCGCTTCCCCCAAAAGTCCGGCCTGGCCGGGCGGCCCTTTATTTCAGCAAGGATAAGGAGAGAACCATGAACCGGCTCACCTGGACGATTCTGGTTTTGTTTTTCGGTTGCCTGGCCCTGGGCGGCTGCGCCCCCAAAGAAACCGACGACATCAAGGTGGGGGTCAACGCCGAAATCACCGGCAGCAAGCCCACCGTGGGCGCTTCCTGTAAAAACGCCGCCCAATTACTGGCGGACCAAGTGAACGCCGCCGGCGGCCTCAAGGTGGGGGACAAGACCCGGAAAGTCACCCTGTTTATCGAAGACAATGAAGACAAACCGGAATCCGCCGCCGCGGTGGCCAAAAAGCTCATCAGCCAGAACAACGTCCTGGCCATCCTGGGGCCCAACGCCTCCGGCAACGCCATTCCCACAGCCCGCATCTGCGAAGACGCCCAGGTCATCATGATCACCCCCTGGTCCACCAATCCCAAGACCACCGAAAAGCTCAAATACGTCTTCCGGGCCTGCTTTGTGGACGATTTCCAGGGCCAGGTGATGGCCAAATTCGCCCGGCAAAACCTCAAGGCCAACACCGCCGCGGTGCTCTATGACGTGGCCTCGGAATACAACAAGGGCATCGCCGAAATTTTTAAAAAGAACTTCGAAGCCCTGGGGGGCAAGGTGCCGGCCTTTGAATCCTATACCAAGGACGACAAGGATTTTTCCTCCCAGCTCACCAAGATCAAGGCCGCCAACCCCGATGTGCTTTTCCTCCCCAATTACTATAACGAGGTGCCCCTCCAGGTCCAGCAGGCCCGGCGTCTGGGCCTCACCTGCGCCATTATCGGCTCCGACTCCTGGGGGAGCGACGAACTCCTGAAGCTGGCGGGCCGGGATCTGGAAGGCTGCTATTTCAGCACCCACTACGCCCCGGACATCGCCACCGAGAAGGCCCAGAAGTTTATCAAGGACTACGAAGCCAAGTACGGCAAAAAACCGGACGACGTGGCCGCCCTGACCTACGACTCCGGCCAGCTGCTCCTGAACGCGGTGGCCCAGGCCAATTCCCTGGACCGGAAAAAGGTGCGGGATGCCCTGGCCACCATCGCCGAATTTGAAGGGGTCACCGGCAAGATGAAGTTCACCGGCACCGGCGATCCCACCAAGAGCGCGGTCATTCTGTTGATCAAGGACGGCAAATTCACCTACCACGACAGCGTGGCGCCGTAATGATGTGGGTTGAAGGGCGGGAGGGGGAACAGGGGATCCCCGTCCTCCCTTGTTTCAGTGACCAGTGACCAGTCACCAGTAAAAAGTAAGCAATAATCACTGATCACTGGTCACTTTTTCGGGGGGAGACGGCGGCACAGGGTTTTTATCTGTGGAAACCCTTGGGCCCTCCCCCACAATCCAAAACCGACCACTATGCTCCAGATATTAGGCCAAAATGTCCTGAACGCCCTGCAGTTGGGCAGCGTCTACGCGCTCATCGCCCTGGGCTACACCATGGTGTACGGCATCCTCACCATGATCAATTTCGCCCACGGCGACATCTTCATGGTGTCTGCCTACCTCAGCCTGGCCGCGGCCCTGTTCCTGTTGGGGCTCCCCTTCGGGCTTCCCCTGGTGCTGGTGTTCATCGGCGCCCTGCTGTTCAGCATGCTGCTGACCGCGCTCCTGGGGGTGGTCATCGAGCGCTTGGCCTACCGCCCCCTGCGCCAGGCCCCCCGCCTGTCCGCGGTCATCACCGCCCTGGGGGTGGGCCTGTTTCTGGAGCATTTCACCCTGGCGGTGCTGGGCCCCGAACCCCGGCGCTTTCCCGACCTCATCCCCGCCACGCCCTGGCAGGTGGGCGGCCTCACCCTGACGCCCCTGCAACTGTCGACCATCCTCCTGGCGGGCCTCATCATGCTGCTCCTTGACCTTCTGGTGCGCCGCACTTTGTTGGGCATGGCCATGCGGGCCATCTCCTACAACCGGCCCATCGTGCCCCTCATGGGGGTGCCGGTGGACCGGGTGATATCGCTGACCTTCGCGCTGGGTTCGGCCATCGCCGCCGCCGGGGGCCTGATGTACGGCCTGGCCTATCCCGTGCTTGATCCCTATATGGGCGTGCGCATCGGCTGGTGGGCCTTCATCGCCGCGGTGGTGGGCGGCATCGGCAACATCCGCGGGGCCATGCTGGGGGGCTTTATTTTGGGAGCCGTGGAAATTTTCACCCCGGTGTTTCTGCCGTCTTCCACGTACCGGGATTTTGTGGCCTTTTCGCTGCTGCTCCTGCTTTTGGTCCTTAAACCCACGGGCCTCCTGGGTCGGCCGGTGTTTGAGCGGGTGTGAATTGGGTGGGGGAGGGGGCTAAGGGCCGTGGGCCCT
>JBGSLA010000066.1:0-19483 GCA_041740935.1 Desulfobaccales bacterium | reverse complement strand
CCGCCCTTGCCGGCCAGGGCGTGGCAGCCCAGGCAGCCGAGGCGCTTCACCAAATCCGGGCCGGCCGGCTCTCGGGCCTCAAGGGTGCCCAAGGCCAGGAGCACGGCGACTCCGAGCACTGAAAAAATGATCTTTATCAGGGCTTGCCCCCGCCTTCCTGGATCATCTTCTCTAAATGGGCCTTGTCCGGGTGATCGGGCTTCAGGGTCAGGGCTTTTTTGAACAGGGGCGCGGCCTTGGCCTTGTCCCCGGCATAATAATAGGTGGTGCCCAGATTGATCAGGGCTACCCAGTAGGTGGGGTCGAGGTCGATGGCCTTTTTAAATGAGGCGATTTCCTGCTTTCTCAAGTCCTGGTTGCGCACCTGATGGTTTTTGTGGCGGTAGGCCATGCCCAGGAGGTTATAAATCAGGGCCGAGTTGGGCTCTTCCTTGAGGGCCTTTTTGAAGGTGGCGATGGCCGCATCGAATTGCTGATTCTTTAGCTGGCCCAACCCTTGCTCGATCAACTGTTGCACCTCGGTTTGGGCCTGGCTCTGGGCCTGGCCTGGTTCCGGGGTCAGGCCGAAAGCGAGCACCATGAACGCCATGACGCTCCATACCACTATTTTTTTCATGATGTCCTCCTCAAAAAGTATCAGGGGGCGACCGCGGGAAAATCCAGCAGCCTCTGCTTTTGGGGCGGGGGCGCCGACGGGGTGCCCGCCGCGGTGGCCTCACTGGTAAGGATGCCCTGGGCCGCCAGCGCAGCCTTCAAAAGGGGCGCCGGCGCGGCGCGGTAGAGGCCGGCCAGGTTCAAGAGCCGGGTGGATTCCTCCCAGAGGCGATGGCGGGCCCCCAGGTCCTCCCCCACCTCCTCCGGGTGCAGGCAGGCCCGGGTCACCCGCCGCCAGGCCTCCGGGTGCAGCTGGGCCCCGGGGGACACCACTCCCCAGGCCCCGGGGCGGGTCAGGAAGCGGTGTTCGTCGGCTTCGTAAAAGGCGAACAGGGGTCTGGCCACCGCGGCCAGGTGGTAATTGAGAAAACGGCGCATTTCCCCCTGGTAGATCATCCCCAATATCATCGGCAGGGCCGCCAGTTTCTTGACCACCTGGGTGCGGAGATTGCGGTGCTTGAAGAGAAAGGCCCGCTGCTGCACGATCTCCGGCAGGTTCAGGAGCACCAGGGGCAGGCCCGCTTCCTCCAGCCATTGCCTATAAAACTGGGGCAGGCCCCGGTTGCTGTGGTACCACAGGGGCAGGTCGGCCAGAAACACCTGCCCGGCATAGCCCCGGCGGTCCAGGGCCTGTCGCACCCCCAGGGCGGAGTCCCGGGTTTCCTCCGGGGTGGCGCCGGTGATGCCGAACATGACCGGGAGGCGGCCGTCCACCGCGGTGAGGGTGTGAGCCAGCAGGTCCAGCCGGAGTTCGGGGGGCAAAACCAGGCCTTCGCCGGCTTCCGGCCCCGCCAGCAAAAGCCCGTCGGCCGAGGCCGCGGCCCGGTCCACCAGGCGGAAGAGACCCTCGGCGTCCAGCTCCCCCTGAGGGGTGAGCGGCGTCACCAGTTCGATGATCAGCCCTTCCGGGGGGCTGGGCAGGCCGGTCTGGTCAAACATAAGAGCAACCGTGTAGTGAGAAGACAACTTCCGCCTTACGCACTAAACTTAAACTCCCCCCGCCCCAAAAGATCGTGGAGATGCAGGATGCCCAGGACTTTCTGGTGCTCATCCACCACCGGCAGCACCATGATGGCCTTCTGCTCCATGAGCTCCAGGGCCCGGGAGGCCAGGATCTCGGGGCCCACCGCCTGGGGGTTGGGGGTCATGATCCGGTTCACCGGCTCATCCACAATGCGGCCGAATTTTTCCAGGGCCCGGCGCAGGTCGCCGTCGGTGATGATGCCGATGAGTTTATCCCGGCGGTCCACCACCAGGGTGGCGCCCAGTTTTTTGGCCCCCATCTCCCGGATGGCCTCGGCCAGGGGCTCCTCGGGCCGGGACCGGGGGATTTTCTCCCCGGTGAGCATGACCTCCCGGATGGCCAGAGACAGGCGCGCCCCCAGGCTCCCCCCGGGGTGGACCAGCTGAAAATCGCTGGCCTTATAGCCCCGTTTGGTCAACAGGGCCACCGCCAGGGCGTCCCCCATGGCCAGCATGGCGGTGGTGCTGGCCGTGGGCGCCAGCCCCAGGGGGCAGGCCTCCCGGGGCACGCCGGTGTCGATGACCACCCGGCCGGCCCGCCCCAGGGTGGAAGTGGGGCGCCCGGTGAAAACAATCAGGGGGCAGCCCAGGCGTTCCAGACTGGGCAGCAGAATGGTGAGTTCCTGGGTTTCGCCGCTGTTGGACAGGGCCAGGACCGCGTCGTCCCGGGAAACCATGCCCAGGTCGCCGTGCATGGCCTCCACCGGGTGCAGGAACAGGGCCCGGGTGCCGGTGGAGTTGAAGGTGGCCACGAGCTTCCGAGCCACGATGCCGGATTTGCCCACCCCGGTGAGAATCACCCGGCCCCGGGCTCGATGGATCAGGTTCACCGCCTGGACAAAACTTTGGTCCAGTTTTTTAACCAGATGGGCGATGCCCTCGGCTTCGATGGTGAGGACTTCCCGGGCCAGATCCAGGAGGTTTTTGGCCACCCGCGCTCACTCCCCGGGCGCGGGGACCAGGTCCCGTCCCATGACGATGCAGTCCTTGCCCCGGCCTTTGCTGCCGTACATGGCCCGGTCGGCGATGTGCAGCAGGGTCTCCTTGTCCCGGGCGTCCTGGGGCAGGGTGGCGATGCCGAAGCTGGCGGTGAGCTTCAGGTTCAGGCCTTTATCCGCTAAAAAATCGGCTGCTTTGAGGGCCTGGCGCATCTGCCGCACCAGATCCAGGGCCCGGGCCTGACTGCGATTGGGCAGCAGCACGATGTACTCGTCGCCGCCGTAGCGCACCAGGGAGTCATCCGGTCCCAGGACCCCATGGATTACCCGGGCCACCTCGGACAAGACCTTGGTCCCCATCAGGTGCCCATGGCTGTCCACCACGTGTTTGAAATCGTCCAGGTCCAGGAAAACTACAGACAACTCCTTTTCTTCCCCGGACAGGACTTCGTTGATGAACTTGTCCAGCTTGCAGGCCAGATAGCGGGTGTTGTAAAAGCCGGTGACTTCGTCGATAAAGGTGCGGGCTTGCAGCTTTTGCAGGTTATGGACGTTATCCACCGCAATGGCCACATAGTCCCCCAGGATTTCCAGGAGGGGGAGATATTTTTCCCGGAAAAACTCCTGATTCTCGACATTGATCACTTCAAAAACGCCCACCACCTCGCCCCGCACCAACAGGGGCAGCGCGATGATGGAGCGGGTGTCAAAGCCGGTGATGTCGTCCACCCGCTGACAGAAGCGCTCGTCCTCACAGGCCTCCGGGATGAAAAAGGGCTTTTTGGTCTGGGCCACCGTCCCGGCGATGCCCTCCCCCATCTTGAGGCGCAATCCTTTGACCAGATCGTGATCCACCCCCACGGTCACGGCAAAATACAGCTCCTGGGTCTGGGGGTCCACCAGGAGCAGGGACCAGTTGCTGGCCGGGATGAGGGCCTTGATGCGCTCCAGCACTGCGGTGAGCAGCATTTCCATATTCACCGCGCTCACCAGGGCTTTGGAAAATTCGATGCAGGTCAGGATGCGCTCCACCTGGCCGGCGTCGGCGACAATCTCCTGAAAATCCTTCTGACCGGTTTTTCCCATGGTATTGGCCCGTTCCTTGAATTCTAAGGGCAAACCTGCGCTCTGGCAAGGGATTTTCGCACCAGGACGCCTGCCCCCGGCCGAAACCGTCCCAGCCGGGCCCCGCCCTATTGAATTATTCTCCGGGTTTGATACATTTTTCGGGAAAACTGCGCCCGAGACATAAAGGACCGCCAGACTATGGCCACCCCCGAGGCCTCCCGTCCCCTGGATTTCATCCGCCAGATCGTCACCGACGATCTTCAGGCGGGCAAATATGCCCGCATCATGACCCGCTTCCCGCCGGAGCCCAACGGCTATCTGCACATCGGCCACGCCAAGTCCATCTGCCTCAATTTCGGCATCGCCCGGGAATTCGGCGGCCTGTGCAACCTGCGCTTCGACGACACCAACCCCACCAAGGAAGAGCAGGAATATGTCGATTCCATCATGGCGGACGTGCGCTGGCTGGGGTTTGACTGGGACGAGCGGCTGTTTTTCGCGTCCGACTATTTTAATCAGATGTACGACTACGCCCTCCATCTCATCCGGACGGGGAAGGCCTACGTCTGCTCCCTGACCGCCGAGGAAATCCGGCAGTATCGGGGCACCCTCACCGAACCGGGGAAGGAGAGCCCCTACCGCGACCGCAGCGTTCAGGAAAACCTGGAGTTGTTCGAGGGCATGCGGGCCGGAAAATTTCCGGACGGCAGTCACGTGCTCCGGGCCAAAATCGACATGGCCAGCGGCAACATCAACCTGCGGGACCCGGTGCTCTACCGCGTCCTCCACGCCGAGCACCACCGCACCGGCGACACCTGGTGCATCTATCCCATGTATGACTACGCCCACCCCATCAGCGACGCGCTGGAGGGCATCACCCATTCCCTGTGCACCCTGGAGTTTGAGGATCACCGGCCGCTGTACGACTGGACCCTGGACCACCTGCCGGTGCCGTATCGGCCTTATCAATACGAGTTTGCCCGCCTGAACCTGAACTACACGGTGCTCTCCAAGCGCCGTCTGATCAAGCTGGTCCAGGAGGGCTGCGTGCGCGGCTGGGACGACCCCCGGCTGCCCACCCTCTCGGGGCTGCGCCGCCGGGGCTGTCCTGCCGCCGCGGTGCGCAAATTCTGCGACCTCATCGGGGTGGGCAAAAGGGAAAACCTGGTGGAGATGTCCCTTCTGGAGTACTGCGTCCGGGAGGAGCTGAACCGCACCGCGCCCCGGGTCATGGCGGTCTTGCGCCCCCTCAGGGTGGTGCTGCTGAACTATCCCGAAAATCAGGTGGAGCACCTGGACGCGGTCATCAACCCCGAGGACCCGGAGGCCGGCGTGCGGCCCGTGCCCTTCTGTCGGGAGCTTTATATCGAGCGGGATGACTTTATGGAGGACCCGCCCAAAAAATTTTTCCGCCTGGCCCCGGGGCGGGAGGTGCGCCTGCGCTACGCCTATTTCATTAAATGCCTGGAGGTGGTGAAGGACGCGAGGGGCGAGATCGTCGAGCTGCGCTGCACCTATGACCCCGAAACCAAGGGGGGCTACGCCCCGGACGGCCGCAAGGTCAAGGCCACCCTGCACTGGGTGTCGGCCCCCCATGCCCGCCCGGCCGAAGTGCGCCTGTATGACCGCCTGTTTTCCACCCCCGAGCCCGGCGCCGACACCGGCAATTTCCTGGACGACCTGAACCCCGCCTCTCTTACCACCCTGACCGGCTGCCGGGTGGAGCCCTCCCTGGCCGGGGCGAAGCCCGGGGAGCGCCTCCAGTTTGAGCGCCTGGGCTATTTTTGCGTGGACCCGGACTCGGATTCCGAAAAGTTGATCTTCAACCGCACCGTCACCCTAAAAGACGCCTGGGCCAAGATAAAGGGGTAATCACTAACTGATGAGCCCCTTGCCAAAGATAGCCGCAGGTTTTGCCGGAAAAAACTCTTGAAAATTTGGAGTCGGCGCCTTCGCCGGCTCTTTAAAGAGACATCTGGGGGGCTGCTCTGCATTTTTCATCCTCGGGACTGGCATCAAACGGCCATGAAAGTTTCAGACCATTCTGGCGTGGGCCGGTGGCTCTCCCAAAACCGGAAAAAGGCCGGTGGCACAGGCTTCCAGCCTGTGCGCGGCACCGGCAAGATGCCGGTGCCACCAAAAACTTCTCGCAACAGCTCCTCATGGGCCTGCGGCTCACCGGCAAAGTATGAAAAGCTTTTCTGATAAGGGCGCCTGTCCCTGCACCAAGCGAACTTTTTGGGACAGGCAATCCGGCTTTTTTAATATTATTTCTTAGCGTCTTTGCGCCTTAGCGTGATTTTCAGGCCAAGTCGCCAAGGCTAAAATTTCCTGAAAAACTTTTCAGGATAGAAGGGCCAATCTTCATTGACAGAGTTCCCTGGTTTATGAAATATAGTTATTCTTTAAATTACTGATCCTTCAACCTGTGGCGAGATTGCCGGGGAGACGTGCACTTATGGGCGAAATGGCCCGGGATGTGATGGATACGCACTTTCAGACGCTCAGGCCCGAAATGACCATAGCCGAGGCGGTGGCGCGTATCCAGCAGGCCAGCGAGACCGGCGGCCGGCGGGTCTTCGGCATGCTGGTGGTGGACGACGGGGACCGTCTGGTGGGCATGTTGTCGGTCTATGATATTTTCCTGTTGCTGCGGCCCAAACACACCCATATCTGGGGGGAGATGGCCGACCTGGACCTGGCCGGGCTGCTGTGGACCGCCTGCGACCGGGCCCGCCCCGTGCTGGTGGGGGATATCATGACCTCCGACCTCATCACCATCACCCCGGACACCCATCTGCTGCTCATCATCGACATCATGATCAAAAAACACGTGCGCCGCCTGCCCGTCCTGGAAGAGGGCCGGGTGGTGGGCATGGTCTATCTGTCCCGGGTCTTCGATTACCTTCTGGAGAGGCTGGCGGGGGCCTGAAGAAATGCGGGGGAGGGGGGTTCCCACGGGCTGGAAGCCCGTGCTACCAGGGTCGCAGACCCTTACCTTATCCCCCACAAACCAGCGCTACAGGTTAGTATGCCGGTTATTGATCAGAAAAATGTGTTGAAGGGTCTCACCGTGGCCGAGGCCATGCGCCGGCAGGTGGTGGCGGTGGACGCCGGCGCGCCCCTGGAGAAGGCCATCCGCTTCTCCATCAAGTACAAGGTGAACGCCATCCTGGTGACCGATGCCGACCGGCAGGCCCTGGGGGTGGTCACCAAGACCGACCTCATGGGGGCCTATTATGCCGGGCTGCCTCTGGAAACCCCGGTGGCCTCCATCATGGTGGGGCCGCCGTTGTTTTGCCGACCGGAGGATTCCCTGGACGCGGCCCTCGATATGATGCGGACCCAGGGCATTCACCGGCTGTACGTCTACGGCGAGGACCCCGCCCGGGCGGTGGGGGTGTTGGCCTACCCCGACATTGTGGGGCTGCTCTACCGGTTTTGCCGCCGCTGCGACCGGAGTATTTTAAAAAAACCTGACGGCCAGTCAGAAGGAGACCTGGCCGGTCACCTCATGGTGCGGGAGGTCATGACCCCGGAGGTGGAAAGTATTCCGGAGGTTAAAACCCTGGTGGTGGTGATGGAGTTTCTGGCGGCCAACCGGCTGGCCGCGGTGCTCATCCGGGGAGCGGCCGGGCTCCCTCTGGGGGTGGTTTCCAAGACCGATCTGATAGTGGCCTATAAACACGGCCTCCCCCTCCAGACCCCGGCCCGCACGGTCATGAACTCCCCCGTAAGGATCTGCCGTCAGGACGATTTTCTGGCCCTGGCCATCCAGGAAATGATTTGTTGGGATATTCACCGCCTGTTCGTCGCTGCGGCCGGGCCCCAGGAGATAGTCGGGGTGCTGTCGTTGTCGGACGCCGCCCGTTTCCGCTCCGGTACCTGCCGGGCCTGCCTGGTGAGCCGCATCTCGGTGTGAGGAGAACAGCCGTGTAGGACGGGCACCGCCCGCCGCTTCCTGGCACCCGCTTCGGAACCCGGCAGAGCTTGGCGTGCACCGGGATTTCCCGGCGGGAGCTTGGGAACCAGAATAAGGGGGAAAAATTACCTGCTTTTTCGCCCAGAGTAATATGTCGGTGGAGCTGCAATGATGATCCAACTCGAGCCTGAGCATTACTTTTCCAAAAATTATGACACCAAATACCGCTTCATTAGTTACTGGCATCAGCTGGATGAAATGATGGCACTTGAACCGGAATCAATTCTGGAAATCGGGAAAGGAAATGGTTTAGTATCGAATTACCTGAAGCGCAGAGGTTTTAAAATTAATACCCTTGACATAGACAAACGTCTGAACCCAAATGCCGTCGGCTCAGTTCTATCGATCCCTTTTTTAGATAAAACATTTGAATTAGTGGCGTGCTTTGAGGTGCTCGAACATTTGCCATTTAAGGAATTTTCGCAAGCCCTGGCGGAAATTTATCGTGTTTCACGAAACAACGTTTTATTATCTTTACCTGATACCTCGAGAGCTTATCGCATTTTTATTCAGCTTCCTAAGTTCGGTGTGTTCAGCAGATTGATATCTTTGCCCCCTCGGAAGAAACCAAAGCATATTTTTTTTGGGGAGCACTATTGGGAGATCGGTAAGGACGGCTATCCTTTGCAAAGGGTGACGGATGGCATGCGTCAGGCTGGATTTACTATCAAGAAGACCTATCGCATTTTCGAGGCGCCTTATTATCGGTTTTTCGTATTGACCAAACGCCCGACAGCCGCCACCTAGCCGCGCAGGACGGGAAAGCGCCGCGCCTCCCGCGTTCGCGAGATAGATGCCAAAAAAAGTATGCCAATTTCTTATTGGAATGAAACGCGTTAAACGGCCAACATAGCGATATTTTTATTGTTTTTTTACCGAAAACCGAAAACCGAAAACTGTATTACGGGGCTGGTTCGCAATGACTCTCGGCCAGAAGCCTTCTGAGAACCTCGCCCAGGGGTGCGGCCGAGGCCGGAAACAGGAGGCGCTCGAGGTAGGCGGCGCTGAGGCGCAAGAGGGCCAGATCGTCGGTCTTGAGGGGCTCGGCGTCCTTCGGGGTGAGGCCGTAGCTTTTCAGGAAGGCCGACTGGAACACAAAGGTGCGGAACCCGTCCAGGTCATAGGCCATCATGTAGAATTGGGAGAAAATCCGGTCATCCAAAGGGGTGCGCCCGGGTGCTGCCTGTCTGGCCAGGAGGGCCAGCCAGGGCCGCCGGGGCCGGTCAAACTCGGGGAAGCCCTGGGCGGCCTGCCAGGTCTCCAGGGTCCACTCCTTTTCCCCCGCAAATCCTTGGCAATAGTCCAGGCGGCGCAGGAAATGACGCTCCACCGCGCCCTCCGGGGCAAGCTCGCTCCCCTGGACCACCGGAAACAGGCGGCAGGCCGCGGGGCGGTCCCCGTAAACCGTGCAGCCCTCGTCCCCCAGAAAAGGGCAGCCGCCGCTGCGGGCGGGCTTGAGCAAGACCAGGGGGAGGAGGGTGCCGGCCTCGTCCTCCCGGCGGGTGTGGCGCCTCAGAAACTCCCCGGTGGTGAGGCCCAGCCCCCGGCTCAGGCGCAGGATGTCATAGGGGCTCATGACAATGACCGCCTCCCGGCAGCAGCGGTTGAAGCAATTTAACCCCGGGTGGCAGTCAAAGCGAAACCGGTCCTCCATGGAGAGTGGCATTCTCTCCTGGACATCCTTGAGATCTTGTGGTTCGGTCAACTCCTTGCTCTCCTCATCCGCCAGGGCCGGCCCTCAGTCGCCCTCCGCCAGGCAGGGCGCGGGTTTCTGGCCGGTGCGCTCCTCGGCATAATAGGCGCAATAGTAGTAAAACAGGCCCTCGGCTTCGTTCATGGAGAACTCCTTGTAGGCCAGATAGGGGCAGGCAAAGCACAGGAGAGGCACCTCGTCGGCCTCAGTGGCCGGCAGGCTCAGACTCCCGGTGCGGAATTCCTCCGGCCTTAACATGAGGCGCTCCAGCTCCACGTCGACTGCCAGTCGACGAGCCTCAGCGCCGTCAGGTGGCGGGCGCCGCGCACCCGGTGCTCAGGGAACAGGCGCTCAACAGCTTTTCCACTTTGGGGCTGTGGCAGGCGGGGCAGGCCACCGGGGCGTCGCTCCCCATGACCAGTTGCTCAAACACCTTGCCGCATTCCTGGCAACAAAATTCATAAATCGGCACGGATTACTCGCTCCTGAGGTCACCTGAAGGTTTCCTCTCGCCAAGGCGCCAAGGCGCCAACAGGCAAGAGGCAGAAATAAGATCAGGCGCTCCTGATTTCACCTATGTACCCATATCTATAAATCGGCGGCCCCGGAATGGCAAGGGGCTGATGGCGGGAAAACACCAGGCCCCCGCCGGGCGCGGCCGCCGGGTCGCTCCGGCGCCCCGGGGGGTTATTCCGGATGGCGGAAAAAATTGACTTCTGCTAAGTAATCATGATGAGATTAAGTAATACCAGACCGTGACCTTCTGTTGATTGCATCCTGTCCTGAAAAGTTCGTATCGTGTAGGGGCAGGCGCCCTCGCCTGCCCTCTGTGGACAGCCGGGGGCGGCTGTCCCTACACCTGAAAAGGCTTTTCATTATTTGCGGGTGGGCCACCGGCCCATGAGGAGCTGTCCTGAAAAGTCCAAAGTCCAGGGTCCAAAGTCCAGGGGTATAGCGGCGGGCGGTGCCCGCCTTACGCGGCTTTTCATGCTTTAAGGGTGGGCCCAAAACTTATGAGCGACGGCTATAAAAGACTCCGGCCGGGCGGCTTACCGGGCCATCGCCCTGAAAGAGACCAGAAACATGGGTAACATATTAAATTTTCTGATGATATCGGTTTTGCTGGTTTCGGGCTGCATCCACTTTCGGGCCATCCGCACCGACCTTACGCCCACGGCTGCGGCCACCGCCAAATATCCGACCAGCCTGGCGGTGTATTTTTCACCGCAGCTGGAGCAGCTGACCAGGGTCGCCAAGCCGGAAACCAGCACCGGGGGAAGACATACGTATAATTACATCATGGGTCCGGCAGTGCAAGCCGCGCTGACCCGAAGCATTCAAGCGGCGTATGCCAATTATGCCGTGGTCCAGGTGCTCCCGCGTATAGGGGAATTTGACCGCATCATCAGCTTCGATCTGCAAACCTCCAAAGTTATCGTGGAATTTATCCCCGGTTATTTGCGGCAAGAAGCCAAATCCACGGCGGAAGTCCAGGTCATCATGGAAATTATCGACGGCGCGTCCCTGAGAACCATAAAAAAGCTGCCGGTGCATGGCAAAGGGTCGTCAATCCGGGACGCCAGCGGCTTTAACGCCTATGCCTCCAGGCATTTTACCCTGGCCATGGAAGAGGCCATCAAACAGCTGGCCGAAATAACTTCCAATCTGTTGTTTTCCGGCACGGCCGAGTCCAAGTGGGGCGCGCCGGCGCTGCCCCGCCCGAAATGAGCCCAACCCGCTCCCCGGAAGCCGCGATCTCCCGTCTTGCCTTTAGGCCTTATTAATGGCGACATAAGGCACTTGGGTAATTCTGGGCACAGCGAAGAATTCCGTATTTTCGTACAGTTGAGATCTTTCACATCGTTTAAGATGACAAATTGAACCGATTTCGAAAAAAATCGCGATTTTTTGGATCTTCTTTTTTCCCCTGCCGGTGAATCTTCTCAGGCATACAACCAAAATTCGCGGCTCGCCTGGCGAAAATCATCGAGGTCGGCCTGCCAGGCGGCTTCGAGGTCGGCCAGGGGGCGGCCGGCGTCCAGGGCCTCCCTGATGGCCGCGTCGCCGGTGAGCAGATCGATGGGCCGGCGTTCGGTTTCGTATTCGTAGGGGGGCGGGCGCCAGGCGAAGCGGTCCGGGTAGAGGCGGCGGCTGGCGGCGAGGAGCGCCAGGGTGGTGAAATAGGGTTTGAAAGACCGGCGGTCGGTGACATGCAGCTGAAAGCCCCGGCAAAATTCGCCCTGCCATTTGTGGAAGGTGGGCTCAAAGCCCACTTCCCGGAAGATGACCCCGGGGAGGTGATAGCCCTGGAGTTCATCAAGCAGGCGCCGGGGCTCCAGAAAGGGCGCGCCGCAGAGCTCGAAGGGCCGCGTCGTGCCCCGGCCTTCGGAGAGGTTGGTGCCCTCCAGGAGCACCTGGCCGGGATAAACCAGGGCTCCCTCCAGGGTGGGGAGATTGGGGGAGGGCATGACCCAGGGGAGGCCGGTCTCATCGGCGTATTGCGCCCGGCGCCAGCCCCGGGCCGGGATGACGGTCAGGTCGCAGCCCAGGTTGTGGGTGTGGTTGTAATAGCGGGCCAGCTCCCCCAGGGTGAGGCCGTGGCGCATGGGCAGGGGATAGGGGCCCACCAGGGAGGCCCACTCGGGCCGCAGGAGATTCCCCTCCGCCTGGACCCCGCCGATGGGGTTGGGCCGGTCCAGGACCGCCACCTTCACCCCCAGCGGGGCCGCGGCGGCCATGACCCGGGCCAGGGTGGCCTGATAGGTGTAGACCCGGGTGCCCACATCCTGCAAATCCACCAGCAGAAGGTCGATGTTTTCCAGGGCCTCTCGGGGCGGGTCCAGACGGGGGCCGTAGAGGCTGACCACCGGCACCCGGAGCCCGGGGTCCTCAAAATCCGGGGAGGCCACCATGTTGTCCTGCTTGTCCCCCCGGAAGCCGTGCTGGGGGGAAAAAAGCACCTGCAGTTGACCGGGAAAGCGCCGGGCCACTAACTCCGGCGCCGGCCGCAGGCCGCGGTCCACGCTGGGGGGATGGCACAGCAGGCCGAGGCTCGCCTTTGCCGCCCAAGCCGGCGGCTCCTGAAGGAAAACTTCCAATCCGGGAATGACCTCGCTCATGGCAGTCGCTCTCGAGCCTGCGGCTCACCTGTATGGCCTGAAAATTCTCCCTGGGGGGAGGGCTGGGGGAGCAGAGGCTCCCCCACCCTCCCCCCAGACCCCCCCCCAACCCCCTTTAACGGGGGCTGGCAAGGCGGGCCTTCGGCCAGACTTGCCAGCCATAAAAAACGTTATGGGGTTGGGGGAGGGGGTGTGGGCATGAGCGCTAACTTAGGCATAATTTATTAAAGAAAAATTATTTTCTGGTCATTCTTCGCTACGCTCAGAATGACCATGAATTTCGTATTTCCAATACCTTAACCAAACTTAGCGCCAATAGGGGGTGCGGGGGAGGGAGCAGAGGTCTGCCACCCCGGTAGCACGGGCTTCCAGCCCGTGGGCGCCCCCCTGCCCCAGACCAACTTTTCAGAAGCAGAATAACGAAAGGAGGGCCAAAGCCCTCCCTCAAGAACCGCGCCGGGCCGGTTCCCCGCCGACCCTAAAAATCGGCTTCCTCCCGTTTCAGCACCGGGCGCAGCATGAGGACCACGTCGTGGGTGACGCCGTCTTTGCGGATAAAGTAGTCCTCCAGGGTGGCCCTAATTTCAAAGCCTTTGGAGCGAAAGGCCTTGATCACCTTCTTGTGGTCCGCGATGATCTCGGCCTTGAGCCAGTGGAGATTGGCTTTCTTGGCCAGGTTGATCAAGTCCTCCAGCATCAGGGAGCCCAAACCCAGATTGCGGAAGGGCCGGGAGACAAAGATGCGCACCTCCGCAATATGCTTGGCCGCGTGCCTGCCCCGGTGCAGGGTGGCGTCGGCGATGAGATGGTTGCCCTCGAGGTCCGCTGCCACCAGGGGCAATACCTTTTGGTAATCGAGATTTTCCACCCAGGAACCCACCAGCCTGGTGTCCCTGACGTCCTGTTTGAGAAACCGCAAATCTTCTTCTGGAGCCTCCTGGAACAGGCGAATCAGTTCCTCCCGGTCCGGCTCATTGAGGAGCCGGAACATCACCCGCTGGCCATTCTGCAGGGTGACAAACTTCCGATAGGCCACATAGTTGATCATAGCTGTCCTCTGACCGTGTACCTCTGTTAGACATCATAGCGCCTGAGGGAGATTTGTCAAGGCAGCCCACCGGGAGTCAGGCCCTTCTTCGCCAAGCCCTTGAGACCCCTCTCCAAATTGGCTAACCATATAATAATATTAAATAAAAAAAATATTATGGACATCCTCATGGAAATTTAACGCCTTACCAATTTTCGTAACCTCTATTGCCGCAGCCCTACAAAAAAATGCAAAAACACCAGCAATCGCGAGATTGAGGCACCGCCAAAACCGATGGGATTAGGGACGCAACAATAAGCAATTCCTGGTTTTTCTTGCCTAGGGGAAACCCTTACTCTATTGCCTGAGGATAAATTTGAGTATTAGCGCCCCTTGGCTCTATTTTCGTCCCTGTGGATTCTAACCTGGATTTCGAGACAGTGACTTTGACTTTTTAGGGAGGCCGCGGGTAACATCCCGGTTACCGCGGGGGTAAATATGCAGGAAATTTGGGAAGTAGTAAAATCTGACCTGAGGGATTGCCTGTCGCCTTCGGGATATTCCTTGTGGATCGAACCCTTGCAGGTGAATCTGGCCTCCCAGGGGGAGCTTCAGCTTATCTGTCCCAACCCTTTCGCCCTGCGGTGGGTCACTTCCCATTATCTTCCCCATATCCAGCAGGTTTTGGCCCAATCAGGCCATGCGTTGCCCATTAAGCTGTTGCCGGCGCCGTGTCAGCCGCGCCCGGCGGCGCCGCTGCCCGCGGCCGATCAGCTGCGTCTGCCCCTGGCGGGCCAGGGACGGGGTTGGGGCCGGGGCCTGAACCGGGAGTTCACCTTCAGCAAATTTGTGGTGGGGGGCTCCAACCGGCTGGCTTACCACTCCGCTGAAGCCCTGGCCCGGACCGACACCTTTTTCAACGGCATCCTGTTTCTTACCTCGACCCCCGGCTTGGGGAAAAGCCACCTCGCCCAGGCGGTGGGGAATTGTCTGGTGGCCACCCTGCCCCAGGCGTCGGTTTTTTATGTGACCGCCGAAGATTTCGCCAATGACATGGTAAAGGCCCTGAAAGGGGACCAGATGAACCGCTTCAAGGAGCGCTACCGGGGGGAGTGCGAGGTGCTCCTGATGGAGGAGGTGCAATTTTTCAGCGGCAAAGAAAAGCTCCAGGCGGAATTGTGCTACACTTTGGACACCCTGCTGGACCGCCGCAAAAAGCTGGTTTTGACCAGCTGCTACCTGCCCGGGGAAATCAGCCACCTGTCCCAGGAACTGCGCTCCCGGTTCACCGGCGGCCTGATCACCCCCATCGGCCCGCCTGATTTTCCCACCCGGGTGAGCATCCTGGCCAGCAAGGCCGAAGAGCGGGGGGTGAACATCCCTCCCCCGGTGCTGGAGCATGTGGCGGAGCATATCAGCGGCGATGTCCGCCGCCTGCAAAGCGCCCTGGATTGCCTGGCGGCCCGCTCCACCCTGCTGGGGGAACCCGTTAGTCTGCGTCTGGCCCAGGAGGTCCTCCAGGACCTCAAAGCCGTGGCCCCCCGCCTGAGCGTCGGCCAGATCCAAAGGATTGTCTGCGACTATTACCAGGTGAATTTACGGGAGCTGTTGGGGAAGGGGCGGCAGAAAAAGCTGGTGCGGGCCCGCCAACTCGGCCTGTATTTTTCCCGCCTGTACACCAAAAAGACCGTGGTGGAACTGGGACGCCTGTTTCAGCGCAGCCACACCTCGGTGGTGCACGCGCTCCAAACCCTGGAGCGGGACCGGCAGTCCCAGCCCCGGCTGGAGGAGGAGGTCAAATTTTTGGAGGAAAAGATGGCCCAGGCCAGGGTCAGACTGGATGCTCAAGCAAGGCCCAGTCAGCACAACGGTGCCGGATAACCCGGCCCTCGATGATGAACACGATATCCTCGGCGATGTTGGTGGCCAGGTCGGCAATGCGCTCCAGGTTGCGGACAATGATGATAAAATGATGCAGGCGGGTGACCCAGCGATACTCGGCGATCATGGAGTCCAGAATTTTCTGGGTGTATTCATCGTCCAGCAGATCCACTTCCGAGTCCCGCTGGCACACCTGGATGGCGAGCTTGGGGTCCTGCTGCACAAAGGCCTCGATGCTGGTGCGCACCATGCCCAGGGCCAGGTCGGCCAGGGCCTTGAGGTCGATGGCTAATTCCACGGGGGGGTTGCTGTTGAGTTCCAGGGCCCGCTCGGCGATGTTCACTCCCTGGTCGCCGATGCGTTCCAGGGTGGTGGCGATGCGCATGGTCGCCACGATCAGACGCAGGTCCGTGGCCACAGGCTGCCGCAGGGCCAGCAGCCGGAAGGCCTGATCCTCGATCTCCAGTTCCATATTGTTTAGTTGAATGTCGTCGGTAATGACATCTCGGGCCAGATCGGAGTTGCGGGTGAGGACGGAGCCCAGGCTTTTCTGGACGGCTTCTTCCGCCAGGGTGGCCATGCGCAAAAGTTTCTGCTTGAGTTCCTCCAGTTCCTGATCAAAATACCTGGACACTGTTGCAGGCGCCATCATGTCCTCCCCACCGCTTTTCTACCCTTTGGAAAAAATTTTGCAATAATATTACCTGAGTTCGGTGAAAAATTAAAGGGCTTTAATATCCATTTCACCAAAAACGCATTTTCTTCAAATGGTTGCCTTGAATTTTAGAGAAATTTCATTAACCCCGAAACCGCGGTCTCCGGAGTCGTATCTGTGAAGGTTGCCATTCTGGGCCCCGGGGCCCTCGGCTGTCTGTTGGCGGCAAAATTCGCCCTGGCCGGTGAGGAGCCCTGGCTGGTGGACTACCGGCCGGAGCGGGTCGAGCTTTTGCGGCGCCAGGGGCTGCTCCTGAAGACGCCCGAGGAAACCGCGCTGAACCTCAAGGTTCCCATCGCCCTGGCGGCGGAAGGGGGGGCCGCGGACCTGGCCATCCTCACGGTCAAGGCCCATCAGACCAGGGCCGCGGCCCGGAGCCTGCCCCTGGTCCTGGGGGACGCCGGCATCGCCCTCACTTTGCAAAACGGCTTGGGGAACCTGGAGGAAATGGGTCGGGTGCTGGGGCCGGAACGCCTGTTGGGGGGGGCCAGCATTCTCGGGGCCACCAAACTGGGGGAAGGGGAGGTGCGACTGGCGGGCTTGGGTCCCACCTCTATCGGCCCGCCGCCGGGGTCGCGGGTGCCCCCGGCCGGGGTGGAGGCGGTGGCCGCGCTTTTCCGGCGGGCCGGATTGCCCTGCGAAGTCCGGGGGGACATCGAAGCGGTGCTCTGGGAAAAACTCCTGGTGAATGTGGGCATCAACCCCCTCACGGCTCTCTTGCGGGTGAAAAACGGCGACCTGCCGGGCCTGGCGCCGGCCTGGACTTTGGCCGTGGCCGCGGCTATCGAAGCTTTGGCCGTGGCCCGGGCCGAGGGCGTCAATCTTGCCGTGGACCCAGAGAGTCGTCTGCGACAGGTTTGCGCCGCCACCGCGGCCAACCGCTCCTCCATGCTCCAGGATATTACGGCCGGCCGCAAGACCGAGATCGAGGCCTTAAACGCCCAGGTCGCGGGCCGGGGGGCCGGCCACGGCATTCCCACCCCGGTGAACCACTGCCTGACCCAGCTCATCCGGGCGTTGGAGGGGGCTCGGCGGTAAGGTGGGGGAGGGGGGGCCTCCACGGGCTGGAAGCACATGCTACCGGGGCCGGCGGGCCCCTGCCACCTCCCCCACGCCACCCCCCGCCATTTTGTAGGGGCGCCCCCGCGGGTGCGCCCCCAATCCAGGGCGGACACAAGGGTCCGCCCCTACAGGGGGTTGGGGGGGGGGTCTGGGGGGAGGGTGGGGGAGCCACTGCTTTCCCGGCCCTCCCCCCGGTCCGTTTACCTTTTCACATCTTCCGGTTTCAACAGGGGCACGAACAGCACGGGCAGTCGCTCCTCCTCCCGGATTTCGCCCTTGACCTTCCGCAGGCGCAGGAGTTGCTGCACCGAGCCGGGGCGTCCCACCGGGATGACCAGGCGCCCCCCTTCCTTAAGCTGGCTGACCAGGGCCGGCGGCACCTCCGGCGCGGTGGCGGTGACCAGGATGGCGTCGAAGGGGGCTTCCTCCGGCCAGCCCTGATAGCCGTCGCCGCAGCGGGTCTGAATCGCGCCATAGCCGAGTTCGAGAAGGCGCTTGGTGGCGGCACTGGCCAGTTCCGGTCTCAGTTCGATAGTGAACACCCGGTCGGTGAGGCGGGCCAGGACCGCGGCCTGGTAGCCCGAGCCGGTGCCCACTTCCAGCACCTTGTGGCCGGGCTGCACTTCGGCCCACTGGGACATCAGGGCCACGATATAGGGCTGGGAGATGGTCTGGCCGGAGCCGATGGGCAGGGGCTGGTCGCTGTAGGCCAGGGGGGCCAGGTACTCCGGCATGAAGCGGTGCCGGGGCACGGCATTCATGGCGGCCAGCACCCGGGGGTCGACGATGTCCCGGGCCTTCAGTTGGGACTCCACCAGGCGCTGCCGTTCGAGGGCGTAGGCCTCGGGGCCGGCCGCGGCCAGGTCCTTCACCCCCATCAGGTAGAGCAGCAGCAGGCACAGGGAATGCAGAATCTTGCGGTTCATGGGGCCCACCTCCCCGATCATGAGGTCCTTTGCCGACCTTTATACCAGAGCCCCCGGCCCCTTGTCCATGGACGGGGGAGGTTCCGGGGGAAACGGCCTCCGGGACGGGCTGGAGGCCCTTCCTAACGTTTATGGATGCGGTCGGAGATAAGAGGCGGGGGAACTTCCCGGGGACATGCGCACCTGAGCCCCTGTCTCTCTCAAAATCAGGAAAAGCCAGGTGGCACATCCCGGCCTTGCGGCCGGAACCAAACGGAAAAAATTGAAGTGATTTCTTAATAAGATTAGCATGATGCAAGCAAAATCTTTGTCGACAAACCAGAAACTCAAAATTAGTAGCACAGGTGTCCTCACCTGTGCAGGCACGGTTGGCAAACCTGCGCCCCCGGGTGGTTGGTGGGCGGCACCCGCAAAAACTCTGCCAGACAGGGCCGTAGCGGGAAAGCGGAGCGCATCCCGCCTTGGGCAATCATGCCGGCTTCCAAAAAGGGGCCTGGAAACCGGCCGTTCATGTTCCAAAGACCGCCTGAATACGGGAAAACCACTATGGGATGCGTCTCACGCACCCTTGACGGTGGTGACTATTCGGGGGCGTGAGACTTTCTCCCTTCACTTCCCGGCGCTGCTCTTGTCGGTGGCCGCCTGTTCGGTTGCAGGTTGGGTGGTGGAATCGGTTTCGCTTTTGGCTGCTTTCGATTTGCGGGCGCCGGCGGCTACCGCCGCGGCGATACACCCCTGCGTCGACAGAAACGCCGGCAGCAGCAGGACGGCGCAGCCCCAGAACAGCCAGGATTTGGATTTTGACCACATAATGCACCTCCGGCCTGGAAAAATTTGACTTTCTCAGTGCAGATATGGTCGACACCTGGGGAAGAAAACCTTAAGGTCGCCCGTCGGTCCGCCGTTTTTTCGGGGCTGTGGAGGGGCGCCCCGGGGGGGGCGGCCGCAATCCCAGGCAGACACCCGGAACCGCCCCTCATACCAATATTTTATCAAAAAGGAATTTTTCGCAGGGGCGTAATTCATTGTACCCTTCAAGGGCTCGATGAATCGAGCCCCTACAATTGATTCACTTTGATGGCGGCTTGGTATCAAGGGGATGACAGGCGGCACAGCCGCCTCAACCGGGCAGGCGCAGGGTGCAGGGCGGGGTGTGGCGCGGGGTGTGGCGGGAAAGCGCAGCGCCTCCCGCCTTGGGTAATCTAAAAATTGGGCGGCGCGGGCCTTAAGTGCCCGCCGGGACCATGGGCGGCCGGGGACGGCCGCCCTACCGGCTGATGGCCGTGTGAGGAACTTGGTCAAAGGCGGGAATTACTTGGCTTCGGACGGCTTTTCAGATGGCGACGCGCCGGGCGCGGCTGGGGCAACCGGAGCAGCAGGTGAGGTAGGGGCGTC
>JBGSLA010000065.1:0-12532 GCA_041740935.1 Desulfobaccales bacterium | reverse complement strand
CCCCGCCCTCCCCCCAAACCCCCCTCCCAACCCCCTTTAATGGATTGGGGGAGGGGGTGTGGGGGAGGGGGTAAGGGTCTGTGACCCCGGTAGCACGGGCTTCCAGCCCGTGGGAACCCCCCTCCCCCACCATCTTCCCATCCTATGCAGCCAGCCATTGAGGTCCAGGGGCTTTATAAGTCTTTCCCCACCGGCTTTTTCAAACCTCCCCGGGAGGTCCTCCAGGGGCTTGACCTGGAGGTGGCCGCCGGGTCGATTTTCGGCGTTTTGGGCCCCAACGGCGCCGGCAAAACCACCCTCATCTCCATCCTCACCACGGTGCTGCTGCCGGACCGGGGCCGGGCCGCGGTCCTGGGGCTGGATGTGGTGGAGGACGCGGCCCGCCTCCGGGAGCGCATCAACCTGGCGGCCAGCAGCGCCCGCTTTCTGTGGACCCTGACCGTGGAGGAATGCCTGCGCTTCTACGGCCGCCTCTACGGCCTGGGAGGCCGGGTTTTGGCCGACAAGGTGGAGGAATTGCTGCACCTTTTCAGATTGACCACCCATCGCCGGACCAAATTCGAGAGCCTGTCCACCGGCCTCAAGCAGCGCCTGGCCCTGGCCAAGGCCCTGATCAACACCCCGGAACTGTTGTTTCTGGATGAGCCCACCTCCGGCCTCGACCCCGAAATGGCCCGCCATACCCAGGAGGAAATCCTCCGCCTCAACCGGGACACCGGCCTCACCATCCTGCTCACCACCCATAACCTGCGGGAGGCGGAGATGCTGTGCAGCGGGGTGACCTTTCTCAAGGACGGGCGGCTGCTGGCCACCGGCACCATCCCGGAACTTCAGGCCCGCCTGGGCCTGGGGGACCGTTTGTCCCTTACTTTTAAAAACGGCGTGCCCCCTCTGGACTATCAGCGCCTACCGGGGGTGCTGTCCGCGGAGGTCAGGGACTCCCAGGTGCTCCTGGTCCTGGACCGGGTGGAGACCCGGCTGGCGCTTTTGCTGGAGGAAATCACCCGGCAATCCCCGCACCCGCCCGAGGTCAGGGTCAAAGAGGCGGATCTGGAAGAGCTTTACCGTGAAATTACCCACTGAGCTCAACAAAATCTGGGCCTTTGCGACCCGAAGCCTGCTGGTCAACCGGCGGAATGTCTTCGCGGTCTTTGAGATGCTCTTCTGGCCCCTGATCGGCATCCTGTCCGTGGGTCTGCTCACCCGGTTTCTCCGACTGGAGGCGGACATCGTCACCTTTGTGCTCATCGGCGCGGTGAGCATGAACGTCATCCAGATCGCCCAACTGGACCTGTCCTATTCCCTGCTGTACGACGTCTGGTCCAAGAGCCTGAAACACACCTTCATCGCGCCCATCAGCCTGACCCACGTGCTGGTGGGGGCCGGCCTGGTGGGCCTGCTGCGGGGCTTTCTGGTGTTTCTGGTCATGGGGCTGCTCAGCATGTGGCTGTTCGACATGGACCTGAGCCGCCCCGGCCTCCCGGGTCTGCTGATCTTTCTCCTCGGCCTGTTCCTCAACGCCGCCATCATCGGCATGTCGGTCCTGGCCCTGGTGCTGCGCTTCGGCCACCGGTCCGAAGTGGCCGCCTGGTCCTTTTCCTACCTGCTGTTCCTGCTCTGCGGTCTTTATTATCCGGTGACCATCCTGCCGGCCGGCCTCCGGGAAGTGGCCCAGTTTGTGCCCCTGACCCATTTCCTCGACTATTTCCGCCACTTTTACGGCTTTCCCCTCCTGTCGCCCCGTCCCCTGGTGTATGGCTTTGGGCAAAGTGTGATATATTTGGGCCTGGGTTACCTGTTGTTGCGCTGGACGCTCGCCGGCGCCCTGCGGCGAGGCACCATCTTAAAGCTGTCGGAATAATCAAGGGTTATTGAAATTTCTCCGGGGAGCCCCGCCTTCCCTGGGGTTTCCGGTATTCATGGTTCGCTTCAAAACACTCCAGCGTCAGTTGCTCGTCTTCCTATTGCTACCCGTGGGTCTGCTGCTTTTGGGGGTGGGGCTCCTGGGATTTCTCTACGCCCGTCAAAACCTGCTCGAGGAATGGCAGGAATCTGCGGTGCTGCGTCTGGAGCGGGCCGCCCACTACCTGGACATGCGCCTTTCCCAGCCTTTAGCCTGGATGGAAAGTTTCTCCCAGGTAGGCTCAGGCCCCCATCGCCAGGACACGCAAACCTGGATTTTAGAACATTTACGAAAACTGCCGGCAGTAAAGGATGTGAAGCTTCTGTGGCAGGACGGGCAAAAGCAGGAGGTGCTCCTCACCGGCCTGACCCGGCCTCTACCGGCTCAGGCCCAGATGGTGGCCGCCCTGTCTTCTCCCCGTTTTCTTTATGAGAAAGGTCAAGAGAGCGTCACCATCGAGGCTGATCTCCTGGACGGCGAGGGCCATATTTTAGGGCGACTGCAAACCGTGGTCAGTTTCCAGTATTTGATGCAGGATGTCCTCTCTGTAGGCTGGGTCCAAAGTTACCAGGCCTGCCTGGTGGACAACCAGGGCCGCTATCTGGCCCACACCGATCCCCAGATGAAGGGCATGGCCAGCCTGGGGGATAGCCATGACCCGCTGGACAGGAAGTTGCTGCAAGAGATGCAGACCAAGTCCTTTGGCACCCTCATGGGCCCGGGCAGGCCACCCCCCAAGGTCATTGGCTTCTACCGCCTGCACACCGCTCCCTGGACCATTATTCTGTATGTCCAAGGGGAACAGGTTCTCGAGCCCATTATCCGTTTCCGTGACTACTTTTTCGCCGCCGGCCTTGCCTGCGTGGTGCTCATTCTGCTGTTGATACGGCTGGGAGTCTCCCCCGTGGTCAGCTCCATCCGGCAGCTCTCCCAGCGGGCCAGGCAAGTAGCCCAGGGGGATTATGGCGAACCCTTGACCACCTCGAGGCCGGATGAAATCGGCCAGCTCATCCAAAGCTTCAATGCCATGACCGCGGGTTTGAAGGAACGGGATTTCATCCGCGACACCTTCGGCCGCTACGTTGATCCGGAAATTGCCCGGAAGCTTTTGAAACGGCCCCAGGCCCAGCTCCTGGGAGGGGAAAAGCGGGGTGTGGCCATGCTGTTCGCCGACCTGCGGGACTTCACGCCCACAGCCGAACGTTTGAGCCCGGAAGCCACCATTCACCTGCTGAATGGCTTTTTTTCCCGCATGGTGGACATCATTCAGGCCCATGAGGGCATTATTGTGGATTTTTTGGGGGATGAAATCCTGGCTTTTTTTGACCCCCTGGATGGACCCCTGGCCCAGGCCGTGCAGCAAGCCTATCAGTGCGCCGTGGATATGCAGGCCGCCATGACCGGGGTGAACGCCGAAGCCGGCCCCCTCGGGCTGCCCGCCCTGGAAATGGGTATCGGCCTGCACGCCGGCGAGGTGGTGGTGGGCAACATCGGCTCTGAAACCCGGACAAAATATGGTATCGTGGGTTCCGCGGTGAACGTCACCCATCGCCTCCAGGCCGAGGCCCGGGGCGGCGAGGTGGTTCTCTCCGAAGAGGCCTGTCGGCAACTGCCGAACATGCCCTGCTGCGTCCGAACTTTTGAGGCGCAGCTGAAGGGCGTGCATGAGCCCGTAAGTCTCTGCGTGGTGGTAAAAAAGACCGCACCTTGAAAATCCCTCTTTCATCCCCTGGGAGGACAGAGTTTTGATCGGCGTCTTTGATTCAGGCTTCGGCGGGCTGGTGGTGCTTAAGGAGTTTCTGGCGGTGCTCCCTCAGTACGATTACCTGTACCTGGGGGACAACGCCCGCATTCCCTACGGCACCCGGTCTGACCGGGTGGTCATCCGCTTCACCGAGCAGGCGGTAGATTTTCTGTTCCGCCAGGGCTGCCGGCTCATCATTTTGGCCTGCCACACCGCCTCCGCCAAGGCCCTGCGCACCATCCAGCAGGGTTATCTGGTGGAGCACTTTCCACAGCGGCGGGTTTTGGGGGTGCTGATCCCCACGGTGGAAGAGGCCCTGGCCGCCTCCCCCGGCAGGCGCATCGGGGTCATCGGCACCGAAGGCACCGTTTCTTCCCGCTCCTTTGAAATCGAGCTGCACAAGCTGGACCCCGAGGTCCGGGTGTTTCAGCAGGCCTGCCCGCTGCTGGTGCCCCTGATCGAAGAGGGGGAGCAGGACTGGGAAGGCACCGCCATGATCCTCCGGCGCTACCTGGCCTCCCTGCAAGAGGCTGCGGTGGACACCCTCATCCTGGGCTGCACCCATTACTCCATCCTCAAGGAGCGCATCGCCTCGCTCATGGGGAACGGCATCCGCCTCATCTGCTCCGGCCAGGTCACCGCCGGCAAACTGGTGGATTACCTGAAGCGCCACCCGGAACTGGAATCCCGCCTTAGCCGGGGGGGCGGCCGGCGCTACCTCACCACCGACCTCACCCCCCGCTTCCAGCACCTGGCCAGCCTGTTCATGGGCCAGGCGGTGGACTCGGAAGTGGTGGAGTTGTAATAGGGTTTGCGGTTGGCGGTTTTCTGTTTTCAGAAAAAAATAAGAAAAACAGGTTGTTGTGCCCTTCGTTGGTTTCGTTTCAATCCGAAATTGGCATAAGAGCTTGTGGGGGAGGGGGTTCCCACGGGCTGGAAGCCCGTGCTACCGGGGTCGGCAGCGAACGCCTTCCGGTTTTCACTTCGGGGTCAATGCAGGGTGGGCGGCGCTTCGGCCAGGGGGATGGAGATGGTCACCAGGGTGCCGTGGTCGGGGCGGGAGTCGATGTCCAGGGAGCCCCCCATGTGCCCCAGGCGTTCTTTGATGCTGAAGAGGCCGTAGCCGCTGTCATTCATGGAAGATGCGGCGAGTTTCACCTGACTGAAGCCGATGCCGTCGTCGGCTACCTGCACCAGGAGATGGTGATCGTCCCGTCTGAGGTTGATGTCCACCCGGCTGGCCCGGGCATGTTTCACCACGTTGGTGAGCACCTCCCGGAGGATGCGAAACACCAGGAGACTGGTGGCCTCCCCCAAAGGTTTGGGAAACATGTCCTGGCGGACGGCGACCTGGAGTCCGTGTTGGGCCTGGTATTGTTCGGCCAGCCAGTCCACCGCGGCCTCCAGGCCCAGATCATAGAGCACCGGCAGCCCCAGCTCGAAGGTCAGGGAGCGGGTGTAGTGGATGGCCTGGCCCACGTGGTCCCTGATTTCCTGAACAACTTTGGGCGGGACCGGGGTCTGGCCCGCCTGGCTGAGTTCGCCCAACCGGATCTGCACCAGGGCCAGGATCTGGCCGATGTGGTCGTGGAGGTCCGCGGCCAGGCGGCGGCGCTCCCGTTCTTCGGCCAGGGTCAGTTCGGCCGCCAGGGACCGCAGCTTTTCCTCGTAATCCAGCCGTTCCGCCTGCAATTGCTTGTCCGCGGTGATGTCCTGGATAAGCTCCAGGGCATACCAGGTGCTGCCGTCCTTGGCCAGCAACAGGCTGACGCTCACCAGACCCCACACCAGGCTGCCATTTTGGCGAACTGACATGCTTTCGACGGTGAAGGACTGCCGCCGTCCCGCCAACAAGTCCTGAAATAACTCTAAAAACTGAGAGCGGTGGTCGGCCTGCAGGAAGCCCCAACCCAGTTTCCGCAGTTCGGCCTCGTTGTACCCCAAAATCTTTTCCAGCGCCGGATTGCAGGCCACCAGCCTGCCCTCCTGGTCCCTGAGACTGATGCCCACGGGCGCGCCCTCAAAGATGGTGCGAAAGCGGGCCTCGCTTTCCATCAGGGCCCCTTCGGTGCGCCGGTGCTCGGCGATTTCCCGCTGGAGCACCTGATTGAGCCGGAGCAGGTTCAGGGTGCGTTCCTCCACCATGTTCTCCAGGTCCCCCTGGTACTTGCACAGGTCCGCCTCCGCCCGCTTCCGGGCGGTGACGTCCAGCGCGGTGAAGACCGCGCCGGCCCCGGGGTCGACCGGATCGATGAAAGATGAACTCAGGAGCACGTCAATGAGTTGGCCGTCCCGGCGCCGCCACTGGGTTTCAATGATCCCCACGCCTTGTTCCTGGATGTCCTGGTATTTTTCGGTCCCCACCCGCTGGAACTCAGCCTCGCCGGCATAGAGCAACCGGGCGCTGCGGCCCTCCAGCTCCTCGCCCGAGTAGCCCGTCATGCGGGAAATCTCTTCGTTGATCAGCAGGAAAATGCGATTTTGTATCAGCCCGATGCCGATGGGCGCGGCCCTGAACAGGCTTCTCAGGGTGGCCTCGCTTTTGCGCAGGGCCTCGTAAGCCGCTCCGAGCTTGGCCGCCATGTCGTTAAACGCCAGGCTGACCTGGCCGATCTCGTCCTTTCTTTTGACCTCCAGGGTTTCGAACTTGCCGCCCCCCAGGGCCACGGTGGCCCGGATGAGGTTGTGCAGGGGACGTTGCACCCGGAGGTAAAAAACCAGGAAGACCACCAGCAGGATGATGGCCACCCCCACAAACACCCCCACAAAGATGACTCTTTTGGTGAATATCGCCGGCGCGGCGTAATCTTCGGCCGAGATGAAACTGACAATATGCCAGCGCCACAGGGGGAAATATTCGTGGGACAGCAGGAGGGGCTCACCCCACAAGTCCGCCCTCACCAGGCTGCCGGGCCTTTTCACCATGGCCGGCAGGTGCAGATGCTTCTGAGGAAAATCCCGGGATGCCGCCAGGACGGTTTTCTGGTTTTCAATGACCAGCAGGTGAATGTTATGAAATTTTTTCGACAGCTGCTTGATTTCCCCCAGGGCATGGTTGCGGTAGGCGGCCATCATCTCGGGGTCCTGTTCCAGGCGCAGGGACAGGAGATTGTTGAGCCGCTCTTCACAGATGCCCACTCCCAACTCCACCGCCAACTTCAGATCCGCAGCCACCTGGTCTCTCATGAAGGAGTCGAAAGTCCGGGTCAAATAACTCACCGCCATGACGGACACCACCAGGGCGATGGCCACAATCGGCAGGAGGAGACTCCAGATGATGCTTTGATCGATTTTCCTGAAAAGATTCATGGCCCAGGGGTCTTCCCGGAAAAGTCAATTCTCGGCGGCGCACTCTGCATGGTGGCGGGATAGACTATTTCCTTTTTTCCCTGCTGCCATTGGATGAGGAGGGGGGTGTGGCCGATTTGCAGACCGGTCTGGTCCACCTTGAAGCGGCCGATGATGGTGACGGTGTCGAGACTGTGAATAAAATCACGGACTTTCTTCTGATCCAGGGAGCCCACCGCACACACCGCCTTGGCCAGAAGCTCACCCGCGGCATAGGCCGAGGCCGCGTGGTACTGCGGCAACTGGCCGGTGGCGGCCTGAAACTTCTCGATAAATTCCCGGCTGCCCGGAAAGGGCATCCGGCTCACCGGTTCCCACTGGGAGGAGCCGAATATCCCCTCGGCCATGTCCCCCACCCGCCGGCCAAAATCGGGGTAGGAAGGAGTGATGGCCAAACACAGGGTTTTGGGGCGATATGAGGCCTTAGCCAATTCCTTGAGGAACAGGTAGCCGTCGTCGGGATAGGAGCACAAAATGACGCTGTCGGGGCGCTGTTCGCCTATCTCCTGAATAATCCCCGGAAATTCCTCCCCTTTCTGGTAGGTTCGGTCCAGGGTCACCTGAAGCCCGAACCGGGGAGCCCACTCTCTGACTCCCTGGGCGCAGCTCAGGTTGAAGGAGGTGTTTTCCGCCACAATGGCCACGGAGCTGAGGCCATGCCGGGCGATGAGGTCGAGAAAACCGATGAAATAGCGCCTGGCCGGGGCGTAAATGCCGAAAATGTAGGTGTAGCCCCGGGACCAGATGGCCTCGCCCGAGGCCCCGCAGGCCAGCATGACGTACTTGTGGGCTTCGGTCACTTCAGAGGCGGCCAGGGTCAGGGGGGTGCTGTAGGGGGAAAATACCAGCTCCACCCCGTCCTTTTCTATGAGCTGCCGGTAGAGTTGGCGCACCAACTCCGGTTTGCTCTGATCATCATACACCACCAGGCGCACCGGCCGGTTCAGGAGTCCCCCCCGGGCATTGGTCTCCTGTTCCCAGATTTTGAAGGCGGTATGAATCATGCTGGAGGGTTCCCGGTAAGGGCCGCTATGGGAAACCGTCAGGCCGATTTTTACGGCATTGTCCCCCGCCGCCCCGGGGGCAGCGCCGCAGATTAACATTATCCACACCAGCAGCGCGATTCTTCTGAGCATACAATGAATAATCAAAAAATTTTTTCTTGGGAGGTTAGATAATCATACTATCCCGGAGCCGCGGCTTTGAACCTGCGACGACCTTTCCGTCTAACTATCCGCATTCTTTATCTTTCTTTTCTATACTGAATTCTGTGCAGAACTGCAAGAAAATGGGTCTGGCCTGGGCTAATCAAGGTTGGCGGGCGCCGGGGTGAAGGGTCTTGCCGGGCTCGACGCCGGGGTTGCCGGGGTTGCCGATCCTTGAGTGAGAAATCTGTCGCGCCATTTGGGGGGTTCTGGTAATCTCAAGGCCATGGTGTGGGGGGAGGGGGATAAGGAAGAACTTTTCAGGACAGCCGCGTAGGGCGGGCTCCGCCCGCCGCTATAACTTTGAACCTTGAACCATGAATTTTTCATAACTAATTTTCATCCGGAAACATCTCCTTTTCGAAAACGGTTTTTAAGTCCCCCTTTTAAAAAGGGTGATTTAGGGTCAATGCTGTTCACTTAGGCGGTTTCAGGGATTGGTGGGCAAAGCCCACCCCTACATGTTATTCGCTTTTTTGTCATGCTGAGCGCAGCGAAGCATCTCGGTCTTTGAGATTCATCGGTCGCCTGCGGCTCCCTCAGAATGACAAAAAAATTGATGTTGCCTGATCTGTTATGCCTTAAGTGAACAGCATTGCCCCTAACCCCCCCTTTAAAAAGGGGAATTTTAAGTAGTTTCCGGATGGAGACTAACCAACAGGCGACACTCTTGCGCTTAGCTCTCAAAGTGGACGTGGACACCCTGAGCGGCTTGACCGGGGGGGTGCCCGCGCTGCTGGCTATCCTGGGCCGGCGGGGCCTCAGGGCCTCGTTTTTCGCGGCCCTGGGCCCGGACAACTCCGGCCGGGCCATCTTCCGGGCCTTCCGCCAGCGGGGTTTTGTGGAAAAAATGTTGAGAACCAGGGCCCCTTCGGTCTATGGTTTTCCCACCATGTTGTACGGCACTCTCTTGCCCGCGCCCCGGATCGCCGATGCGGCGCCCCAGATCTTGCCCCTGGTGCAGACCGCCGGCCATGAAATCGGCCTGCACGGCTATGACCACGTGCGCTGGCACGACCGGGTTTTAAGCATGTCCAGGCAGGAAGTGGATCAGGAAATCCGCCAGGCCCAGGCCGCGTTTGCCGAAGTTCTGGGGGCCCCGGCGGATTCCTTCGCGGCGCCCGGGTGGCAGGCCGGCCGGGTGAGCCGGGAGGCCCTGGCCGCGGCCGGGATGCTTTATGCCAGCGACACCCGGGGCACCGCTCCCTATTTTCCCCGGTTCGGCGACTGGGTGAGCCCGCTTTTGGAAATTCCCACCACGCTCCCCACCCTGGACGAACTCCTGGGTTTTCAGGGCTGCACGGTGGCGGATTTTTTTGACCTGATCCTCTCCCGCCTGGGAAAGGGGCAACCCCAGGTCCTGACGTTGCACGCCGAACTGGAGGGGGGCCCCTTCCGGGAGGCCTTTGCCCGTTTTTTGGATCGAAGCCTGGAGAGCGGGGTGACCTTTTTCCGCCTGGCGGATTGGGCCCGGGAACTGCTCCGGCGGTCCCAAGACATCCCTGAGGCTTCGATTTACCAGGGGCGCCTGCCGGGCCGGGCCGGGACGGTCTCCCGGCAGGGGGCCCCGGAGGGCTGGTCGTGAGAGTGGCCGCGGTCATCGCCGCGGCCGGCCTGGGACGGCGCATGGAGCAGGACACCCCCAAGACCTACCTGCACCTGGCCGGCAAACCCATCCTGATTCACACCCTGGAAGTCTTCGAGAAGGTCCCGGAAGTGCATGAGGTGCTGGTGGTGGTGCATCCGGATGACCTGGAGTTTTGCCAGCGGGAGGTCATCGCCCCCCACCCCGTGAAAAAAGTGCTGCGCCTGGTGCCGGGCGGCAAGGAGCGCCAGGACAGCGTGTACCAGGCTCTGAAAATCCTCAAACAGGAAGCGGAGACCGTGGACGTCATCCTGGTCCACGACGGCGTGCGGCCCCTGGTGGAGCCGGCCCTGATCAGCCAGGTGGTGGCCGCGGCCCGGCGCCACGGGGCCGCCATCCTGGGGGTCCCCTGTCAGGATACCCTGAAGCGGGTGAACTCCAGGGGGGAAGTGGTGGAAACGGTGGACCGCCGGGAGCTCTGGCAGGTCCAGACCCCCCAGGCCTTCCGGGCCTCGCTTCTCTGGCAGGCCTACCAGGAAGCCATGAGCCGGGAGTTTTACGCCACCGACGAGGCGGCCCTGGTGGAGGCCCTGGGGAAAACCGTGGTGGTGGTGCGGGGCTCGGTCCTGAACTTAAAGATTACCACCCCGGACGACCTGAAGATGGCCGAAGCCATCATGTCTTTTCGGTAAATCCTATGATGCGAGTCGGATTCGGCTACGACGCCCACCGTTTGACCCCTGGCCGCC
The DNA here is from genome assembly GCA_041740935.1 of Desulfobaccales bacterium. Taxonomy (GTDB): domain Bacteria; phylum Desulfobacterota; class Desulfobaccia; order Desulfobaccales; family 0-14-0-80-60-11; genus JBGSLA01. Next base: position 1,998 of record JBGSLA010000065.1, on the reverse strand, counting down.
CCCTTATCCTGGGGGGCGTGGAAATCCCGCACCCGGCGGGCCTGAGCGGCCACTCGGACGCGGATGTGCTGACCCACGCGCTGGGGGATGCGCTCTTGGGCGCGGTGGGTGCGGGGGACCTGGGGCGTCATTTTCCCGACACGGACCCGGCCTATCGGGGGATTTCCAGCCTGATTCTGCTGGAGCGCATCATGGCCCTGGTGCGCGCCCGGGGCTATGAGCCGGTGAACGTGGACCTCACCCTCGTGGCGGAGCGGCCTCGCCTTGCCCCCCACATTCCCCGGATGATCGACAACCTCGCCCCCATCCTGGGCCTGGCCCCGGACGCGGTGAACATCAAGGCCACCAGCACCGAGAAGATGGGCTTTGCCGGCCGGGAGGAGGGCATGGCCGCATATGCCGTGGTTTTGGTGGAGAAATTGATATAAAGACGTCATGACCGCAAGATTGCACCACATCGCCATTCCCTCCCGCCGGGAATGTTTGGTCCTCATGGCCAAGCATGGTATGTTGGCCCATATCCGGGAGCACTCCCTGCTGGTGACCGAGGTGGCCCTGCACCTGGGGACCTCCCTGGCGGAGGCCGGTTTTCCGCTGCACCTGGAACTCATCGAAGCGGGGGCCCTGCTCCACGACCTGGGCAAGACCCCGTGCCTGGGCACCCAGCTCAACCATGCCGAATGGGGGGCCCAAGCCCTGCGCCGGGCCGGCTTCCCCGAGGTGGCCCGGGTGGTGCGGGAGCACGTCTTGTTGCAGCCCGACGGCCACGACCCCCGGGCCCTCCGGGAAGCGGAAGTGGTCAACTACGCCGACAAACGGGTGCTGCACACCCAGGTGGTGACCCTGGCGGCCCGCTTTGCCGACTTGAAAGAGCGCTACGGCCGGACCGCAGAGGCCCTGGGCCGCATCAGCCTCCTGGAAGAAAAGGCCCAGCGCCTGGAGGCCAAGCTCTTCGCCCGCCTGAGTCTTAACCCTGTGGACCTCATGCAACTTCATCATACCGGGAGAGAACCATGACCAAACTGCGTCTTGCCCTCATTGCCGGCGGCAAATCCGCCGAGCGGGAAGTATCCTTAAAAAGCGGGGAACAGGTCTTTCAGGCCCTGGATAAAGCCAGATACGACATCCGCCGCTACGATCCCCGGGATGACCTGGAACGTCTGGTGCAGGACGCCCCGAAACTCGACGCGGCCCTGGTGATCATGCACGGCCGGGGCGGGGAGGACGGCTCCCTCCAGGGCCTGCTGGACCTGCTGGGCATCCCTTACCAGGGCTCGGGGATCCTGGGGAGCGCCCTGGGGATGAACAAGGAACTGAGCAAAATCCTCTATCAGCAGGCAGGGCTTAAGGTCAGCCGGGCTCTGTTTTTCAATAAAGGCGAGGCCCCGAGCCCGGAGGAGATCGAAGCCCACCTGGGCCTGCCGGTGGTCATCAAGCCGGTGAACGAGGGCTCCAGCATCGGGGTCGCCAAGGCCCGCACCCTTGAAGAACTGGCAAAAGGCCTCAAGGCCGCGTTTCTATATGACCATCGCGTCCTGGTGGAAGAGTTCCTGCAGGGGATGGAGGTGACCGGCGGGGTCCTGGGGAACAAAAAGCTTACGGCCCTGCCTCTGGTGGAAATCGTGCCGTCGGATAAGTATGATTTTTTTGATTACGAGGCCAAATACACGGCCGGCGCGTCCACCGAGATTGTCCCGGCCCGGCTGGATGAGGCCATCGCCCAGAGAGCCCGGGAGACCGCGCTCATTGCGCACCGGGCCCTGCACTGCCGGGGCTACAGCCGCACTGACATGATTATCCGGGACGGGGAGATTTTCGTGCTGGAGACCAACACCATCCCGGGCATGACCGCCACCAGCCTCTTTCCCCAGGCGGCCCAGGCCATGGGACTGGCCTTTCCCCAATTACTGGACCGGCTGCTTGACTTGGCCCTGGAAAGGGATTGATCGGAGGGTGCGGGTTTCGGGGAAGAAAGGTTTGAGGCGGGGGAGGGGGGCT
>JBGSLA010000064.1:0-2326 GCA_041740935.1 Desulfobaccales bacterium | reverse complement strand
TGACGGCGAGGCCCTCCCAGGCGAAGCGGTCGGGTGCGTCGGGGTTCAGCTCCTGCAGCCTCAGCAGGCCCGGCGGCGCCTCCACCCACTGGCCGAAGGCGCCCTTGAGGCGCTCGTGGAAATCCGCAAAGCCCCGGGCGGCCAGGAGCCAGAAGGGCTCCTCACGCGTGTAGCCCAGGGCGTAGCGGGAGGCGAAGAAAAAGGGTACCAGGTCGCCGATGTGGTCCGGGTGCAGGTGGGACAGGGCGATGAGGTCAACCTGGGAAAAGTTCAGGTCATGGCGCAGCAGGGCCCGGCAGGCGCCGCTCCCCAGGTCGAGCAGGATGAGCCGACCCGCGGCCAAAACCGCATAGGCCGGCGCCCCCCGCCGGAGCGACGGCACCCCGGTGCCCGATCCCAGGACGATCAGTTCCATGAAAGTTCAAGGTTCAAAGTTCAAGGTTCAAGGTCCAAAGCCCAAAGCCTAAAGCCTAAAGCTTAAAGCTTAAAGCTCACAGCTCAAAGCCCACTCCTCACCCGCCGTCCACCATGGACATCTCGGTGACGTAAAACCAGTCGGCCGGGTCGGTGAGGTAGTTGTGCATGTCCAGGAGCATGAGATAATGGCCCCGCTCTTCGTGGGCCAGGCTCATGAAGAAGCGCCGGGCCAGCGGGATGGGGGTTTCTTTGGCCAGCCTGGTGTAATAGTCGATGGAGCACTGCTCCATTTTGAGGCCGGTTTTCAGGGCCTCCAGATCGTCTTGGCCGCCGACCCCCGGCCCCGCCTCGGTCATGGCCATGACGCAGGCGTAAGGTTCGCCTTTGGGGGGCTTGAATTCGGCCAGCTGCTCGGTCCAGGTGGGGTCCTTTCCCAGGCTCTGATAAATCTCGTTAAACTTTTTGATGTGGTACACTTCCGATTCGGCCAGATAATCCAGGATATGGCGGACGCCCTCGTTTTGGGCCTTTTGGGCGGCTTCGAGGTAAAACTGGCGGCCGTCCACCTCCATCTGGAGGGCATCTTTCAAGGCCTTGAGCAGATATTCCTGCACCTTGGTCATGGTTCTGGTTCTCCCTTCGACAGTAAGTTTTGGGGCAGGGAAGAATTGTGGCCAACAGATTCTATGTATTACCGTAAATCACCCCGTTGCCCTTGTCAAATCCCTTGCCGAGGTTTTCCGCCGTTGTCTGACCCGAGAAAGCGTGGTACAAATTCTGTGTGCCTCTGACCCTGGATTCCCTCAAGTCCCGCCAGTCTCTCGTCGATCGCTGCCTGGTGGCGCCGGAGGGCCTGCTGCCGGCCGGCGTCCTGGCCCCGGTGTTCGAGGCCGGGGGCGAACTCCGGATGCTGTTCACCCAGCGCACCATGCACTTAAGGGACCACCAGGGGCAAATATCCTTTCCCGGCGGCGTCCGGGACCAGGGCGACCACGACCTGTTGGCCACGGCCTTAAGGGAGACCGAAGAGGAGATCGGCCTGCCGGCCGCGGCGGTGGAGATTCTAGGGGACCTCACACCGGTATCCACCACCACGGGCTACTGGATCCACCCCTTTGTCGCTTTAATCCCCCACCCTTATGATTTCCGCCTGAACCACCACGAGGTCAGGCGCCTGCTTTTTTTCCCGGTGGCGGATTTTTGCCAGCCGGAGCGCTGGAGCGCCGGACCCTATACCTTTCGGGGCCAAACCTTCCAGGTGTTTTGCTGGAAATATCAGGAGACCGTTATCTGGGGGGCCACGGCCCGCATGGTCCTGGATCTGTTGCAGCGTCTGGAAATCCACCCCGTGCCGCCAAGCGTCATCCGGGAGGCCGACCGGTCGCTGTGAAATTTTCTCTGGGGGGGAGGGGGCAGGGGAGGTGGCATTTACTATTTTCTGCCGAAAACCGAAAACTGAAAACCGTCTTAATAGCCGTTCACCCCGCCGTTGATCAGGCGGACCACGGTGAAGTCGGCGAAATAGTCGATGATGTTGAGGCAGCCGTGGTTCTGGTCCAGGCGGAAAAGGTGTTCCAGGGGGAGGGACAGGGCTTCGCAGAGGATGACCCGGTTGACGCCGGCGTGGGCCACCAGGACCAGGGATTGTCCCGGATGGGCGGCCACCAGTTCTTTCAGGCGGGGCACGACCCGGTCCCTGAGGTCCCCCAGGCTTTCCCCCCGGGGGATGCGGAAGTTGGCCAGGTCCCGGAGCCGTCCGGCCAGCTCCTCCGGATACTGTTCGGCAATCTCCTCAAAGGTCAGCCCTTCCCAGACGCCGAAGTGAATCTCCCGGAACTCAGGGACCACCCGGGGTTCGAGCCCTCGCGCCCGGCAGAAGCGGGCGGCGCCCTCCCCGGAGCGCCGCAGA
>JBGSLA010000063.1:0-8764 GCA_041740935.1 Desulfobaccales bacterium | reverse complement strand
GCCCCCCTCCCAACCCCCTTTATTGGGGGCAGGCAAGGCGGGGCTTTCGCCCCGACTTGCCTGCCCATAAAAAACGTTAAGGGGTTGGGGGAGGGGGCAGGGGGCCACCGGGCCCGGGCCCCCTCCCCCACAAAAAAACTCTTCAGGACACCATGTTCGGACGCATTGTTGATATCAAAGAACGGCCGTTCCAGCCTCCCCGAGAAGGGGCTGACCTGGCTGAGGTCTTCGCCCCCTTCCGGCGGATGCCCTACGCCATGCTGCTGTTGAGCGGCGGCGACCTGGATTGCGCCGGCTATTCCCTCATGGGTTGGGACCCCTTTTTGGTAATCAGGGCCAAGGGCAACAGGATTCAGCTTGACCGGGGCGAGGAATCCACCGAAATGGTGGGAAATCCCTTCGAAGTGCTGGATGAGGTGCTGGGCGCCCTGGAGCTTCCCGGCCCTCCCCCGGTGGCGCCCTTCTCCGCCGGGGGGTTGGGGTTTTTGGCCTATGACCTGAAAAACCATCTGGAACGCCTGCCCACCACGGCCCAGGACGATCTGGGCCTCCCGGAACTGGTCTTCGCTTTCCCCCGGCGGCTGGTGGTGCACGACCGCCGGGCCAACCGGTTCTTCTCCCTGGAGGTGGTCTGGGAGGATGCCAAAGGAAGGGTGACGCCGGGCTCAGCCGAGATCCCCCCCGGCAACCACCACCCCCCGGGGTTTCGGGTCGGCCGCCTGAGAAGCAATTTTACCCGGGAAGATTACCTCCGGGCCGTGGGCCGCATCCGGGAATACATCAAAAACGGCGATGTGTATCAGGTCAACCTGTCCCAGCGCTTTTCCTTCCCGCTGCACGGCGACCCCTACGGCCTTTTCTGCCGGTTGTTCGCGCTCAATCCGGCGCCGTTTTACGCCTACCTCAATTGCCGCGACAGTGTCATCTTTTCCACCTCCATGGAGCGCTTTTTGTTCCGGCGGGAGGACTATCTGGAGACCCGCCCCATCAAGGGCACCCGCCCCCGGGGCCGCACCCCTGAAGAAGACGAGGCCCAGCGGCGGGAGTTGGCGGCCAGCCTCAAGGACGACGCCGAACTGTCCATGATCGTGGACCTGTTGCGCAATGATCTGGGCAAGGTCTGCCGGGCCAAGAGCGTCCGGGTGCAGGAGCACAAGCGCCTGGAAGCCTATCAGAATGTTTATCATCTGGTGTCCATTGTCACCGGCCGCCTGCAGCCGGACGTCGGCCAAGTGGACATCCTCCGGGCCACCTTTCCGGGGGGGTCCATCACCGGCTGCCCCAAAATCCGGGCCATGGAAATCATCGACGAACTGGAACCCCACGTGCGCCATGTGTACACCGGCGCCCTGGGGTATTTGGGATTGCACCGCAATATGGACCTGAACGTGGCCATCCGCACCGGCATTGCGGCCGACGGCTGGGGCCATTTTTCCGTGGGGGGCGGGGTAGTCTTTGATTCGGATGAGGAAGCGGAATTTGAGGAAACCCTCCACAAAGGCCGCACCCTGTTTCGATTGATTGAGGGAGAAAAAGGGACGGGGGAAGGCGCCGGGGGAGTGCAGGCGCCCCTGCTCCCGGAAAGGCCGGCCGCGGATGGCAACACCAGCCTGGGTCTGGATAAATGACCACTTGACGCCCCTGGCCCAAGCCCGGGTGTCGGTGGAAGACCGGGGCTTCCTCTATGGGGACGGGTTTTTCGAAACCCTGCGGGCCGAAAAGGGGCGCGCCCTATTCCTGGACGAGCATCTGGCGCGTCTCATCGCCTCGGCCCGGGCCTTTCGGATTACGGTTCCGGAGGGGGTGCCCTGGAAGGAAAGGCTTGCGCGGCTCCTGGCCGCCAACGGTCTGATGCCGGAGACCGCCGCGGTGAAAATCCTCCTGACCCGGGGGGAGGCCGCCGGGTTGGGGCTGCCGGAGTCCCCGTCCCCCACCCTGATCATCTCCGCCCGGCCCTATACGCCCCCCTGCCCCGAAGAATACCACGCCGGCTGGCCGCTGGCGGTCTTCCCGGAGCGGCGCACCACCTTTCTCGGGCGGCACAAGAGCCTGAATTATCTCTTCTATCTGGCAGCCCGGCAGTACGCCCTGGAACAGGGCGCCCGGGAAGCCCTGATTCTGGAGGCGGACGGCGCGGTCTCCGAAGGGGCCGCCACCAGCCTGATTATCGCCCATGACGGCCGTTTGTTGACGCCCGCGGCCGAAAGCGCCCTGCCGGGGGTGACGGTGGCGGTGCTGGCCCGGGCCCTTAAGCGTCGGGGGAGAGTTCTGGAATGGGTGCCGCTTCAGCTTGCCCACCTGGAGGAGGCCGACGGCCTGTGGCTCGCCAATTCCCTCATGGGGATTATGCCGGTGGCGGCGGTGGCAGGACGGAAAGTGTCTCAACTTCCCGATGTGACGTTTTTTTTCAAGGATTGCTTGGCTCGGGAGGCCGGGTTGGACGCCGAGGCTGGCTAAGGAATCAACTTCCCTGGCCGATTCCGGAAAAATTGTATCGGGTTGTTACAGCTTGTCTACGGCCTGACGTAATTGCCGCCCCACTTTGTCAATATCCCCCGGCAGGTAGCTGCCCTGGGGAAACAGGTGCAGGCCGTCGCTCAAAAAGCGTGGAATAACGTGCACATGGGCGTGAAATACCACCTGGCCGGCGGCGTCGAAGTTGTTCATCATCACGTTAAAGCCCCGGGCGAACATGACCTGGCGCAAGGCCTGGGCCACCTGCCGGGAGACCTGTCCCATTTCCAGCCATAAATCGTCGGGTAAATCGAGAAAAGTTTCGTAGTGCTCTTTGGGAATTACCAGGGTGTGGCCGTAATGGACCGGAGCGATGTCCAGAAAAGCTAAGATCCGGGGAGTTTCCACTATCCTGGCGGCCGGCGCCTGGCCGGCGGCGATGCGGCAAAAAATGCACTCAGGCATATTTTAATCCTCAGGTCATTAAATAATAACCTCATTATGCCATGAGCGGCGCCGCGTGTAAAATCCGAGTTTGCCCTCTCGCCAAGCAGGGGGCGATTTCTGCTCTGGGAATGTTTCATTTCACTGGGAACCGGGTGCCGCCTGCCCCTCCCCCACCAGGGCCCCCAGTGGTAAGTGCTCCACCCCCGCCCGGGTGCAGAGATCCTGCCATTGCTTAGCGGGAAGTTTTTCCGAAGCCAGATCGGCCATCAGGGAGAAAGGCTCCAGCCATTCTCCGGCCAGGACCAGACGGTGCGGCTCCCCCACCTTGCAGGCGAGGTGACATCCTTGTCGGTGGAGGGCCGCCGCCACCGCCTCACCGATGATGTAACTCAAGGAGGCTTTCTTTTCCTCCAGAGATACCCCCGAGGGGAAATCAAAACGGGCCACAAACTCCTCGAGGTCAGCCGCCACGTCGGGTAAATCCCCAAGCCTTAAGTCGCTGAGGACCTGGCTATGATTCCGGACTGTCTCTTCCCAGGTCGGCAGATAGACCCTGGTCAGGATATCCTCCCAGGAGATTTCCTGGAATTCCTGGGCCCTCTCAGCGCCGAGAAGCACCTTGAACAGTTCCTTTTCCAGGGAGGGCACATCCTTGAGCAACGACAGGGCCGGGGGGTCATGGGGCGGATTTTCCCTGGCCGGCAGCCCCGCCAGGGCGGCCAGGCGGTCCCTCAAAGGGGGATGGGGGTTGGCAGGATTAGCCTGGCAGCGGGCAAGTTCTTCGGTCAGATTTTCCTGAATTATTCCAGATAGCTCAGGAGTGTTGAGATATAACCGGAACCCTTCGGTCAGAGGTGGACGGAAACCGGCCTCCATCACCGGGGCAACTTCCGTGTAGCAATAGGCCTCATAGGCCTGGTCGGCTCGAAATGTTGAGGTAAGTCCGGAAATGAGGGCCTGGGGCCCCACCACTTCGGCGGCCAGGGCATCCGCGGCGTATTCCTGGCCGCGGACCACCTCGCTGGTGAGGTGCACAAACAACCTGGCGCACCAGACAAAAGGTTTTTGCAGAAAACTCTGAGGCAGGTTCGCCAGGGTGCGGCAGAAGGCGGCCCGGGTTTTGTACACCCAGGGGTAGAGGGGGGTGATGTCGCCATGGAAATGGCCGAACTCATGGGCCAACACGGCTCTGAACTCCGTCACGGTCAACACCTGCATCAACGGCAGGCCCAGGCCCATCACCCGCCGGCTGCCGAACCCCATGAGGCCGCCCCGGTTGGCCATACCGGCATTCACCTCGGGGAGCAGGTAGACTTCGGCGGGCAACGGCTGGCCCACGGCGCCGGCAATGACGACAATCTCCCGGAAAAGGGAGGGCTGCGCCTCCGGCTGCAACCGGGGGCCGGGCGCCTGAAACCTGTCGATCCGGGGCAGCACCGACCAGACAATGAAGCCGGCTGCGGCCACACAAACTATGAGCAGCCTAAGTTCCAGCCGTTGGCTGTACTTCAGATGGGCGTAGGGCAGGTAGAGTAGGCCGAAGACCATGCCCAGGGCCAACAGGTAGAATCCTATGATAAGCCCTAACGCCAGGACGACGCGCCATGACAACAAAGGACTTCGCCGGTCCAATCCCTTTACCCTTCTATCTCCGGCCTTCCGGGCCTCGTCTCCATAACCTTGCCAAAGGGCGCGGGTGGCCCTCGCTTTCAGGGCCTGATTTCCACGGTGACCGGAAAACGAACGGCCCGGATGATCTCATCCACGTCGCCATTGGAGAGCATGACGCAGCCATCCGTCCAGCCCAACAGAATCATCCAGGCTCCAAAATGCCTGTCCCGGGAATATGGCAGGGGAGGAAGCCCGTGGATCTCCACCGCCCCCCCGGTGAAGCCCTGCCGCCTTTGTGGGAGATTGGGGTAAGTTATGCGGATGGCCTTATAGAATGTGCTCTGCGGCTGATAAGAACAATTGTGGTACACCCCTTCCGGCGTCCACCCGTCTCCCTCCCGGGTTTTGGGTCCCGGATTTTTGCCCAAGGCCACCAGATATGACTTCACCACCCTGTCACCATCCCTCAGGGACAGCATTCTTTTCGCCTTTTCCACCAGGATGTCCCGGCAGCTTATGCCGCTGGGCAGCGGAGGACTCCAGTAAAAAAGGCTCGGCAGAAGATAGATCAGCAGACCTGAAGCAATAACCACCAGGGTGATCCGGAGTTTTCGCATGGTCCGTTCCGAAAAGTTTGATGGAATTGGCCTGCCCCCGTTATGAGGGTCAAACCACGGGACCAAAGTCTCTGGTATTATGGACCATTGAAAACCGGGATTCTAACATTTCAATTGGGGCTCATATTGGGGGCAGGTCAGCGCCAGCCGATTATCCTATGATTGTCACGGCATTCTATCTTAAATTTTTAGAAAAATTTAAAACTGCAGGGCAGTTTTCAGATAAAATAAATTAACTACCGATGGCAGGGGTTTTCCAGACTTGACCAGCGCCGGATGAAGCCCACGTCTCCATTTCGCCGCGGAGGTAATAAATCGCCAGCAAAGAGGAAGCCGGGAGGAGAGGGGAGGCTGATATGATCGTGGGAGTGGTAAGCGATACGCACGGCAACCGGCAGGGTATGCTCCTGTTGGCGGAGCGCCTCAAGTCCCAGGGAATCAGGACCTTGCTGCACCTGGGAGATGACTACCGGGACTTTGACGCCTTGGTCCAAGCCGGCTTCGAGGTCGTCGGCGTGCCCGGAGTTTATTGCCCGGAGTATCGAGACCCCGCCATCCCCAATCGACTGATCGTGGAATTAGGGGGCTTGAAGTTTTTCCTCACGCATACAGAGTGCCGCCACAAATTTGACAGTCCCGCCGATCCGGACCCGGAGATGGCCTGCTACGAAGCGGATGCCGTCTTGTTCGGGCACACCCACGCCCCTACCGTCGAGGAGCGACAGGGTCTGGCCTGGATCAACCCCGGCCATCTGCGTGACCGTCCCGACCGGGGCCACCCCCCCACCTTCGCGCTGCTCCACATCTCCCCGCCGGAAATGAAAGTCCAGATCCACCCCCTGGCAGGTGGGCCGCCCCTCCTGGAGAGGGTCTTCCGGGTCAGGGCTCAGACGTAATCCCCCCGTCTAAACTTGCACCCTTCTGTCCAGGTCAGGGCGGCGGCCTCCTGAACAATTTGGCGCAGAGGGGAATCGTCCGGCAAGGACCGGGCCAGGGAATCAAGGTGCTGACTGTCCTTTTCCAGGGCCTGCACCAGGGGGGACAGGCTTTTTAAGCTTAAACCCGGGCGGGACAGGGCCTCTTGAAATAATTCCAGGCGTGACAGGACCGCGTCCACCATTTCCTGGGCGGCCCCCGTCGATCCGGTCTGGGCCACCCCGGCAAGGGGTGCGGGCCCCCCCAAAGCCTGGACGCCGGCCTCCTGCTGCCGGCCGGCCACCGCCTCCTGGAGATAGGCGGAAAAGTTCTCCTCCCCTCCCTTGGACTTTGAGGTGGGGGCAGAGTTCATCGGCAAAAACAGAAGATCTTCAATTTTCATAACGTTGCTCTACCTTTGGGGCAAATTCACCACGTATTCTTTTTCTCCTCGGTCTTCAGGGGACAAAAGTCCAATTTCGGCCAGGAAAGGGCCGGTTGGCAATAATCCTGGGGCTCATACGGTTGAGTTGCAGTCAAACGACGACATTGAATTTCCAGCCTCTAAAGGCGCAGGCTGAAGCCTGCGGCTACAGAAAATAGCTTTTTGAGCGCAACTCGGTATCAGGTCGTACCAGCTGCCCGGCAGGGAGAATATTTTGCCGACCACCTATGGCAAAACCGCTTTTTCTGCCGCCCTGGGCATCGCCCAGGGGCTCAAGTGGTTAAGAATCTGAAATCCTTCAGTTCGTTCAGGATGACAAAATACGCCACTTCTGCAAGAACCTCCCATGTTATAGGGTCTTGAAACGACTTCTCACCCCACTCCGGGAATTGCTTGTCTAACCATCAGGATATACTTATAATTCACCCCTGTCCCCCTTTAGCAACGGGGGGAAAATTAAGGTGTTTTTGGGTTACTTAACATTGCCGAGCTAATACCAAATTTCATAAAAAGAAATTTTTCGGAGGCGCGCAATTCATTGCACCCTTCAAGGGCTCAATGAATCGAGCCCTACAATTGATTCACTTTGAGGGCGACTTGATATAAGCCTCTCTCAAGCCATTTTCCATCCCCCCCCCCCCCGGGTAAATGGCCTGGACCGGTTTTTTTTTAAAACGGTTATGGAAACCCTCCCTGCCCCCCTTGGAGAGAAAGGGGGCGGCAACCTCCTCGACTTTTCTCAGGCCTGGCGTGGCAAAGCCACGCCATCCCGGTTATGCAGGGACGCAGGGGTGAAAGATCCGGCCGGGCCCAGCCAAACCATGCCCCCGGCAATCAGGGGGCGCCAGCGGCTTACACCACCTCGCTTTCCCGTAAGCCGCTCCACCAGAAACACACGAAAAGCAAGTAGAGAATCAATAGTTCCATGGCCCCCTCACCTCGGTTTTTCACCACCGTCCAACCCTGCCAGGCATCCGGAGGGTTGCGCTTAACCTGTGACCGGTAGCCGTCTCGACCGTTGGCCGCCGGCTCCGGGGTTCACGGCCTGAGCCTCAGGCCTGGTCGGTTTGAGTGATGCGGCAGGCCAGGTCGCGCAGCCGGTCAACTTCATAGAGCTCCCTGGCCTCCTGTTTGCCCAGAAGTTGCATCTGATCCTGAACCTGGCGCAAAAGCTCAGCGGCCCGGCTCAGATCCACCGGTTCCCGGGGCGGCGAGGCCAGGTTCTGAGTCCGCACCAACTCCAAACGATCTTCCAGATTCACGCCAGCGGCCACCTGGGCCTCGGGGGCGCCGGAGGTTTTTTGACCGCCGGCGGTCTGTTGGTCCGCTTCGGTAAACAGCTTGGCGGGGTAATAGGGATAGTGGCTGGAAATCTCCACCGTGAGCCTCCTTGATCATTTGCCTCAGGAAGAAGCAAGATCAATGCCAGCCGGAAACCCCCCGAAAAATGCCCGATTATCCACCAGGGGGCCCCGGGCTGCCGGCAAAATTTGCCTAGTGGGCCGGGGAGGAAACGGCCGGACCAGGCGGTCCTCCGGCAAAAAGAGCCGGGGGCTCCCAGGAAATCCGGAGTAGTGGCTGGGGATGACCAACAGGAGGGATAAAAACCCAGACTTGGCTGAAAGTCTTTACTTTGACAACTCAGGCGGGGTCCAGACCCATACTTGGGGAATGCTTGGGCCGGGGAAGGGACGGTTTGCGGTTTTCAGTTTTCAGTTTTCGGAAAAAAAGATGAAGAAAGAGCCTCTGGCAAAATTCCTTTATAGAGGTGGGGGGCTCCTCATGCCTGATAAATTAAGCCCGGTGGCACAGGCTTGCCAGCCTGTGCAAACCCAGGCTGGAGCCTCGCGGCTACATTTTGCCAGAGGCTCGAAATACCTAATTATTTCAAGCGACAACCCTGACTCCCGAAGGGTCTCCAAGGCCCGCTTCAGGTGCCCACTTCGGTTATCTTATAGACAATGGGCAATTCCACGGTGAGGCTGGAGCGCTGCTGTTCCCGGGGCTGGGGGGGGAAGGGGGCGGCGGCCCGGACGCAGTGGCGGGCCTGGTCGTCCAGGAGCTGAAAGCCGGAGGGTTTTATAACCTGGACATCCTGGGCCAGGCTGCCGGCGGCTGACAGGGTGAAGCGCAGGCGCACGGTGCCTTCCTGGCGTTGCTGGCGGGCCTGGAGAGGATAGCTGCGCTTGGCCAAGATTCGGGCCCGGATGAGGTTCAGATATTGGCGTTGGATGCCGACCGGGACGCTGCCGCCGCCCGGGCCGCTGCCGGCCCC
>JBGSLA010000062.1:0-3553 GCA_041740935.1 Desulfobaccales bacterium | reverse complement strand
GAACTGAATCGAAGGGGCTGGTAAAGGCCACCGGCCCGAATACCTCTTCGCTCATCCCGGCCATGTCATCGGTGGCATCGCGAATCACGGTGGGATAAACGACATTACCCTCGATCCGGCCGCCCAGGAGAATTTTGGCTTTTTTCTCCACCGCATCTTGGAGTTGCTCTTTAATGCGACTTACCGCCAGATCGCTCGCCACCGGGGAAACATCGGTTTCCGGGTCTTCAGGCTCTCCCACCTTGAGTTTTCTTACCCTGGCGACAAACTCCTCGAGGAAGGCATCGTAAATACTGCGATGAATGAAAATCCGCTTGGGCGCACTGCAAGTCTGCCCGGAATAGGAGAACTTGGCTGTCATCAAGTCATTGAAGGCCTTATCAAAATCCGCGTCGGGCAGGACTATGAATGGGTCCACCCCCGGCCCTTCAAAGACGAATTTTTTGCCGGTGCGGCGAAAATCTTCTTCATACGGCAGCATGTTCTCATCGAAACCGAACACTATGACCGCCGAGATATTGGGGTCATTCAAGGAATCTCTGAGAAAGCTTTTCCCGCCCCCTTGATAGAACGTTATATCCTGGCCAAATATAGGCACGTACATGTTTCTAGTGAGGGCCATCAGCTCATCGCCCCGGGATGCGAACTTGGCCAGCACCTTATTTCCCACCATGTACATGGAGGTGATCACGGTGTTCAACCAGGCGCTGCCATTGTAAGAAAGCATCACGGCCACGGTGGAGCCAGGTCCCCCCAGGGGTTTTCTCCTCCCCAAAAAAAATTCCGTTTGCTCAAAAAGCTTCAACCGGTCCACCGTGATATCCACTTCGTAGGCGGTGTCTTTAAAGGTAAACTTGAGGTTTTTGGCGGCAAGCCTCATCAGATCTTGCTTATAACGGGGCAAGGTCTCCGCCAGGGTCAGCACCTTTTCCAGTCTGTCTTCAAATTCAAAAGCCATAATTTCCCTCAAAAAATAAAAAATTGCTCAATACCCTTGTATTGTCGGGATATGTAATAGGCGATTGTGAGAATTGCGGAGCACATTCTCATAATCGTCATCATGAACTAAGCCTGGGTTTTTGGGAGGAATCAGTGCGATTTTGGGCTATGGGGATTCAATAAACGGACTTTGGGTCTGTGGGGAAGGTCTTGAGAGCTGAGGCCTGAAGGAGGCGTGGCGCGGGGGCTATTTTGACCCGGAGATATGACCGCTGCAGGCATCGGGTCGGCGCGGGAAGGAGTATGGTGGGGATTTGGGGCGAGCTGGTCTTTTCCGTGCTCAGCCAGGCATGAAGGGGCATGGGGATTAAAGATCGAACCGCGGCTACCAGTGCTCATGAGGAATCCCATAGGGGTGGTGCCAAGGCGGTTTCCTGGCCGGTCAGCCTGGTGCGGATAATCCTGCCCTGGCCGCAGTTCGGACAAATGGTGAGATCAACTCCGGTGAGCGCTCGCAGCAGGTCCTGCCAGGAGGTGGTGTCGCTCAGCGTATCATGCTCCATGTTTTGGGGTTCCCCAAGAGCTTCCGGGGCTTGAAGGCTGAGGAGGGCCCGGGCCTTCTCCAGTTTGGTTTTGGCATGGCGGGGGGCCATGAGGCCGTAGTGGCGGATTTTGACGAAGCGAGGCGGGAGCACGTGCCGGAGGAAGCGGCGGATGAACTCCGGGGCGGTGAGGGTCACCAGCCTTTTTTGCCCGGGCCGGTGATTGTCTCGGGCCTGGAAGGTGACCTGCCCCGCCGCCAGGCTCACCAGCCGCTGGTTGGAGATGGCCACCCGGTGGGTGTAGCGGCTGAGGTAATGAAAGGCCTGGTGGGAGCCGCCGAAAGCCTCTTTGGCATAGACGACCCACTTTTTTCGCCGGAGCTTCCGGAGGAAGCGCGGGAACTGCGCTGGGGGGACCCAGCCCCGCAGTTTCCCCGCATGCCAGGCCTTCTCCAGGGCCTCCAGAAACTTGCCCCGGATGATCTTGGAGAGCGCCTTAACCGGGACCAGGAAACTGTTTTTGGCCGCGAGCCATCTGTCGCCGTCCAGACTGAGCCCGCCGCCGGTCGCCACCAGGTGCAGATGGGGATGCCAGTTGAGGTCCTGGTCCCAGGTGTGCAGGACTGCGGTAAAGCCGATCTGGGCCCGCAGGCGTTCATAGTCCCGGGCCAATTGCAGCAGAGCTCGGGACGCGGACTCAAAAAGCAGATTATAGACGAGTTCCGGGTTGTCTCGGGTCAGCGGTTGGAGTTCGTGGGGCAGGGTGACCACCAGGTGGAAGTACCGGGTGGGCAGGAGCCGCTCCCGGCGCTCGGCCAGCCACTTGGCCTGCTTGAGGCTCTGGCACTTGGGACAGTGGCGGTTGCGGCAGGAGTTATAGGAGATGGCCGAGTAGCCGCAGCCCTGGCTGCAAGCGTCCAGGTGGCCGCCCAGGCTGGCGGTGCGGCACTGTTCGATATCCCGCATGGCCTGGCGCTGTGGCCGGCTGAGGCGATGATTTTTCCGGTACTCCGGGCCATGGCGGCGAAAGATCTGGGCCACCTCCAGGGCCGGTCTGGACATGGGCCACCCCCGTTATCCGGCGGGGTGGATCAAATCCAGGGGGCTCACCAGGCTCTGGACCAGGGGGTCGGTGACGTGGGTGTACCGCAGGGTGGTGCGGATGGAGCTGTGGCCCAGGAGGACCTGCAGGATACGGATGTCGGTGCCCCTCTCCAGCAGGTGGGTGGCAAAGCAATGGCGCAAGGTGTGCATGGTGACCTTTTTGGTCAAACCCGTCTCCCGGATGACCTTCCGCAACACCTGGCGCACTGCGTTGGTGCAGATCGGGCGCTGGGGTTTATATCCCGGGAAGAGATACTCTCCCTGGGGCCGCGCCTGCCGATAATACTGGCGCAACAGTTCCAGGAGGCTCTCCCCCAGCATGACGTAGCGATCCTTCTTGCCCTTGCCGGCCCGGACGTGGATGCGTCTCCTCTGGCTGTCGATGTCCGAGACCCGGAGGGCGCAGACCTCGGAGATCCTGAGCCCGGCCGCATAAGCTGTGGCTATGATGGCCTTGTGCTTCACGGAACGGATGGCTCCAAAGATGCGGATCACTTCTTCCGGACTGAGAATGACCGGCAGGGTTTTGGGCCGCTTGGGATAGGCCAGGCCCTGTACTGCCTCGGGCCGCTTGAGAGTGACGTTGTACAGGAACTTGAGAGCGTTGACGTACATGCTCAGCGTGGCCGGGGAGGCCTTCCGGTCCCGGACCAGATGGAGGAGGAAGTCCCGGATCTCCTGCTCGCCCATGTCCTCGGGAGACCTCAGGTAATGGCGGGCGAAATGGCGGGCGCACCCCAGGTAGGCTCGTTGGGTGTGGGGGCTGTAAGCCTTGAGGAGTAAATCTTCTTGCATCCGGTCGTGTAGTTTTCCCATAGGTTTTCTCCTGGTTGGATTTAGGGAGAAAACTACACACAACTACCGGGGGATACGAGAGAAAAGGTGGGGTCTGGAAGGATTACATCAGCGGCGAGGGTAGATCACAGCAATCAGGCTCATCGCCCGCCACGCGAAGCGTTTAGTTCATG
>JBGSLA010000061.1:0-14535 GCA_041740935.1 Desulfobaccales bacterium | reverse complement strand
CGGCCGCGTAATTCGGCCGCCAGGGCCGCCATCCGGGTGCGGCTTTCCGGGGGGACCTTCGAATCGGCAGACCGGCTCAGCACCTCCTGGGCCCGGGGCAGGACCCTGGCTGCCAGGCTGAATACCTCTTTGGAAGAGGGGCGCTCCGCCGCGGTCCGCGGTTTGCCGGGGACCCGGATCAGCAAACCCTCCAGTTCCTGCAAACGCGCCCAGGCCTGGGAGGTGGCTTTCTCAATTTGCTCCCCGGACAGACTCTGGAGGTCCTGTTCCGCCCGGGTGAGCTCAGCAGCCCCCACCCGCAGGGGGATGCCGTACACCAGGAGCACCGCCGGATTTCTCCCCGAGAGGCGCATGGCCGTCACCTGGCGGCGCACCTCAGGTGCCAGTTCCCGGTCATACTCCTCCCGGCTCATGGACTCCCCGGCGCTCACCTTGACCCCCACGAGATTCCCCCGGGGCACCCGGCGCTTCTGGGCATAATACCGGGCCACCTCCCGGCTTTCCGGGACATTGTGGTTGAACACCACCACGAGATCCTCCGGGGCCAGGGCCGGGGCAGCCGCAGCCAGGCCCAGACCCGCCGGCCCGGCCAGGAGAAAAATTGCCAGGAGAGCTGCAAATCCAAACCGCCTGATGATTTTCATGGGAATTGGGAGAAAAGGTCCAAAGTCCAGAGTCCAGAGTCCAAAGTCCAGAGTCCAGGGTCCAGGGTCCAGGGTCCAGGGTCCAGGGTCAAAAGTCAAAAAAGCCGGTCTTTTCAGGCGGTGCGGGTGAGCCGGCGGCCCCCTGCCCCCTTCCCAAACCCCGTGAACCGGGAGCACAGGCTTCCAGCCCGTCCCGGCGCAGGCTGAAGCCTGCGGCCACAGAATAAATTACCTTTTTGGAGGCAACCTGGCAAGAAACCCCCGGCCCTCACCCGGATACGCCCTCAAGCAAGGCTACCGGCAGATCATGAAACACCCGGTGCAGGGGCAGGGCCTGGCCCTCCGGGGTCGGTGCGGCGGTGAGGAGGTCATCGGCCATGATCTGGCGCCACTGGGCCGGGGCCTCCGGCGGCAAAATCAGGAGGGTTTCCCCCCAGGCGGCCTTCCCCAGGGGAAACTGCCCCGGGGGCACCAGCCGGCTGAAAAATCTCCCCGCCGCGGCCAGGCACCAGCGGTCGCCCAGCCGCCGGGCCAGGGCCACCACCTGCTGCTCCCGGTCGCCTGCCGCGGCCAGGGGGATATAGTCGCCCTGGAGAAAGAGGTCCAGGTTGGTGCCGCGGAACTGCAGGGCCCGGCGGGTGACCAAAAGCTTGAGGCCCCCCGTTTGCCAGTGGACCAGCAGCTCATTGATCAGAGGCCTCGCCCGTTTCTTTTCTTTTTTGGTTATGTCCTTCAAAATCCGGGCCCGCCGGGGAAAATCCACCGGCCGGCGGTTGTCCGGGTCCACCAGGCTCAGGTCCCACAACTCGGTGCCCTGGTAAAAATCCGGCGCCCCGGGGGAAGTGATTTTTAACAGCACCTGGGTGAGGGAGTTCAGGGCCCCCCAAAAGGCCAATTTGGCTTGCAGCCGGTGAAAGTCTCTCAGAAAAGAGCTGTTCCTGATTTCATCCAGAATCGCCGCCAGGAAGGCCTCGAGGGCCTGTTCATGCTCCGGATGGGGGGAAATCCAATGGGTGTGCACCTTGGCTTCCCGGGCCGCCTTGATGAGGTATTCCCGGAGGCGGATTTTGAAGGCGGGGATCTCCTCCGAATTAAGCGGCCAGGCCCCCAGCATGGCCTGATACAAGAGGACTTCCTGGGCCGCGTCCGGCACGGCCACGCCATTAACCTCGGTCTTGTAGTGGCGGTTCAGGCCGCGCCACAGCTTCAGGGAGACCTCCCACTCCGCCGGCAGCTCCGAGAGGACGTGGAGACGCCAGCGCAGGTCTTCGCTGCGTTTGGTGTCGTGGGTAGTGGTGGCGTTGAGGGTGTGGGGCCAGTGCCGCAGCCTTAGCCGGTTGAACTCATGAAAGGCCGCGGGCGACACGGCCTCATGGCACCCGCCCACTTCATTGAGGGACACCAGGGGGTTGTAGACATAGGCCGCGGTGTCCTCCAGGCCCTTGGCCATGATGGGGCCGGTGAACTGCTGCCAGCGCTTGACAAAATGGAGCCATTCCCGGCGCAGCTCGTCAGCCGGGGCGGCGGGCAGGTCGAGGAACAGGACGCGTCTTAAAAAATCCAGGGCCCCGGGGGCGAGGCCGGGCTGGCGCCGGGCGACTTCGTCAAAGGCCTGGTTGAGAATCTGCCGGTCCCGGGGGGAGACGGTGAAATCCCGGATATAGGTGCGATACACCGGCAGGCAGGCGGTCAGCTCGAACAAGGCCCGGAGCAGGTCCTTGCGGGAGACGTCCCGGGCCGGCCGGTCCTGGGCGGCCAGGAGGCTCAGGGAGTGCCCCAGGTTCTCCACTTCCCCGCCGAAGAGGCTCCCCAGGACCAGCTTTTTCTGGTCATAGACCACATCCGGCCAGCTCACCGCTGCGCCCACAAACCGGTGGTAAATCTCCCGCAGTTCCAGAAGCCCCCCGGGGTCCACCAGCAGGCCGTCCGCCATGGTCAGGTAATCATAGCCGGTGGTGCCGGCCACCGGCCATTCGGCGGGCAGGGTCTCCCATGCTTCGAGGATTTTTTCCACCACCACATAAAACGCCGGGCCGCCGGGGAGGGCGCCGGTTTCCCGGGCGAGGCTCTCCTGGAGGCGCTCCAGGTATTCCTGGGGGTCATAAAGGCCGTCCAGGTGATCGATTCTGAGGCCGGTGATGCGGCCGTCCCGGGCCAGACTGAACAGCAGGCTGTGGCTGGCCTCGAACACCTGGGGGTCCTCCACCCTGAGGCCGATGAGGTCGTTGATGCTGAAAAAGCGCCGATAATTGATCAGGTCCTGGGCCACCTGCCAGTAAGCCAGGCGGTAGGCCTGCTTCTGCAATAAGTCGTCCAGGAGCTGAAAGCTGTCCGGGTCGCCCCGGCGGCCGTTGAACACCGTCAGGTTCTGATCGATGAATTCCCGGATGAGGGCGTTGTCCCGGTAGAGGCGCCAGAGATTTTCCTTCAGGATCTCCTTCATCCGGTTTCGTTCCCGGAGCTTGCCCCGGCTGGTGGCGGAGCGATCGGGCAGGTGGTCCATCAGGGTGATGAGCCGCTGGAGGCTGGAAAAGGCGGCATGGTCGCTGCCGTAGCGCTCTATCAAAGCGTCCAGGCGCAGGGTGAGGATGGGGCGATAGGTTTTGGGGTCCAGGGGGAATTTGTGGTCGTAATAGTGCACCGCAAAACCCCCCTCATCCAGACCCAGCCTGATCTCCTGGTTTTCCAGGACCTGGTTGTAGGGCGCCCCCAGGATGGGCTGGAGCACCCGGCCTTCCAGGAGTTTGGCGGCCGGCTGCCAATCCACCTCAAAAAACAGGGCATAGGGGGAGGCCGGGCCGTTTTCCAGGATGTCCAGCCACCAGGGGTTGTCGTGGCTCAAGGCCATGTGGTTGGGGACGATGTCGAGCAGCAGCCCCATGTGGTGGGATTTCAGAGCCCGGGCCAGGGCGTTGAAGGAAACCCTGGAGCCGAGTTCGGGGTTGATTTCCAGGGGATTGGTCACCGAGTAGCCGTGCAGGCTCCGGCGCCGGGCCCGGAAGAGAGGGGAGGCGTAGAGGTCCGAAACCCCCAGGGCCGACAGGTAGGGGACCAGCGCCTGGGCGGCGATGAATCGGAAGCCATGATGAAACTGGAGGCGGTAGGTGGCCGCCGGAACCCGGATAGCGGTCATTGCGTCCTCAGAAGTAAGGTTTCTGGGGGGGGCAGGGGCTTACCGGCCCCGGTAGCACGGGCTTCCAGCCCGTGGGCACCCCCTTCCCCCACAAAAAAATTTTCAAAACAGTTGCTCATGAGCCCTTGGCTCACCCGCAAACAGGAAAAATTCGGTGGGGCGGGCCTTAAATGCCCGCCGGAGCACTGGGCGGCCGGGGACGGCCGCCCTACCAAAATATGGCCGCCTGGGGAACTTTTCAGGACGACAGACAGTCACTTATGAGCCGTGGGCTCTCTCAACACCAGGAAAGGCCTGGTGGCACATCCCGGCCTAAAGGCCGGAACCAAACTGAAAAAATTGAATGATTTCTTAATAAGAACAGCATGATGCAAGCAAAATCTTTGTCGAAAAACAAGAAACTCAAAATTAGTAGCACAGGCTTCCAGCCTGTGCTCCACCCGCCGCTCTCAGGTGCCGGATTCGCAGCCAAGCAGAGCTTGGCGGGCATGCCGGTTCCCAAGCGGGAGCTTGGGAACCAGAATAAAACTGGTTTTTGACCCTGGACCCTGGACCCTGGACTTTGGACTTTTCAATACAGGCCTAAGGCACATACACCGCCAGTTTTTCCCCCAGGGCCCGGAAATGTTTGGCGCATATCCCGGTCTCGGCCCGGCGGCGTCCGTCTTTTCGGGTCCATTGGGGATAGATGTTCTGCAGCATTTCATAATAAATATTTTGCACCTGCCACAGGTTCACTTCAAAGGGCAAATCCTGGGCCAGGCCCACCGCGGCGTCCAGTTGCGCCAGCAATCGGGCATTTTCGGGCTCCTGCCGGCAGCGGGACATGCAATTCTCCAGCCCCCGGCGCAGGGCGTATTCCAAACCGGCGCTGTCCAGGGGCACCTGGAGCACCGTGGCCTCGTCGAGGAGATGGCGAATGGCCGTGAGGTCCAGCTCCGGGGCCCGGAAAGCCCGGCGCAGATTCCGGTTGAGGACCGCCTCGGCCGCGGCGAAGAAAGGTTTGGGCAAAGGCAGGCCCTGGTCCTTGAGGAAACGCATAAGCGGCACGTAATGGCTGTAGATGCGGTCAAACGCCGACCAGACCTCGGCCATGCTCAGCTCCATGATCTGCTCGGACACCTGGCGCTGCTCATCCCGGAACAGGGATCTGAGGGAGTAGGTCGAGGGGCCGAAGTTCTTGTCCAGGCGGCGGATGGTTTCGGGAAGGTCCGACAGGGTGAAGGCCTGGGTGACCTCCAGGGCCATGGCCCAGTAAGCCTCCTCTCCCAGGAAAGTCCGCACCCCGCCCACCAGATTGTGGTCGCCGAAATGCAGGACCCCGAAGCTGACGGTGTCGGCGTTATGGGTGATCTCTGAGGCCACCTGGATGCGGCCGATGGCCAGCTTGGCCTTGCCCGCCTCCGCCACCCGGTAATCCTCCCGGTTGATGGCGTAGCAGAAAATCCGGTCATGCTTCTGGTAATCCTCGAACAGGGAGCTGATGGCGTAGTGGATTCCCACCTTGAGGAGATCCACCATGGCCGGTTTGACGAATTTCTGGTAAATCCGGCGGCCGTCGCCGAATTCGGGAATATTGCTCCGGGCCAGGGCCAGGCGCTCCAGAAAGGGCTCCTCGAGATCGTCCCCGAACAGGTCCCGGGCCAACTGCAGGGTTCGGCCGGCATACTGCATCACCTGCACGGTTTCGAGCCCGGAGAGTTCGTCGAAGAACCAGCCGCAGCTGGTGTACATCAGCATGGCATGGCGCTGCATTTCCAAAAGCTTGAGGACTTGGCTTTTTTCTGCCGGGGCCAGGGCGCCGGCGGCCTGTTGATGGAGAAAATCCTCCAGGGCTTCCGGCGAGCGGTCCAGGATGACCTGGATATATTCCTGGCGCGCCTCCCAGGGGTCTTTGAGAAAGCGGGCCGCGGCTTCCTCGAAACGAGGGGCCAGGGTGTCCCGGAGCCAGTCCAGGGCTTCCCGCAGGGGGGTGCGCCAGGCCTGATGCCACCCGGGCTGGCGGCCGCTGTGGCAGCCGCAGTCCCGAAACCAGCGCTCCACCCCGTGGGCGCAGCTCCAGGAGGAATTTTCAAAGATGGTTGCCTCGAAAACCGGCGGGTGCTTCTCCAGGAACTCGCCGTAGTTGGTCAGAAAGGCGAGATTCTCGGTCTCGATGAAATTCAGGGCGTAGGCCAGGGCCATGTCGCCGTGATGGTGGTGGTGCCCGAAGGTTTCGCCGTCGGTGGCGATGTGCACCAGCTGCGGCCAATCCCGGTTGTCGGCAAAGGCGCCCACCAGCCGGTGGGCCAGATTTTCACCCCGGGAGAGGAGATCCTCAAAGGCCACCGCCTGGGAAATGGGGCCGTCATAGAAAAACAGGTTCATCCGGCGGCCGGAGGGCAGGCTGATGGCGTAGGCGGTGGTGGGGTCGAGGCGGCCGCCGCTGACGTCCTGCCAGTCCTCCTGGCCCAGGCGGCGCACCCGGTGCGCCTGATGGGGGGCCAGGATGGTGAAGGAGAGGCCCAGTTCGGCCATGATCTCCAGGGTCTCCAGATCTACCGCGGTTTCGGCCAGCCACATGCCCTCGGGCGGGCGTCCGAAGCGGTGCTCAAAATCCCTGAGGCCCCAATACACCTGGGTGTATTTGTCCCGTCGGTTGGCCAGGGGCATAATCATGTGATTATACACCTGGGCCAGGGCGGAGCCGTGGCCGGCAAAGGTCTCCCGGCTCTGGCGGTCCGCGGCCAGGACAGCTGCATAGACTTCCGGGGCCTTGACCTCCAGCCAGGCCAGGAGGGTGGGGCCGAAATTAAAGCTCATCCTGGCGTAATTGTTGGGCATGCCGACAATGCGGCCCTCGCCGTCCAGGATGCGGGAGAGGCTGTTGGGCGCGTAGCATTCCGCGGTGAGGCGCTCGTTCCAGTCGTGATAGGGATAGGCCGAATCCTGGAGTTCGATGTCCTCCAGCCAGGGGTTTTCCCGGGGCGGCTGGTAAAAGTGGCCGTGGATGCAGATATACCTCTTCATTGAATGACTCATTTCTTCAGCAGATACACCGCCAGGGCGTGGGGGGGACAGGTGAGGCGGATTTCCCGGCCGCCGCTGATTTCCGGGGGCAGGGGGCTGCCCGGCCCCTCCCAGCGCGCTTCGGTGGAATCCAACCGCTTGCCCCAGGCGCCCTCCGGCCAGGGGAGGGCGACCTCCCGGGCTGCCGCCCCGAACCAGGCCAGCATCACCGCTTCCCCCCCCTCGCCCCGCATCCTGACCGTGAGGATTTTTTCCTGTTCCAAAGCCAAGATTTCCCGGTTTTGCCGGCCCAGATCGGTCAGGTCCGCCAATTCCCGGCGAAGTTTAAGCAGGGCGCGGTGATATTCCCACAGGGTCTTTGGGCTCCCCAGATGGCGGAGATGGTGGTTTATTTTGCACCGCAAAAAGGTCTCTTCCGCCTGGGGATCCGGGGGGGCCTCCGGCCAGCCGAACGCGGCGAACTCCTCCTGGCGGCCCCGGCGCACGGCCTCGATGAGGTCAGGGTCGCCGTGACTGACAAAATAGAGAAAGGGCGCGGGGTCGCCCCATTCCTCTCCCATGAACAGGAGCGGCGCCCCGGGGGCCAGAAGCGTTATCCCCGCGGCCAGCTTCAGGGTCTCCAGGGAGACCAGCCGGCTCAGGCGCTCGCCCCCGAGGCGGTTCCCCACCTGGTCGTGGTTCTGGGCAAAGACTACGAAGCGCTGGGGCGCGATGTCATGGGACGAGGAGCCGTGCCGCCGCTGCCGGTAGGGCGAATACTCGCCGGTATAGATGAAGCCCTGGCGCCAGGCCCTGGCCAACTGCGCCAGCCGGCCGAAATCCTGATAATAGCCGCTTCGCTCGCCGGTGAGCAGGGTGTGCAGGGCGTGGTGGAAATCGTCGTTCCAGTGCGCGTCCAGGTCAAAGCCCCCCAGTTCCCGGGGCCGAAGCAGGCGCACGTCGTTCAAATCGCTTTCCGCCATGAGGTAAAGCCGCCGGTTCAGCCGCTCCCCTTCCAGGTGGGCGGCGTCGGCCAGTTCGGCCAAAAAAGGCCGGGGGGAGAGGTCCACAATGGCGTGCAGGGCGTCCAGGCGCAAGGCGTCAATGTGGTAGTCCCGGAACCAGTGGCGGGCGTTGTCGATAAAATAGCGCCGCACTTCATCGCTGCCGGGGCCGTCGAAATTGATGGCCGGGCCCCAGGGAGTGCGGTAGCGCCCGGTGAAATAGGGCCCGAAATCGTCCAGATAATTGCCCTCCGGCCCCAGGTGGTTGTAAACCACATCCAGGATCAGCGCCAGGCCCCGGAGGTGGCAGGCGTTCACCAGTTCCTTGAGGCCGGCGGGTCCGCCGTAGGTGTTATGCACCGCAAAAGGATACGTTCCGTCATAGCCCCAATTGCGGCCCCCGGGGAACTGGGCCACGGGCATGAGTTCCAGCGCGGTGACCCCCAGTTCCTGCAGGGTGTCCAGATGGGGGATGATGGCGGCGAAGGTGCCCTCCGGGGTGTAGGCGCCCACGTGCAGTTCGTAGATGACATAGTCCCGGAGGGGCAGGCCCGCCCAGCCGGCGTCGCTCCAGGCAAAACGGGGGTCCACCACCTGGGAGGGGCCGTGCACGCCCTGGGGCTGGCTCCGGGAAGCCGGGTCGGGGCGCTCCAGACGGCCGTCCAGGCGGTACACATACAGGCTCCCCGGCTCCACGCCGGCCACTTCGGCGGCAAAATATCCCCGGGCGGCCTTTTCCAGGGGAATCAGCCGCTCCCGGGGAGAAATGAAACGCACTTCCACGCGCTCCGCCCGGGGGGCCCAGACCAGAAAGCGGCCGCGGCCGTCTCCCAGATAGGCGGCTCCTAATCTATCGTGTATCAAGGGCAGTCCTTTTTACAAAATGTCTGTGCCTCTTGCAACATGTAGCCGCGAGGCTTCAGCCGGCGCTTTTTTCGCCGTTGGATTCGTGGCGCCAGCTAAACGATCATGGCCACAATTGGCCACCCCCGGAGGATGAAAAATGTAGAACAGCCGCCCCCGGCTGTTCTTTAATGGAGCAGGCGAGGGCGCCTGCTCTACATCTCCAGGGTATTTGCACGGTAAAAACTTAGGAACGCCTGGCCCGGCGTTCATTAGCGTTCCCGGCCCCCCCGGGGGCGGCTGCGTCCGCCGAAAATTACAGTTCGAGGAGGCGGCTGCCGGGATTGTCCACCAGGATCAACAGGGTCAGATAATCCCGGATGGTGCGGGTGATGAGGAAATGGCTCCGCACGAATTCCCGGCCCAGCCGGCCCAGGCGCTTGGCCATCTCCGGCCGGTTGAGCACATAGCGGATGCGAAAGGCACAGCCTTCCGGGGAATTGACCAGAAAGCCGGTGTTGTAATCCCGCACTTGCAGGACAATGCCGCCCACCGCGCCGCCGATCACCGGTTTGCCCTTCCACAGGGCCTCGGTGACCGTCAGGCCGAAGCCCTCCTTGGTGGATTTCTGCACGATGATGTCCGCGGCCCGCTGCAGGGCGTTGATCTGATGATGCGCGTCGGCCGGCAGCAGCAGAATATGGATGTCCGGATCGCCGTGGGCCGCGTCCATGACCTCGGCTAAGATGCGCGGGCCTTCCGGGTCGTCGGTGGCTTCGCCCCCCGCCAGGATCAGCCGGCAGGGCGTGTGCCTGCGCACCATGCGAAAGGCCTGGATCACCCCCAGCGGGTCTTTGAAGGAATCAAAGCGGGACACCTGCAAAATGAGGGGCTTGTCCCGTTCGAGGCCCAACTGGTCGAGAACCTTCTGGATTTCCTCTTCGCTGAGTTCCCGGTTTTTTTCGCTCAGGGGATCGATGGACGGCCGGATGATATATTGCGGGTGGGGGAGGTTCTGGGCGAATTTGGACATGGAAAAAACCGAGGCGTCGTAGCGGCTGACAATTTCCCGCAAAAACCGCCAGACCTTCAGGTTGGGCCGGGAGATGTCCACATGGCAGCGCCAGATCCAGCGCCGGGCCCGGTCCCGCAGCTCCTCGATCAAAGGGGCCGGCTGGGGGTCGTGCACCAGGACGAAATCCGCTTCCCAGTTGAAGCGCCGGGCGTTGTCCCGGTTGACCTCCCGGTAATGCTCCAGCAGTCCCGGCCGGATCTGCACGTCCATGCCCTGGAGGCCGTTGTGAAACCCCTTGGTGACCTCGAAGAATTTGGCATCGCCCTCGATGACCTCCCAGGTGGCCTGGATACCCATTTGATTGAGCAGGGGCAAGGCCCCGGAAAGGATTTCAGCCACCCCGCCGCCGCTTTTGGTGGAGTTGACATGCACAAACTTCACCGGGCCCAGGTGCTCCGCCAGGCGATGCAGCTGGGCTATCACTTCCGGACCGACCACCGCGGCATAATCATCACAGGTGATCACAGAGTTCCCCCAGATGCTCATGGATCAGCCGGAGCAGGGTGTCCCGGATTTCGCTTAAGCTGTAAAAATAAATATCAATGTCCCGGATGGCGGCCACCAGTTCGGGCAACTCGAAGTTGGTGTCGATCCAGTAGGAGAAATCGTCAATCTGGCGCATTTCCAGCCGGTGCCGGGCCTCGAAGAAGTGATAATAGACCGAGTCCAGCCCCACCTGGCTCAGGACCGCGCAAAACTCCCGCAAGGTGTTGGCGGGCATCTCCTGGCGGATCACCACCATGGAGGATTCGCAGAAGTGGAATTCAAAGCCCGGGCGGGCCCAGGGCACTGTGGTCAAATTCCACAGATATTCCTCCAAAACATCCAGGATGGCCTGCCGGACCTGGCCCATGGTATCATAATCGAACGGGTCGAAAGAGCTGAGCTTTTCGGCCAGCCTGGGGTCCTGCAGCGCGGTGGCGGCCCACAGGGCGAATTCGTTGGGATATTCCACGAAGGGCTGGGTCACCGCCAGGCGGAATTGCAGGAGGTGATAGTTCAGCACCCCTTCGTCGGATTCTTGCAGGATGTCAAAGAGTTCCCGGAGATTGGCGGCCTGTTTGCCCAGGGGCATGGACATCAGAAAGCATTCACTGAACCGGAACGGGTTCAGGGCCGGCTGGTCAGGATCAACTGGCGCCATGCCTTCTCCTTAAGGGTCTGCAAGAACGGAAGTGAACAGGAAAGAAAAGAATTTTTTCCGGCCACCGCGGCCAAAAAAAGCTTGTTGGAAAAAAACTATATTATATTAACCGGTTATGATTATGATAGCAAGAGAAAAGTGAGGCAGGCAGGCGCTGGCGAGCGGCGTTTCTTTAAATTTTTTATGCGATTTCAGCAGGTTCCATGAATAAAAAAGAGCTCTGCCATATCGGCACTTCCGGCTGGCATTACCATCACTGGCGGGGGCCCTTTTACCCGGAAAATTTAAGGCCGCGGGACTATCTGGGGTTTTACCGGCAGAAATTCCACACCGTGGAGATCAACAATTCCTTTTACCGTCTGCCCTCGGAAAAGGCGATGATTGATTGGCGGGAGAGCACGCCCCCCGGCTTTGTCTTCGCGGTCAAGGGCAGCCGCTACATCACCCATATGAAGAAGCTAAAGGACCCGGAGACCTCGCTGGCGCCCCTTCTGGAGCGGGTGCGGCTGCTGGGGGACCGGTTGGGCCCCATCCTTTTCCAACTGCCGCCCCGTTGGGGTTTTAACGAGGAGAGACTGCGGGATTTCTTGGCGGCCCTGCCCCGGGATTTCCGGTACGCCTTGGAATTCCGGGACGCCAGTTGGCTGACCGAAGCGGCTTACCGTCTCCTCAGAAAACACGGCGCGGCGTTTTGCATCTACGAATTGGCCGGCCGAATTTCTCCCCTGGAGGTCACCGCGGATTTTGTCTATATCCGGCTGCACGGGCCGGGGGGCGCCTACCAGGGCCGCTATGACCGGGACGCCCTGGCAGGCTGGGCCCGGGCCATCTCCGCCTGGGCCGGGCGGGGGCTGCCGGTGTTTTGCTATTTCGACAACGACGAGGCGGGCTTTGCCGCCCAGAACGCCCTGGAACTCCAGGAAATGCTGGATGAGGCGTAAGGAGTGTTCATCCGGAAAGTCCTTAGGTTCCCTACCCCTTGATGGGGGAGGGTTAGGGTGGGGGTGAAAAAAGTTAGCAAAACAGACAAGTTGTCCCACTGATCCCCCTCCCCCCAACCCCCTCCCACCAGGCTGGGCATTCCCCATAAGTTTGTATGTTGAAATTATTTCAACGAGTTCCCTCTCCCCCCTGTGGGGGGAGAGGGTTAGGGTGAGTGGGGCTTAATATATTGAAATTACTTTATAAGTTGGCATTGCCCTCTTTCCGCCACCCCTACTTGTGGGTAATGATGAGCCCACCAGGGGAGGGGGAGTTTTCGGATGAGGCGTAAGGAATCCTTTTATCCGTAAAAAATCAACCGGTTTTGGGGGGAGAGGGTTCCCTCCCGCCGGACCGGGGGCCTGTCAAGGTTTTGCCGCCGGGGCGGGGGCAATATCGGCGAACACCCGCACCATCAGGCGGGGTTTTTGGCTGTCGTTGGTCTGCAGCTCGATTTTGCCGGCATAGCGGCCGGGCTCCTGCCGTTTGTTTTTCACTTCCAGGACGTAGATTTTCCCCGGCACCTCCGGCGTAAGGGTCACCTCAATATCCTGGGCAATGTTGGTGCTGACCTGCTTGATTTCCAGGGGGCGGTTCAGGTGCGAGACGAAACGCACCCGGGCCTTAAATTCACCTCCCACCTTCCCCTCGAAACGCACGATGTGGTGGGGTTCGATGTCGATCATGGGCAGGCCCCAGCCCTGCATGGTGAGGGTGACCTCGGGGCGCTGGGGATCGTTAAGAAACACCTTGGTGTGCTTGGCGAACATTTTTAACACTGAATAAGGCGCAATGGTCAGGGTGATCTTCCCCTGGCCCTGAGGCGGGATCTGCCGGTCATAGTCGGCCGCGGTGCAGGAGCAGTCCGGATCGATGCCTTTGATGTGGAGGGGCGCCTCCCCGGTGTTGGTGATGGTGAAGGTGTGGACCAGTTCCTTGTCTTCGTACACCTTGCCGAAATCATGGGTGGTTTCGGGGACTTCCGCCCTCGGGGCCGCGGCCGCCGGGCCTGCCGTCAAGAGAAGCCCGGCCAGCATGAGGAACACCCCCGTCCGGAGCAGGACGAGCACAATTTTGAACATATCAGCGCCTTCTCAATTTAAACCAGTCAGCGTTCAAAGGGCGATTTGCCGTAGCCGCAGGCTTCAGCCTGCGCCAGAACGGGCTGGATAACTTTTGCCGCGGTTTGACTGCAACCTGGAATTAATCCTCATCCAGGGCCCGCCAACCGAAGCTTTCCAGATAGGCCTGGAGTTTCTCCCGTTTTTCCCGGTATTTTTCTTCCCAGACAGGGGGGCAGTCCCGAAGGGAAATTTCCCCTTCCCGGAGGGCCGCGGCGTAGGCCATGCAGGTGGCGTAGCCGCAGGCCCTGCAATTGGTCATGGGCAGGAGCTTGAGGATTTCCATGACCTTGAGGCCCGCCTGGCTGGTGTACCTGGGGGTGATCTGCTCCCGGCGCTCGTAAATGTCGTTGATCTGGCCCTTGATCCAGGCGAGCAGGGCATGGGCCTCGTCCAGGTCCTTGATGCCCCGGATGGCGATTTTTTGCGGGTGCAGGGTAATCCATTTGCCGGCGGAGAGTTTCAGGAGCAGGACCTGGTTGGCCTGGTTATAGTCCCAGGCCCCCAGTTCGGCATTCACGTAAGGGAAGGCCGGGGAGATGTCGGCCTCGAAGGCGGCGATGGCGTGCAGCACCTCCTTCGTGGCGTCCATCTTGGGGCGGAAGATGTCGAAGCTGTCGATGCGGTCCAGTAGCATGGTCTAGCCTGTTATGAAAAGTTTCTTCTGGTTCCCAAGCTCCCGCTTGGGAACCCATCTGTCCGCCAAGCTCTGCTTGGCACTTGGCAATCAGGTGGAAGTAATTCTTTCGTTAATTTTCTTGTTACGCCTATTCCGGGCGAGGTGCCCAAGCAGAGCTTGGGCCATAATTTCGTCCCCAAGCAGGAGCTTGGGAACGAGAAAGAAAAAACCAAGGGTCATTCCCTGTAGCCGCAGCCTTTAGGCTGCGCTGAAAACTCTTCACATCGAAAAGACTTTTGGCGCAGGCTGAAGCCTGCGGCTACATTTCTTTGCCTTTGATGATTCATTGAAGATCGTTTTGAAATTGTTTCAGCAGATCCCTTAAATCCACGCAGCCAAATTTGAGATCTTCTGTGGTTAGGAAAGCAACCTTTTTACAAACCTGACCACACCGCCGCACCACTGTTTGCCGTACTGCCACAGCACCGCAAAGGCGCCCCCCACCACCGCCGCGCCGCCGGCCCCCACGGGGCAGCCCGGCGTGCCGCAGAAGGGGCACACCGAAGAGCTGGCGTAGATGCCGAAAAAGGTCAGGAACCATAACAGCCCGCGTTTGAGCGAGCCCATGGCGGTGGGGGCCGCGGCGTCATGATGGTGCAGGCCGGCCTCACCCGCCGGCTGGGCCCCGGCCGGCAATCCCGCCTCAGTGGGGCAGCAATCCGGGTGATGGCAGGTGTGGTGATCTCCCGTTTGTGAGGACTTATTTGACATAACTTTTTATCCTGGCCTGAACCTTTTGCCGCTTAGAAGAATTCCTGCGCGGTTTATCTCCCAACCGTACTTATAGCCGGTAGGACGGGCTTCCAGCCCGTCTAAGCACAGGTTAAAAACCTGTGCCACCAGGATTCTCAGCGGCGGGAGGCGCGGCGCTTTCCCGCCCTACGCCTACGCCCAGGCTAGTGTTCATCCGGAAAGTCCTTTGT
>JBGSLA010000060.1:0-15755 GCA_041740935.1 Desulfobaccales bacterium | reverse complement strand
CTTCAGTTCACGATCTCGTCTCACACGCGACCCGGGCCGAAGGAGGGCCGGGGGCGCAGATATCGTCCTCAAAGCAGGTTTTCGAGAAGTCAGCTTCCAGGGGCACCGGATAATCGCCGGTGAAGCAGGAAAGGCAAAAATTCGACGGGTCAAGTTCAGTGGCCTCCACCATGGCTTCGACGCTCAGGTAGCCGAGATAATCGAGGCCCAGGTAGTCCCGGATCTGATTGACGTGCTGGCGGGAGGCGATGAGCTCTCCCTTGGTGGAAAAGTCGATGCCGTAATAGCACGGGAAGCGGTGGGGCGGGCAGGAGACCAGGAGGCTCACTTCCTGGGCGCCGGCCTCCCGCAGGGATTTTACCCGGGAGCGGGTGGTGGTGCCCCGGATGATGGAGTCCTCCACCACGATGACCCGTTTGCCTTTGAGGATTTCTTTC
Organism: Desulfobaccales bacterium; assembly: GCA_041740935.1. GTDB lineage: Bacteria > Desulfobacterota > Desulfobaccia > Desulfobaccales > 0-14-0-80-60-11 > JBGSLA01. Next base: position 15,318 of record JBGSLA010000060.1, on the reverse strand, counting down.
ACCGGGTTGAGCTTGATCCGGACCGAAAAATCCCGCATGGTCTGGGAGGGCTGGATGAAGGTGCGGCCCACGTAATGGTTGCGGATGACCCCCATTTCAAAGGGCATGTCCATGACTTCGGCGAACCCCAGGGCGGCGTAGGTGCCCGAGTCCGGGAAGGGCATGACCAGGTCGCCTTCCAGGGGGTGCTCCCGGGCCAGGCAGGCGCCCAGGCGTTTGCGCACCTGGTACACGGATTTGCCGAAGATGCGGCTGTCCGGCCGGGCGAAATAGATGAACTCGAAAATACAGTATTTGTGGGGCTCAGGGGGAAAGGCTTTGTAAGAATGCAGCCCCTGGCGGTCCAGGACCACGATTTCCCCGGGTTCCACGTCCCGCACATAGTCGGCCTGGACCAGATCAAAGGCGCAGGTCTCCGAGGCCACCACCCAGGCGTTGTCCAGGACCCCCAGGCTGAGCGGCCTGAACCCCCGGGGGTCCCGGGCGGCGAAAACCTTGTCCGCGGTGGCCAGGACCAGGGAGTAGGATCCCTTGACTTCGGCCAGGGCCGCGGCCAGGGCCTCCACCAGACCGTTTTTTTTGTAGCGGGCCATGAGGTGGACGATGACTTCGGTGTCCATGGAGGACTGGAAAATGGAGCCCTGGTCCTCCAGGTTTTGCCTGATCTGGCGGGCGTTGGTCAGGGTGCCGTTGTGGCCGATGGCCAGCATCTGGCCGCCGTGCTGCACCACGAAAGGCTGGGCGTTGATCAACAGGGTCGAGCCGGTGGTGGAGTAGCGCACGTGTCCGATGGCCAGGTGCCCGGGGAGGCGCTCCAGGATTTCGGGCTGGAAGACCTCGGGGACCAGCCCCAGGTCCCGGTGGGCGCTCATCCGGCAGCCGTTGCCGGTGACGATGCCGCAGGACTCCTGGCCCCGGTGCTGCAGGGCGTACAGGCCGAAATAGGTGAGCCGGGCCGCCTCGGGGTGGCCGTAGATGCCGAACACGCCGCAGTGCTCCCGGGGCTTGGCGTCGGTTTCGTCAACAATTATGGGCTTGAAATGTTGCGGTGTGCGGGTGCCGGTGACATCCATGGGTCTTCCGCCAGACAGCGGCAAAGGGCTGAGGGAGGAATGTTAGTTTTTTATACGTTCAAGATAAGCTATTTTTTGTGAAAAGTCGAACAATAAATCTTTGGCCTTGAACCCACTCCGGAAGCCCCGCCCCTGGGCGGCATGCTGATGATCTCAGTGTAAGATCGGTGGAACAGGTTTTCAACCTGTTCCGGAGCACAGGTGAGGACACCTGTGCCACCGAAAAAAAGGGTTTCATGAGCCTCTGGGGCAAAATGTAGCCGCAGGCTTTAGCCTGTATTTTGAACCATATTCCTTAATTTTACTCTTGAAAAATTGGAAAAAAATTGGCCTTGATTTCCGACACCAGCAGCGGATCAGCGGGCATAGAGCAGTTTCCCTTCCCGAACCACGATGGCTGGAAGTGAGGCGGGCAGATGGAGGCGGCTGTCGAAGGCTTCTTTGGTCCAGACCAGCACATCGGCCGCGGTGTGCGTGCCCCTTAAGGCCTGGTAGGCAAGGCGGCTGCGTTTCCGCTCAGGGGATGCCTCATCCGGTACCACGATAAGCAGGTCATAGTCGCTGTCCGGCCCGGTGTCGCCCCGGGCCTTGGAGCCGAAGAGATAAATCCGCTCCGGCTGAAAGGCCTCCCTGAGGCGTCGCACCATCTCCGCCAGGACCTGATCATCGGTGAGCAATGCTTTGTCAGAGACAACCATGATACCTATAAGACCATGAAGTCAAAGGAAATTCAAATAGTTTGTGGCTTTTGAATGGTGGGCAATGCCCACCCTACATCTCTAAGGTTATTATGGAACCAAGATGGGTTGTTCTTGATCCTTATAGCGGAGATTTTTCCGAAAATCTGTTAATAAGTTTATCAACCTAGATTCATTTACTAAGTCTAACTCTTCCGACAAATTAGCTCCACCTGTATCACCATGAGAAGTAAAAAAACATGTAGGCAGAGCTGTGAATCTTTCTCCTTTATTATTCATTGTCCTAATTTCTAATCTTACAATAGCAAGATTAGGGTAATATTCATCATCAATATTAATAGCTTTATCAATAAAGTTTATTATATCGTATGGTGCTCTAAGTTTGACAAGATACAGTTACCCTGGTTTCAATATATTTGGAAAGAATTTACCATCATTGTCCTTATATGAATGAAGTCCCCCGTAACCATTTAGTATATTATATGTGGGTCCGAACAAGGGTCCACCATCTTCTTGTTTCCTTTTCTTACCACAAATCAATACGGCTACACTTTCAATTACAATAAATTGATTTCCAGAATTTGAAAATACAATATCAATTGAAATAATATTCTTACGGCCTGTAGTCATTAATATAGCAGCTTTTGCATCTGAAGCACTACGGAAATTCTGCCAGTAGATCAGAAAACCATTTAATAATAATGATAAAATTGCTACTAGAACAAGAATAATATCCTTATTATTTGAAATGAAGTTTATAGACGTTGTGTTACCTCAATATGACGATTTGGTCCTCCTTATTTTACGTTGAGGAGCGCCCTTGTAACCATTTGTGAAAAGAAGTTTGGCTTTCGCCAGAAGGTTTGCCGGCCAATAAACCCTCAACGCTAATATCTTCATCCAGATCTTCCCAGTGAATCCCATGTCCCCTACCCACAAGCCGCCAATTGCGGCGCTCGTTGTGATTGGCATGTAATAACCTGGGAAACCACGCCAAGGGCACCAAAAGGGTGCGGCCATCACTGAGTTCCACCGTCAGGGTGTCGTCAGTTATGAGCACATTTTCTATATCAGGGACGTTGAAGTCAATCGCCGAAATAGGCATTCCATGCCTCCAGAAATTGATCACGTTGAGTTTGTACTATGCCCTCCAGGCGGTTAATCTCTACACGATTAAACCCCCTGCTAAATTGGAATTGAACAGGATTAAGCCAGAATTTGGCCAGCTTATCATCCCGTTCTACATGGACATGTGGCGGCTCCTCTCGGTCAGTAGCATAGAAAAAAAACCGATAAGGGCCTGTTCTAAGTATCGTGGGCATTTCATTATGTAATTATTACAGAGAAGAGCTGAGAGAGTCAACAGGATGGAAATTAATCAACCAATCCCCGCTGTTAAACCCTCATAGGGGAATACCTCAATCTCCCCACCATTCCTGGGCCTTGTGCTGCAGTTCCACCGAAGTGTAGCGATCCCGGAAATCCCGTAAGGCCCCCCGCCAGTCCAGTTTCAAGGGACCTTGGGGTTTTCTGCCTCGTTTGGCTAAAAGAAATTCTAAAAAATCCTCGGCCTCACGATGCAAGTCCGGCGGCAGATTTTTGATCAATTCTTCAAGTCGGGTCATGGCTTCAACCTCACTGACGCAAGCCTACCATCTCATGATACTCCTGCAGGCTCTTGACTTCAAGTTTGCCTTCCTTGAGGGTGCGGATGGCCTGGAGGGTGGCCTTGGCCGCGGCCAAGGTGGTGGTGTAGGGGATGCCGTATTCCAGGGCCACCCGGCGGATGGAGGACGAGTCCCCCGGCGTGTAGCGGCCTCGGGGGGTGTTGATCACCAGGGAGATTTCCCGGTTTTTGATGCGGTCGATGATGTGGGGGCGGCCTTCCCGCACTTTATAGATTTCGTCCACCTCCACCCCGTGGCGAGCCAGGCAGAGGGTGGTGCCCCGGGTGCCGAAGACCTTGAAGCCCAGGTCCTGGAACCCCTTGACCAGGGGCGCCATCAGCGGCTTGTCCGGGTCCTTCACCGAAAACAGCACCCCGCCGGTAAGCGGCAGCACCTGCCCCGCGGCCAGCTGGGCCTTGGCGTAGGCCAACCCGAAGTCCACATCGATCCCCATGACCTCCCCGGTGCTGCGCATCTCGGGCCCGAGCAGGGGGTCCACCCCCGGAAAGCGGCGGAAGGGGAAGACCGATTCTTTGACCGCAAAATAGGGCGGCTCCACTTCCCGGGTGAAACCCAGTTCTTCCAGAGTGCGCCCCAGCATCACCTTGGTGGCCAGTTTGGCCAGCGACACGCCGGTGGCCTTGGACACAAAAGGCACGGTGCGGGAGGCCCGGGGGTTCACCTCCAGGACATAGACCCGGCCGTCTTTCACTGCGAACTGGATGTTCAGGAGGCCCACGACGCCTAATTCGTGGGCCAGAGCCCTGGTCTGCTCCTTGATATCTTGCTGGATTTCTTGGGACAGGGAATAGGGGGGAAGCACACAGGCCGAATCCCCGGAGTGGATGCCGGCCTCCTCGATGTGCTCCATGATGCCGCCGATGACGGTATTCCTTCCGTCGCAGATGGCGTCCACGTCCACCTCGATGGCGTCTTCCAGGAATTTGTCGATGAGGATGGGGTGCTCGGGCGACGCGGCCAGGGCCCAATTCATGAAATTGACCAGGGCCTGGTCATCCTCCACGATCTGCATGGCCCGGCCGCCCAGGACATACGAGGGGCGCACCAGTACGGGGTAGGTGATGTCGTGGGCAATGGCCAGGGCCTGCTCCACGCTCACGGCGGTGGCATTGGGGGGTTGGCGCAGCTCCAGCTTGGCCAGCATCTGCTTGAAGCGCTCCCGGTCTTCGGCCCGGTCGATGGCGTCGGCGGGGGTGCCCAGGATGGGCACTCCGGCCCGCCCCAGGGGCACGGCCAGGTTCAGGGGCGTCTGTCCGCCGAACTGGAGGATGAGTCCCTTGGGATTCTCCGTCTGGGCGATGTGCAGCACGTCTTCCCGGGTGAGGGGCTCGAAGAACAGCTTGTCCGAGGTGTCATAGTCGGTGGACACGGTCTCGGGGTTGGAGTTCACCATGATGGATTCAATTCCCATCTCCCGCAAGGCAAAGGAGGCCTGGCAGCAGCAATAGTCGAACTCGATGCCCTGGCCGATGCGGTTGGGGCCGCCCCCCAGGATGGCCACCTTGTCCCGCAGGCTCGGCCGGGCCTCGCACTCGTATTCATAGGTGGAATAATAATAGGGCGTATAGGCCTCAAACTCGGCGGCGCAGGTGTCCACCAGCTTGTAAACCGGTTTGACGCCATGGCCTCCCCGGAGTTCAGCGGCATATTCCTCCCGGCCGTCGCCTAAGAGGTGGGCCAGTTGCCGGTCGGAGTAGCCGCATTCCTTGGCCCGCCGCAGCATGTCGGCCACCTGCTCCTGACCCCGGCCCTGGCGCAGGAGGCGGCCGAAGGTGGCCAGCTCTTCGGAAAATCCCACCAGGTCTTTAATTTGATGCAGGAACCAGGGGTCGATTTTGGTCAACTCGAAAATTTCCTCGACACTGAGGCCGTCCCGAAAGGCCTGAAGCAGATAAAAAAGGCGCTGGCTGTTGGGAGTGATGAGCCGGGTCCGCAGCTCATCCGGCGGCAGGGGCGGCAGGTCTTTGCCGTCATAGCCCAGGCCGAAGCGGGAGATTTCCAGGGACCGGACGCCCTTCTGCAGGGCTTCTTTGAAGGTGCGGCCGATGGCCATGACCTCACCCACGGACTTCATGGAGGTGGTGAGGACGTCTTCGGCCCCCGGAAATTTTTCGAAGGCCCAGCGGGGAATTTTTACCACCACATAGTCGATGGTGGGCTCGAAGCTGGCGTAGGTCTCTTTGGTGATATCATTGGGGATTTCGTCCAGGGTGAAGCCCACCGCCAGCTTGGCCGCGATCTTGGCGATGGGGAAGCCGGTGGCCTTGGAGGCCAGGGCCGAGGAGCGGGACACCCGGGGGTTCATCTCGATGACCACCATCTCGCCGGTGTCGGGGTGCACCGCGAACTGGATGTTGCTGCCCCCGGTTTCCACCCCGATTTCCCGCATGATGGCCAGAGACGCGTCCCGCATGGCCTGGTATTCCCGGTCGGTGAGGGTCTGGGCCGGGGCCACGGTGATGCTGTCCCCGGTGTGCACCCCCATGGGGTCCAGGTTTTCGATGGAGCAGATGATGACCACGTTGTCGGCGAAGTCCCGCATGACTTCGAGTTCGAATTCCTTCCAGCCCAGCGCCGATTCTTCCAGCATGACCTCGGTGATCATGCTGGCCTCGAGGCCTTCGGCGGCCAGGCGCCGCAGGTCTTCGATATTATAGGCCACCCCGCCGCCGGTGCCCCCCAGGGTGAAGCTGGGGCGCACGATGACCGGATAGCCGATTTGCGGCCCCGCGGCCAGGGCTTCGTCCAGGGTGCGCACAATGATGCTGTTGGGGACGCGCAGGCCGATATTTTTCATGGCGTCCCGGAACAGCTCCCGGTCTTCGGCCTTTTTGATGACCTGGGGGTTGGCCCCGATCATCTCCACCCCGAGGCGCTCCAGAATGCCGGTGTCGGCCACCGCGATGGCGGTGTTGAGGCCGGTCTGGCCGCCCAGGGTGGGGAGCAGGGCGTCGGGGCGCTCCCGCTCGATGATCTGCATGACCATTTCCGGGGTGATGGGCTCGATGTAGGTGCGGTCGGCCATCTCCGGGTCGGTCATGATGGTGGCGGGGTTGGAATTGATCAGGACCACCTGATAGCCCTCCTCCCGGAGGGCCTTGCAGGCCTGGGTGCCGGAGTAGTCGAACTCGCAGGCCTGGGAAATGATGATGGGCCCGGAGCCGATGATGAGAATTTTCTTGAGGTCGGTGCGCTTGGGCATGTTGGCTTTCGGTTCGGGATAAAGTTCTGCCGGTTGTTCGGGTGTTGATTCTGATATTTCGAAATGCAGACAATCGTGTTTTTATATCATAAAAAAAGGCCTTGAGGCCCTTAAATTTCCCGGGCAAAAAGCCTTAGATTTATTGGGGGGAAGGGGGCTTCCACGGGCTGGAAGCCCGTGCTACCGGGATCGGGGGCCCTTATCCCCGCCCCCAACCCCTCCCTATCCTTTAATGTGGGAGTACAGGCGTCCCGCCTATGCCACAGGCAAGATGCCTGTGCTCCCGGAAGAAGACTGGGGTGGCGCGGGCATCCTGTCCGTGCCTTGTAGCCGCGAGGCTCATGCCCGCGTTTGGGCGCGTCGGCCCATAAGCGGTTCATTGATAATGCAGGGCCAGCCAGGCAGTCTTTTCCTCGGGATCAGTCCATTCCACCCGATGGCGCGAGCCCGCCGGAATGACCAGATGGTCGCCGGGCTTGAGGAATACGAGGTCGTCGCGGTCGGCAAACCGCAAAGCCGCGCCCCCGGACAGCAGCGCCACCCATTCATGGGTGGGCTGGTCATACCAGAACCCCGGCGGGCTGGCCTGGCCGCGGGAGACGATGCGCTCCAGGCGGAAATGCGGGGTCGTGAGCAGGTCCTGAAAGAATTCCTCGGTCAGTGCCTGCGGAATGCCGGCCAGCAGATTGTTCACTTTGGGCATGTCAGGGTTTCCTTGGGCCTTTTTCCCTCAAAGGGGCCAGGAACTCATCTAAACTGAGGAAACCGTCCCGGTTCACATCCAGGCGGTGAAAGGTATTTTCCAGCCAGGCGCGGCACTTGGGGTCACGCATGCAGGCCTGGTGGGAATCCTGATATTCCCTGAGACTCACCACGCGGTCATGATTTTTGTCCAGGTCATGGAAAAGATGGGTCTGGGTTTTTTCGTTGGGGATGGGCGTCAGGGCCTGGGCCGGAGGTGCGGCCAAACCCTGCCCGCCAAGGATCACCAGCATACTCAACCAGAAGATTATCCGAGGGGCCATTGCAGGCCGTTGGCGGTCTTCAGGTTTAGGAAAAAAATATTGTAAAAAGTCAACATGTTATCCACAGGAGCAGGAAACCGGGAGAATCCGTAATTTTCAAGAAGTTTCAGTAATAAAGATCAGAGCCCAGATTGCCACCCCCAAGGCGAGGCAAAGAACATGTCCCGGTGACCAGTTATAATAACCGGCCGTGGGATTCCGCCTGGAGGTAACCTCGTTCATAAACTTTTGAACCGGGACAAAACACAAGTAAGAGGGGAGGAGGCCGGCAATAATTCCCGCAGCCAGACCCGGTACCCGCGACATAGCGTTTTGTAAAACCACCATTACTACCCAGATAGTGGCTAACACACTTGGCGTAAAGGTCGGCGTGGCAAAGGCTCTGGCTTCATTATCTCCATGTATCTTCCTGAGAAGGCTATGGCAGAAAAAAAATCCAAAAACTCCTCTCCAAAACGGGTAAATATTTAGGCTGTCTCTTTCTTTGAAATAATTCCAATTCTTATAAAGCCAGTAGACCTCATAAATTCCAAAGGAGATGATGGAGAGAACTATCAATCGGACTATCGGAATATAAAGAAAAATAGGTTCTGTTGGTCTTGGTTCAACATTGACATCCATAAGAATACGCTCCTAAATATTGAAATTATTCAGGGAGATAAGGAATCAATTTCCTGCAAATAATGCGGGGGAGCAGCACCATGATCAGCCAGGAGGTCCAAAAGCTCCCGCAGATCGTGGGTTTTCCTGAATCTGACGCCTAAATGAGACAGGAGAGCTTTGAGGAGCTTTTCCACCGCCTGTTGGCAATGAAAGCCGATAACCGCATCGCTGACCCGGGGGGAAACGATGACCTCATCCACCAGGACCTCATCCTCAGCGGCTTTGTCCAGATAAAGGAGGGCCTGTTCATGCAGCTTCATAGACCACCCTGCCCTCCATGGCGGCTTCATAGAGGATGTTCCCCGGGGTCTGGCGCCATTCCTGAAAGGCCTGCTCGCTTACCACCACAACATCTGCCGGGATGCGCAGAGGACTTAAGATCCTTCTCAGGCGCACCATTTCCCGGCGCCGGTCCGTAACCGCGGGCTGGACCACCAGGAAGTCCAGGTCGCTCTCGAGGCCGGGCTCACCCCGCCCATAGGAGCCGAAGAGGATGATGCGGCTGGGTCGGCCCGCGTCGATGAGCAGCCTCACGGCTTGATCAATGGTGGATTCGGAGATCATATTCTTCTCGTTCCCAAGCTCCTGCTTGGGAACGCTATTGACCGCCAAGCTCTGCTTGGCTCAGTGTAATTTAATCCAACGGCTGAGGATCCTGTTATTTCCCGAAGCAGAGCTTAGGTTTCATTTGGGTTCCCAAGCAAGAGCTTAAGAATCAGAAATAAGGTGGTGGGCGGAACCCACCCTACATCTTAAGGGTTGCCAAGATAGCTTCCAATTGTGATAAAAGTTGCGGCACATCATCTCTGATGGTTTTCCACAGGATATTCATATCAATCCCAAAGTATTCATGGATAACCACGTTGCGCATGTCACCCATTTCCCTCCAGGGGAGGTCGGGGTGCCGGTCAATAATCTCCTCGGGCAGCATCCTGGCCGCCTCGCCGATGATGGCCAGGTTGTAGAGCACCGCCTTCCTGGATTTGGTGTCCCGGCAAAAAGCCTCAAACGTCATGTCTTTGGTAATTTCCAAGATATCCTGGAGTGCTTCCATGATATCTTCGATTCTAAACTTCCAGTCCCTGGCCGGCATGGGAGGCCTCGTGCAGGATGCGGTCGCGCAGTTGGGGTTTCAGGGCTTGGGGAGTAACCAGGTCCACTTGCCGGCCCAGAATTTCAGCGAGACGGCGTTTAAGGCGGATGAAACCGAAAAGACCGATGGGCTGAGAAAATTCCACCAAAATGTCAATGTCGCTGGTGGGTTTAGCCTCACCCCGGGCCACTGAACCGAAAAGGGCCAGGGACTTTACCCCGAATTTTTTTAATTCGGCACGATGCCGGTCCAGAATCTCCAGGGGGGTGGGCGCCATGTCTTTAGTTTCCCAAAATCGTTTTCAAAAACTCATCAAACAAGTAATTGGCGTCATGGGGGCCGGGGGAGGCCTCGGGGTGGTATTGCACCGAGAAGGCCGCCAGTTTTTGATGGCGCAGGCCTTCCAGGGTGTTGTCGTTTAAATTGATGTGGGTCAGTTCCACCGCCGGGTCGGGGATGGAGGCCAGGTCCACCGCAAAGCCGTGGTTCTGGCTGGTGATCTCCACCCGGCCGGTGAGGCGGTTTTTCACCGGCTGGTTGCCGCCCCGGTGGCCGAACTTGAGTTTAAAGGTTTTACCTCCCAGGGCCAGGCCCATGAGCTGATGCCCCAGACAGATGCCGAAGGTGGGCGCCTGCCCCAGGCATTGCCGGACATTATCGATGCCGTAGGTCACCGCCGCGGGGTCGCCGGGGCCGTTGCTGAAGACGATGCCGTCGGGGTTTAAGGCCAGGACGTCCGCGGCCGGGGTGGCGGCCGGGACCACCAGGACCTCCAGACCCCGGTCCTTGAGGCAGCGGATGATGTTGAATTTGACCCCGAAATCGTAGAGGATTACTTTTTTGCCGGAGCGCTGGGTCCACAAAGTCTGAAGTTGTTCAAAGGGCACAGGTTGAAAACCTGTGCCACCAGGTACCGGTCCGGGGGAGGGACAGAGGCGGGACGCCGGTGCTCCCGGCAGCGCGGCGGGGGCGGGATGGGGGAAGGCGGCGACGCCACCTTCTCCCCCCATCGCACCCTCATCCCACCAATACGGAGCCTTGCAGGTGACCAGGGGTACTAAGTCCAGGCCGTTCATGTCGGGGACTTCGGCCTTGACCCGGCGCACCAGGCGTTCGGGGTCGAGATCCAGGGTGGAAATGATGCCCCGCATGGCCCCGGCCTGCCGCAGGCGTTTGGTCAGGGCCCGGGTGTCCAGGCCTTCCACCCCGAGCTTGCCCGCGGCCCTAAGATACTGGGCCAAATCCCCTTTAGCCCGCCAGTTGGAGGGCTGGGCGTGATATTCCTTGACCAGGAAGCCTTCCGCCTGGAGGCCGGCGGATTCGACATCTTCGAAATTGACCCCGTAATTGCCCATCATGGGGTAGGTCATGGTGACGATCTGGCCCTTGTAGGACGGGTCGGTGAGAATTTCCTGATACCCGGTCATGGAGGTGTTGAACACCACTTCGCCATGGGCTTCACCGGGGCCGGTAAAGGAACGGCCTTTCAGGACCAGGCCGTCTTCTAGTGCCAGCAGTGCTTGCAATTTTTTCTCCGCGTCTTATATTCAAAAAAATATAGCATATTTCCCTGTTGCTGTCGGGGATTTTTGGATACGGCAATTCCGGCCGGCCAAGGCAGGAAAGGCCGACTCCCAGTTCCTCAGACGATCGTCTCAGCGCCTCTGCGGTAATCCATAGAAAACCTCAGAACCCTCCCGGATTTTTTCCTGGCAAGCAAAAAATCCACGGAGGCACAGGTCTTCCTGCCTGACAAAACCCCGGCTGAAGCCGGCGGCTGCCTTTTGCCGGCGGCCGGCCGGCCGACTGGGTGGGGCGGAAAGTTTTTGCCCCTTTGAGCCGATGTTAGGGAGGGGGAAGGGTAGGGGAGGGGAGGGCCAAGGCTCATCACCCTCCGACACGGCGGGAAAATCCACCCAGGAGAATATCCATGGAAGTCGTGGCTTACTGGTTTGCCTCAACCTCGGAAGTGCATCAATCCACCCTGATGCTGTGTGGCTTCATCCAACTGGTGGCGGCCATCGTCGTGTCCCGGTTTTTGAAACAGCCGGAGCACTAAGAGCCGGGAAGGGTTAAGGTTTACTCATGTCCAAGCGCTGCCAGGCGGGGAAACGCGGCCGTCAGCGTGGGGGGCGGCTGACAGGCGCGGCCCGTCAGGAGATGGGTCATTTCCAGGGCGTTGGCCACCGCCTGCCCCCGGGGGTGGTTGTTGAAGATGACATAGACATCCCGGGCCAGGTTAAGGAGTTCCCGGGCCCGGTCGGCGAGGTCCGCCAACTCCGCCGGCGGATACAGGTAGTCGTAGCGGGCCTGGCGGTCCTGGCCGAATTCAAACCATTTTTCCCGGCGGCGGCCATGGGCCCTGAGATACCCCCGGGGTCCGGTGGCCCAGGCGGTCTTCCCCAAAGCATAGGATACCTGGGGCTGATCGATATTGCAGAAATCGAGGCCGATTTCGCCTAAAAACTCCCGCACGGCCCTTTGCTGCCAGGAGCGGTGGCGCACCTCCACGGCCAGGGGGAATTCCCCGAAAACGCTTTTCAAGGTCCCCAGATAAGCCCGATTTTCCTCGGTATTGTGGAAGGAATAAGGGAATTGGGCCAGAAGCACGCCCAAACGGCCCGAGGTCATGAGGGGCAGGAGTCCGGCCTGAAAGGTCTCCACTTCTTTAGCCGGCAGCCGGCGCTCATGGGTGAAGACGCTGAAGAGCTTGGCCGTAAAGCGGAAGTCGGGAAAAGCCGCCACCGCCTGGGACCAGCGTTCGCTCAGATGCGGCGCGATGGCGCGGTAAAAGGTGACGTTGATCTCCACCGCGTCGAACCGACCGGCCAGAAAGGCGAGCCGGTCAGTGCCCTTCAGTTTGGGGGGATACACCACCCCCTGCCAATCCTGATAATCCCATCCCGCGGGTCCGATGCGCAGCATTTTTGCGTGGAAATTTAGTTGAGCTAAGGGGTTGCCACGGGCTGGAAGCCCATGCTACCGGGGAATTGACCTTCGGTCCCGCCCCAGGCCAGAATTCGTGAGCATGTGCTTTGCGCCTGGAATGCACAGGCAGGATGCCTGTGCACCCGGTTTTTTTCCCGGACCTTTTAGAGGCGGGCGGCGCTAAACTTTCCCACTACGAATCTGGTAACTGGTAACTGGTAACTGGTAACTGGTGACTGGTCACTGAACTAAGCCCCGCTTCCCGGGCCAGGACCGCTTTTAAGGCCTTAAGGGCCACCTCAATCTGGGAGTCGTCGGGTTCGAGGGCGGTGAGGCGCTGGGTGGCGAGTCCGGGCCACAGGAGCACCTTGGCCAGGAGGCTGTCCGGTTGTTTGCCGCCCCAGCGGATGATTTCGTAGGCCAGCGCGGCGATGGGGAACATGAGGAGCACCTTGACCAGCACCTGGACGAGGTTGTTCACAAACCCCGTGCCGGTCAGGGAAGGAACCAGCGGAAAAAACACGGTGAAGATGACCAGGCTCACCAGCAGCACCACGAGGATGAAGGAGGTGCCGCAGCGGGGATGGCAGGTGCAGTGCTGCCGGGCGTGCTCCACGTCCAGGGGCTCCCGGGCCTCGTAGGCGCAGATGGATTTGTGCTCCGCGCCGTGGTACTGGAAGACCCGCCTGATCTCCTGAAAAAGGGAGATGCCCCAGATATAGAGGAGGATGAAAAAGAGCTTGATGATGCCGTCAATGACGTGAAAGGTGAAATGTGCGGTGGTGAGGGGCCGTCCCCAAAGAGACCCCGCCAGGCCGCTCAGCCAGTGGGGCAGGAAGCCGAACACCAGGAAGGCCAGCAGGAAAGCCCCGCCCATGGTGAGGATGAGGCTTCCCCAGCCCAGCTGCTCCTCTTCCTCCTCCAGGGCCGCCTGGGCGGAAAAGGTCAGGGCCTTGACGCCGGTGACCAGGGCTTCCACCAGGATGACCGGCCCCCGGAAAAAGGGGCGCTTGAGCAGGGGATAGCGCTCGATGAAGGAGGTGAAGGGCTCGTCTTTGAGGAGCACCTCGCCGTTGGGCAGGCGGACGGCCACGGCCAGGGCATGGGGGGAGCGCATCATGACCCCCTCCAGCACCGCCTGCCCTCCCACCTGCAGCAGAGGTTCTTCCGGTCTCACTGCTGGGCTTCGCCGGTTTCCTTGTATTTCTCAAGATGGGCGTACTTCCGGCGGAAGCGCTCCACCCGGCCGGCGGTGTCCATCAGCTTCTGCTTGCCGGTGAAGAAGGGGTGGCACTTGGAGCAGATCTCCACCCGGATGTTCTCCTGGGTGGAGCCGGTCTCAAATTCCTGGCCGCAGGCGCAGCGCACCGTGGTCCTGAGGTATTTGGGGTGAATGTCTTTTTTCATGGGTTTGCCTTGGGTGTCGTCGGGCCCGAAGGACCGCTTGAGGTAAAGTTCAAATTCAATAATATATCTTTTCTTGTTAAGAATTTCCAAGAAAAAAGGTTACCCGGGCTGGCAACAGGGGCAGAAAAAGCTGGAGCGCCCCGCCTGGACCAGACGCAGCACCGCGCTCCCACAGCGGCGGCAGGGTTCCCCGGCGCGGCCGTACACCATGAGGGCCACCTGAAAAAGGCCGGTGCCGCCCTGGCTGTTCAAATAATCGTTCACCGTGGTGCCCCCCTGGCGGATGGCGAGCTTCAGGATGCGGCGGGTTTCCTTGAGCACCCGGGCCCAGTCATCAACCGGGAGTTCCCCCGCCGGGGTGGCCGGATGGAGGCCGGCGGCGAACAGGATTTCACAGGCGTAAATATTGCCGATGCCGGCGAGGATGCGGCCGTCCAGAAGAAAATTCTTGAGCGGGCGGCTGCGTCCCCGGGCCTGCAGCGCCAGCCACTCGGGGGTCACCCGGCGGGAAAAGGGCTCCCGGCCAACGTTATCTAAAGGGACCAGGGGCTGCCCCGGCGGATACACCAGGACCTGGCCGAAGCGCCGCACGTCCTGAAAAGCCAGGGTCAGGCCGCCGTCCAGGGTGAAAACCAGATGGACATGGGGCTCCCGGCAGAAGGGCGCGCCCAGCAGCAGGCGGCCGGTCATGCCCAGATGGATAAGCAGGGTGACGCCCTCTTCCAGCTGGAAAAGCAAATACTTGCCCCGGCGCCGAAGGCGCTCCAGACGCCGGCCGGCGAGCCAGCGGGCCAGGTCTTCCGGAGAAGAAGCCCGTCTGAGGGGCAAATCCCCCATCTGAACCGCGAGAAAACGCCGCCCCACCAGGCGGGGGGCCAATCCGCGGCGGATCACCTCCACTTCAGGAAGTTCCGGCATATCGGATAATATCTTGAAAGTTCATGGATTTTACCACCAAAGGTCCCTATCCATTGAAGAAATGAAGGCAAAGCTTCGATATAAGATGATGTCAGGTAATTGTCGCTTAACCGGGAGAAAGGGGCAATCCCCCGGAAAACCGCAGGTGGCCGATGGGGAGGTGTATCCGGTTTCGGCGACTTCTCCCGGTGACCGAAGCCATGGCCAGGAACAAGCTGAAGGGAAAGGCAGTCTGGGTGCTGCTGGGTATCTGCCTCGGGCTCGGGTTAACCGGGGCCGGGGCCGGGGCCGGGGTGCGGCCCGGAGTCCAGGTCATGGTAATTGTGGATACCACCGCCGACCCCAAAGTGCAGGGGCCGGCCTCCCAGGCTGCGGCGCTCCTGGTCCATCTGCTCAAGGAGACTGATTATCTGGGTCTGGCGGTCTCAGGAGAACCGGCCGGCGACATCCTTGCCCCGGCCGGGTTGACCCCGGGACACCGGCGCCAGGCGCTGAAATATCTGGCCGCGCTCAAGCCGGGGCCGGGCGGGGGGTCCCTCGCCCAGGCGGTGCGCCGCTCTCTGGACCTTTTCCAGCCCGGGGGCCCCAGCCGACGGGTTTTGTTCCTGCTGACCGACGCCGCC
>JBGSLA010000059.1:0-11623 GCA_041740935.1 Desulfobaccales bacterium | reverse complement strand
GCCCCGGGGCACGCAGTACGGCTGTGTGATCCGCCTGGCCGCGGCCGGCGCGCCCGGCGGCTCCCGGGGGGCGCCCGGAGACCAGTTCGTGGAACTGGTGGTCACCACGCCCGAATACCTGAGCCCGGCCCAGCGGGAAATTTTGCAGGAACTGGCCCGGTTGGGCAAATCCCCCCTGACGCGAGCCGCCCATGAGTGAGTTCACCCATTTGGACCAAAGCGGCCGGCTGCGCATGGTGGAGGTGGGGGACAAACCGGTGACCCTGCGCCGGGCCGTCGCCACCTGCCGTATTGTGGTGGGCCCCAAGGTTTTTCCCCGGCTGATGGCCGCGGACCTGCCCAAGGGGGACGTCTGGGCCGCGGCTCGGATCGCCGGCATCCTGGCGGCCAAAAACACCGCCCAGCTCATTCCTTTGTGTCATCCCCTGCCGCTTACCGGGGTGGACATCGACTTTACCCCCGACCCCGAGACCCAGGCGGTGGCGGTACGGGCCGAAGTGCGCACCCAGGCCCGCACCGGTGTGGAAATGGAAGCCCTGGTGGCCGCCGGCGTGGCGGCCCTGACCATTTATGACATGTGCAAAGCCGTGGACCGGGGGATGGTCATTCAGGACCTGGTCCTGGTGGAAAAAAGCGGCGGCGCCGGCGGCGACTATCAGCGCCCGCCGTCCTGAAATACGTTCCAGAGAGCCGGCTATGAACCCTGAACGTCTCGAGTTCTTCCGCATCCTCCTCCAAGAACGCATCAATGAACTCCTGGGCGAGGCCGACAAGACCCGGAATGTCATGACCGGGACCGGGGCCGCCCCCTTTCCGGACCCCACCGACCGGGCCGCGCTGGAAACCGACCGCAGCTACACCTTGCGTATCAGGGACCGGGAACGCAAGCTCATCCTCAAAATACGGGAGGCCATGGACCGCATCGACGCCGGCACCTATGGCATCTGTGAAATCTGCGGCTGCGATATTTCTGAAAAGCGGCTGTTGGCCCGGCCGGTGACCACCATGTGCATCGCCTGCAAGTCCCAGATGGAGGACCTGGAAAGGGCCCGGGGGGCCTAAGGGAGGATGGCGGACTTTTTCATGACCAGGGCCTGAGGGCCTATGGGCTGAACCGACAGCCTTACCGGGAGGGCGCGGCCGCGGCCGGCCCTGTCCCGGAGCAGCACCGCCGGCCGCCGGGAGCCGTGACCCAGAACCTCTATGCCCCCCATGTTGCCTGCTGACGACCAGATCGGATTTTTTTTACCCAAAACCCAGAACCCAGAACCTTTTCCTCCCCCTCATGCCCACAGCCGTCGATCTTAAAGAACTGAACCTGGCGGAACTGGAAGACCTGGTGGCCGCCTGGGGTCATCCCCGTTTCCGGGCCCGGCAGATCCTCAAATGGGTGTATAAAGGGGTGCAGGATTTCGAAGGAATGACCGATCTTGCCCGGACGTTTCGGGAGGATCTGGCCTCCCGGGCCCGGCTGGACGGTTTGACCCTCACCGCCCGGCAGATTTCCCGAGACGGCGCCCAGAAATTCCGCTGGCTTTTGCCTGACGGCCTCAGCATCGAATCGGTGCTCATTCCGGAGGCAGACCACAGCACCCTGTGCCTGTCCAGCCAGGTGGGGTGCGCCCTGGGCTGCCGCTTTTGCCTCACCGCCCGCCAGGGGCTGAGCCGCAACCTCAGCGCCGGGGAAATGGTGGGCCAGGTCCTCAGGGCGCGGCCCTTTGTCCCGGTGGACAAGCCCCTCACCAACCTGGTGTTCATGGGCATGGGGGAGCCCCTGGCCAATTTTAGTGCCCTGGTGCGGGCCGTCCGCGCCCTCCAGGCCCCCTGGGGCTTGAATTTTTCCAAGCGGCGGGTGACGGTGTCCACTGCAGGGCTGGCCCCCCTCATTCTCCGGCTGGGGGCCGAGGTCCCGGTCAATCTGACCGTGTCCCTGAACGCCGCGGACGACGCCACCCGCAGCTCGCTCATGCCGGTCAACCGGCGCCATCCCCTGGGGGAGCTCCTGGCCGCCTGCCGGGCCTTTCCCCTGCCCCGGCACCGGCGCATCACCTTCGCCTACGTGCTCCTGGGGGGCGTCAACGACAAACCCGCCATGGCCCGGGAGCTGACCCGCCTGCTGCGGGGCTTTCGGGCCAAGGTCAACCTCATCCCCTTTAACCCCTGCCCGGGGCTGCCCTTTGCCGCGCCCGACCCGGACCGAGTGTTGGAATTTCAGGAAATTATCCGCCAGGCCCATTTTCCAGTATTCATCCGGGAGTCCCGGGGCCTGGACATCGCCGCGGCCTGCGGCCAACTGGCGGGCGACAGGGCTTGATTTTCGGGGGTGTGGCTTTCTGTTTGGGGAATTTCTTGTGTGGAACCGCCGCCCTCGGCGCTTCTTGAAAAGAGCAGGCGAGGGCGCCGGCGCCACATTTTTCATGCCTTGCGGGTGGGCCGCCGGACCATGAGCAACTGTTATGAAAAGTTTTTTGTGGGGGAGGGGGCCAGGGGCCATACTGCGGTGGGGCGGCCGTCCCTGGCCGCCCAGAGTTCCGGCGGGCACGGAGGCCCGCCCTAGCGAATTTTTCCTGTTTTTGAGAGAGCCAACGGCTCATGAGGAGCTGAATTTCTTTACCGAAAACCGAAAACTGCCAACCGAAAACCCCTTACCGCGAAAAAACGACGCGCCCGGCCATGGCGAACATTCTCCTCTCGATACTCGGGTTTTTAGTCATCCTCCTGCTCTGCACCGAGGAATTTCGGGACGCCCTGAGAAAATTCTGGCGAAATCACACCCGGACGCGCCGGGAAAAATTCTGGGCCTATCCCCTGGCCTTGGTCCTGGCCCTGGCCGCGGCCGGACTGATCGCCTTTTCCCTGGGGACTATTTTCGCCATCCCGTTCTCGTATGATTAGCAGGTACGGATAAAACCGCTTTTGCGGTCGGGCTGAGCGACGCCAGGGGTTTCATAACAAGGAGCGTTCAAAGGGCAATTTTCTGTAGCCGCGAGGCTCAAGCCTGCGCCTATACAGGCTGGAAACCCTTTGCCGCCGTTTGACTGCAACTTGGTATCAATCATGTTGCGGTGAAAAATCCATGGGCTGTAGGGGCGGGTTTAAAACCCGCTACGAAAAGATCTTCATTGCCGGGGGCGGCCAAAATCGGCCATGATAATTTCAGCAACCAATAGGCCTTGACGGCACCCGGTCATCAGCACAAATCTGCTTGGAATATGGCCAAAATTTGATTACATTTAGCAATTGGTTGGCAGGACTCCGGCGGGCCGGTGTGAGCCAGCAGAGAGCAAGGAGAGCGAGAGCGATCATGGGCACCAAGGGTGAAACGATTACCGTAAAATCCGGCAGGGAACTTATGGTCCCCGATAATCCCACCATTCTCTATATCGAAGGCGACGGCACCGGGCCGGACATCTGGCGGGCCACCCAGCCGGTGCTGGACGCGGCGGTGGCCCGGGCCTACAGCGGGACCCGCCGCCTGGCCTGGCAGGAGATCCTGGCCGGGGAAAAGGCCTTCAAGGAAACGGGCACCTATCTCCCCGAGGCCTCCCTGGAGGCCCTGCGGCACTACCGGGTGGCCCTCAAAGGCCCCCTGACCACCCCCATCGGCGGAGGCTTCCGGTCGCTCAACGTCACCCTGCGCCAGGTGCTGGATCTGTACGCCTGTATCCGCCCGGTGCGCTACTACCAAGGCGTGCCCAGCCCCCTCAAGGCGCCGGAAAAGATCAACATGGTGGTCTTCCGGGAAAACACCGAGGACGTCTATGCCGGTATCGAGTGGCCGGCCCTGAGCCCGGAAGCCCGCCGGCTCATCGATTTTTTGAACAAGGAGTTGGGCTGCCGGCTGGAGCCCGCCGCGGCCATCGGCATCAAGCCGATGACGGCCCGGTGCAGCAAGCGCCTGGTGCGCATGGCCCTGAAATACGCCCTGGACCGGGGTTGCGAGAGCGTCACCCTGATGCACAAGGGCAATATCATGAAATATACCGAGGGCGCCTTCCAGAATTGGGGCTACGAGGTGGCCCTGGAGGAGTTCGAGGGCCGGGCCGTGTCCGAGGCCGAACTCGAAAGCCGCTACAACTGGAAGATGCCCGCCGGCAAGGTGATCATCAAGGACCGCCTGGCCGACAACCTCTTTCAGCAGGTGCTGCTCAGGCCCACGGAATATCAGGTCATCGCCACGCCGAACCTGAACGGCGACTATATTTCGGACGCCCTGGCGGCCCAGGTGGGAGGCCTGGGCATGGCCCCCGGGGCCAACATCGGGGACCACTGCGCGGTGTTTGAAGCGACCCACGGCACCGCCCCCAAATACGCCGGCCTGGACCGGGTGAACCCCTGTTCCCTGATCCTCTCCGGGGCCATGCTGCTCGAACATTTAGGCTGGAGCGAGGCCGCGGACCTCATCCACCAGGCCCTGCCCCGGACCCTGGCCGCGGGGGTGGCCACCTACGACCTGGCCCGCCTGCTGCCCGGCACCAAAGAAGTATCCTGCTCGGCCTTCGGTCGGAAATTGGTGGAGCACATGGGGTGAAAAGTCCAGAGTCCAGAGTCCAGAGTTTCGGGTCCCGGGTCCAGGGTCTCAAGCGCCTTAGCGCCGTAGGGCGGGAAAGCGAAGCGCCTCCCGCCTTGGGCATTTATTCTGTCTGGTTAGGCCAAGCTCTGACGGGCTCCGCTTCCGGAAGACTAAAGAGGCGGACAGTGCCCGCCCTACATTCCTGTGCTCCGCGTAAGGATAGATGTTGAGGCGGGCGGGACGCCCGCCCTACGTCCCTGACAATCTAATTTTTTTATGAGCCGTTTGTAAAATTCAGTATGGCGAAAATTTGTCATTCTGAGCGAAGGGAAGAATCTCTTATTTTTAACGGCTTGAGATCCTTCACATCGTTTTGGATGACAACATGAACCACGTTTGCCAAAGCCTCTATTATTTCTTTCCCAACCCCCAGAACCCAGAACCCAGAACCCTCTTACCCCCCCTGATCAAACCCTGACGTACCCCGCCTTGGTGGCCGCCACCCGGCCCTGCTTCGCCAGTCGGTCCAGGTGCTTCTGGAGCATCTGCCCTTCCATGTGGTCGTACACGAAGGCCGGCTCCCGGGGCCGCCGGTAAATGGGGCGGCGCGCCACCAACTCCTCCAGCGCGTGGGGTTCCCCGAGCAGTTCCCAAAGCATGTCGTCCCGCTCATGTATTACCTGGACAAAATAATCCAGCCCGGCCTGGGCCTCCTCCCAGGTGAAGACCCCCTGTTCGTGGGCGGTGAGGTAGGTCCCGGCCCGGGTTTTCTTCAAAGCCCGCAGGGTTTGGGCATAGTCCTCCAGGTTCGAGGCCGCGTCGCCGTACCAGGGGCCGAAGGGGGTCAGGTCCACATCCGCCAGGAACATGACCTCCTGTTCGGGAAACACAAAGCAGCTGTGGCCGGGGGTGTGGCCCGGCGCGGCCCTCACCTCCAGGACGATATCCCCGTTGATAAAGCGGTCGCCGGGCTGATAAGCCCTGAGATCGGGGAAGGGCTGGAAATGAAACTCCCGGGCCAGGGTTTCCCGGAGATAGTCCTGGAAAACCGGCTGGGTCGCGCCGATGAGGGTGAACATGCCCTCGAGCGAAGTGAGGGCCGCCATTTCCTGCAAGGGCGCATGGACCGCGGCCCCGCGGAAAAACCAGGCGTATTTCAGGTGGTCTTCATGGAAATGGCTCAAAAAAATCCGGGTGACCTTGCCGGTGCGGGCCAGACGGGCCAGAAAGTCCTTATCCGAGGCCGGATCCACCACCCAGGTCTCTTCCCCGGTTAAAATCAGAGAATGACAATAGGGGTAGCGCCCTCCCTGGTTGCCGGGCAAAAAACCGATGGGCCCGAAGGAGCGCGGCTGTTCCGGAGGCGGGACGAACAGGTCAGTCGCCCTCTTGGAGAACGTACAGCACCTCGTGGGGGATGGCCAGATCCTTTTCCGCGGCTTTCACAGCCTCCGGGGAAAGATTTTTGACCCGGATGTAGATGTCCCGGTAGCCTTCCTTGGCGGTGGCGTAGGAGGTGAGCAGGCTCACGAAGCGGGCCCCCCGGGAGCGCAGCAGGTCCACCACTTCCTTGATCAGGCCCGGGCGGTCCTCCAGCCGCAGGGCGAACTGGACGCCCCCCTGGAGGATGCCGGTGATGTGCATGAAGGCCCGGAACACATCGGACTGGGTGAGAATGCCCACCACCTTCCCCTGGCCGTCCACCGCGGGCAGCCCGGAGATGGTGTTTTCCAGCATGAGTTGGGCGGCGTGCTCCACGGTGTCGTCCGGGGAGACGGTCACCGGGTCCCGGGTCATGATGTCCTTCACCAGCAGTTCGGCCAACAGATAATACAGTTCGTGGACATCCAGGGTGGTGGCCTTGGAGGGCGAGGCCTCCTTCAGGTCCCGGTCGGAGACGATGCCCACCAGGCGGCCCTCGTGCATCACCGGCAGGCGCCGGAAGCGATTCTGCTTCATCAAATGGATAGCCTTCATCATGGAAGTTTCGTCGGTGATGGTGATGGGGTCCTTGGTCATCCAGTCTTTGACCAACATGCCAGCCTCCGTTTCCATTGGTTCATCGGGAAAAGTCCTTTCCCGTCTTTAAGGGTTTATAGCGATTTCTGAAACATTTTGTGTAGAACCGCCGCCCTCGGCGGTTCGTTCGCCGGCGAGGGCGCCAGCGCGACATTTTTCATGCTTCACAGGTGGACCGTAAGGCTCATGAATGGTTGCCTCCCATGAGCCCTGTAACTACCCCAACAATCTCTGAGCACAAAATTTTTTACCAAAAGTGCAAACCACTGCCGGCATCAGAGGCGCGGCTCCTCCCCCCGGGCCAAGCGCAGGAGATTCTCCCGGTGGCGCCACAGGACCAGGCCGGAGAGGAGGCCGGCCAGGAACAGATAGGCCCTGGAGTCGCAAAACAGCCCCACCGCCAGGGGCAAAAGCCAGGCGCAGACCAGCGAGCCCACGGAGAAGATGCGCACCTGGTGCAGGGTGACGGCGAACACCACAAAAAGGTTGATCGCGGCCAAAGGACAGAGCACCGCCACCACCCCGAAGGAGGTGGCCACCGCTTTGCCGCCCTGGAATTTGAGAAATATCGGGAAAATATGACCCAGGACCGCGGCCAGCCCCACCGCGGCCACGGCGGGGTCATGCCAGGCTTCCAGGGGGGTCAGCCAGTAGAGGGCCACAAAGACCGGCAGCGCGCCTTTGAGGGTGTCCCCGAGAAAGGTGAAGACCCCGGCGTTGCGTCCCAGCAGGCGGAACAGGTTGGCGGCCCCGAGGTTGCCGCTGCCGGTGCGGCGGGGGTCGGGCCCCCCCAGCAGCCGGGCCACCAAAAGCCCGGTGGGCAAGGATCCCAGGAAATAGGCAAGCCCCACCAATCCCAGAAAATATACCATGCCCGGCGATCCTTTAAGGGAGGCGCAGGCAGGTTGACGGCCTGCACCTTGGGGCCATTTTAAAGAAAATCCCGCAAAAAGCCGATAAAAAAGTTGCCGTTAGGTATTATTGGGGGAGCCACAGGGTGTTTGTCCTATGAAAGTGGAAGCCAATCTGACCCTGGTAAAAGGCCAGGAGGCCACCGGCGACGGTCCTCAAAAGAAATCCCGCCTCCCCCGCCAGGCCTCCTCTCCGGTATTTGAACTGTTGATTTCCCAGGAAAATCAACAAGCCCGCCGCCTGGACCCCGCGTCCCTCCCCGAGGCCCGCATCCTCCTCAACAAGGTCACCCGACAACTAACGGGGACCCCGGGGGAGGTCGCCAGCGGGGTGCATCTCCTGGATTCCTCCTGTCTGGTGCGCCTGCCCTGAGGGAGGGAGCAGTCAGCGGTCAGCAGTCGGCAGTCAGTTGCAGGCGCTGGCGGATTTCTCAGGTCACTGACTCCCGAATCCCTGTTTCTTTCAAAGCCAATAAATAGTTGGTGGAGTGGGCCTTAAGCGCCCGCCGGGACCAGGGGCGGCCGGAGACGGCCCACCCGCAAAGCATGAAAAGCCGCGTAGTCATAGCGGCGGGCACTGCCCGCCGCTATGACCCTGGACTCTGGACCCTGGACTTTTCAGGACAGGCGTTCTATCGGTGTCCGCATCCCCTCTAAGCGCCGGGATTCATTCCCCCGAAAGACTCACCGCCAGTTTTCCGCCCAGGGCTCGTAATAGGCCTTGGGGTGCCGGCAGGCGGGGCAGGGATCGGGGGGATGGTGTCCCCAGACCACGTAGCCGCAATTGCGGCAGTGCCATTTGAGGGGCTCGGCCCGGAGGAAAAAGCTGCCGTCCTTGACCCGCGCCAGCAGGGCCCGGTAGCGCTCCTCATGGAATTTTTCCACCTTGGCGACTTCCCGGAAAGAAATGGCCACCTCCTGGAAGCCCTCTTCATCCGCCATCTTGGCGAAGTCCTGGTACATGGTGGTCCACTCGTAGTTTTCCCCCTGGGCCGCAGACTCCAGATTGCCGGCCGTGTCCCCCAGATGAAAGGGGTAGGCCGCGGCGATCTCCACTTCGCCGCCGCCGGTCTGGGTCAGGTATTTAAAAAACACCTTGGCGTGCTCTTTTTCGTTGTCCGCAGTTTCCAGAAACACCGCGGCGATCAGCTCGAAGCCCGCCTTCCGGGCGACGCCGGCGGAATAGGTGTAGCGGTTCCGGGCCTGGGATTCGCCGGCGAACGCGGCCAGCAGGTTTTTTTCGGTGCGGCTGCCTTTCAGGTCCATGAAATTCTCCTTGAGTCAAACAGAAGTTAGGAAAAAACCACATGGGGTGGGGCAGTCCCCAACTCCCGACGGTTCGGCAATCTCCCATAAAAAGTGGGTATCCCAGGGCAAAAGTCAACCGTTTCTTGATGCTGAAAAGGGGAAAGTTGCGGGTTCTCGATTGCCGGGCTCCCTGTTCCCTGGAAGTTTGAAGTTTTTTAAATTTTTTTCCGAAAAGTGAGTGGATAGTGGACCGAAAAAACCTGGAACAGACCGGGACCATTCAAATCAATTCGCCGGGCAATGAGCCAAACAGTGCGTCTGAGACGATCAGTCAGGAGGGGACAATGATTCTGAGAATTCTGGCTTTGCTGCTGTGTGAATTTCTGCTGGTAACGGCGATGCCAGGGGCAGGGGGCGCGGATTTGGTAGCTTACTATCCCCTCAACGGCAACGGTCTGGATGCCTCCGGGAACAATCATCATGCCTCAGAAGTGCTGGCCACCGCCACCTCCGGGAGGTTCGGCGGCGCCTATTTCTTCACCGGCTCCGAGGATTCCTTTATTGCCGTACCGCATACATCAGCTTTCAATATCAACCCGAATCAAGGGTTCACCATTGCCTTCTGGGTATTGCTTGACCCCTCTGCGACCAGCAACCAATATGTGGTTGTGGATTATAACCAAGGTTGGAAGATCGAGGGTTATGGGGGAGACCCGGCTGAGCCGACTTCCCCCCATCCCTTGTGGTTTTCCGTCGGCACCGATACGGGCTTTGAGGGGATCTTTGCCGCGCCCCCTGTTGGCCAATGGCATCACGTAGCCTGGAAATTTGAGAGTGTTAAAGGCCAGTATGCGCTCAGCGGCTTTCTGGATGGCTATTCTGAAAGTTATCTGACCTTTGAGGGAAATATGATGGAAGGCGCCGGGGACTTGTACTTCGGCAAATCAGGTCTGGGCGCCGCCGATCCTTTTATCGGCTACCTGGATGAGGTGAGAATTTTCAACACGGCCCTATCGGACAATGAGATTCTTGCTGTATCCCAACTTAATCCCGTTCCCCTCCCCACCAGTCTCCTGCTCCTGGGGCCAGGCCTGCTGATGTTGGCAGCGGGCCGGCGGTTCTGGAGTTGATGGGAAAAGATTTGGCCTCCGGACCTGGTTCCCGCAAAAACCAACCGTCCGGCGGGGAGAGGTTTTCCTTGCTTGCCGGGCGGCATGGCCTCCTCATAAAGACATCAAGCCATCTTTTCTTCCTCTATTGCTCCCAGACGATCTTGCCGCAGTCCTTCAAGTCGTAGCCCCCCAGGGCCTCGGCCCCGGTTTTGAACTCCCCGGACCGAATAACCGCCAGCAACGCCTGGAAGCGGGGGTCCTCGAAGGTGGGGAGCGGCACCACCAGGTCGTAGCGCTCCGGGGTCAGGGGCACAAAATCGAGCCCCAGGGCCCGGGCTGCGGCCAGGATGCCCAGCCCCGCGTCCGCGGTGCCGGACTTGACGTTGGCGGCCACCGCCATGTGGGTGTATTCCTCCCGGTCATACCCCTGGACGGCGGCCGGGTCGAGGCCTTCCTGCTTGAGGAGAAAATCCAGCAGGAGCCTGGTGCCCGCGCCCCGCTGGCGGTTGATGAAGCGCACCTCCGGCCGGGTGAGGTCGGCCGCGGTGCGGATGTTCAGGGGATTTTGGGGCAGGACGATAAAGCCCTGCTGGCGCCAGGCCAGGTTGATGAGTTTGAGGGGCAGGCCGGCCAGATATTTTTGGATGTAGGGCACGTTGTAGGAGTTGGTCTCCGGATCGTAGAGGTGGGAGCCGCCCAGGTGGGCCCGGCCCTGGCGCAGGGCCATGAGGCCCCCGAGGCTCCCCACGTGCCCGGAAGACAGGCGCAGCCGGGGGTCCCGGCGGCGGAGCAGGGTGGCCAACAGGTCCAGGGTGTTGTCATGGCTCCCCAAAACCACCAGGGTGCCCTCGATGTCCTCCGGGGGGACCAGAAGCTCGGCCTCCACCGGCCGGTCTTCTTCCAGGCCCTCGCTTAAGGCCGGGATCCTCAAAAGACCGTCGGCCCGCACCAGGGAGGTGATGGTGCCCGCGCCTCGGGGCAGCGGCGTGGCCATGACCCGGTCGCCCACCCGGCCCAGGGTCACCCGGATGAACTCGGTGAGCCCCGGTTTGGAGGGCAGATTCTGGGACGGGTGCGCCAATAGGGTAGGGCGGGGGGCCAGGCGCCGGCCGGCCCAGCCGGCGATCAGGGGCTGGGCGAACTCCTCGAAGGACAGCACCGCGGACACCGGGTAGCCCGGGTTGCCGATGACCGGCTTGCCCGCCGCCACCCCCAGCAGGGTGGGTTTGCCCGGCATCATGGCCACCCCGTGCACCAGCACCTCCCCCAGGGCCGCCACCGCCTGGTAGGTGTAATCTTCGCTCCCCGCGGAAGAGCCGGCATTGATCATCACCAGATCTCCCGCCGCCAGCGCCCGCTTCAGGACCTCGGTGAGGGCCGCGGCGTCGTCGGGTACGATGGGCCAGACTTCCGGCAGCCCCCCGGCCTTTTCCACCAGTCCCGACAGAATGACCGAGTTGAACTCCACCAAACGCCCGGCCGGGGGCTCGGCCTCCAGGCCTGCCGCCGGCACCAGTTCCCGGCCGGTGGGGATGATGATCACCCGGGGCCGCGGCCGCACCAGCACCCGCATCACCCCCGCGGCCAGCATGGCCCCCTGGGCCCAGGGGCTGATCTCCACGCCTTCGGGCAGCACCATCTCGCCGGCCACCAGGTCCTCCCCCACCCGGCGGACGTTGTGCCAGGGGAACACCGGGGCCTCCACCGTGAGGGGATCGGCCTCCGGGTCCGGCACATTTTCCACCATGATCACCGCATCGGTGCCCGGCGGCATCAGATGCCCGGTGTTGATGGGGAAGGCCTCCCGGCCCCGGGCCAGG
>JBGSLA010000058.1:0-11077 GCA_041740935.1 Desulfobaccales bacterium | reverse complement strand
CCCCTGCCGGGCGCGGAGCGCGGCCTGCGAGAGGAATTGCAGCTCTGGGAGGCCCAGGCCTCGGAACTGGAGCAGTACCTGGAGCAGCTGGCGCGCCTTCAGGAGACCTATGGCCTGTCCGGCGGCGGGGAGGCGCGGCCCCGAGGGGGCGAAACCCAGGCTGCCCCGGACCCCGGCCCCCACCAGCACCTGGGCGAGTTGGAGGATCTGCGCCTGGCCGTGGAGAACTTCTTAACCGCCCTGGAGGACCTGCCTGAGCCGGATTGACACCGGTTGGGCTCCTCAGACACCGGAGGGCACATGGGCAACGGCTCACATCTGAAACTCTGGAGCATCGGGGGCGGCAAGGGCGGCGTCGGCAAGAGCATCTTCACCCTGGCCCTGGGGGTCACCCTGGCCCGCCTGGGCCACCGGGTGATCCTGCTGGACGGCGACCTGGGCGGCGCCAACCTCCATACCATGTTGGGCCTGCGCTATCCCCAGGCCATCCTGGAGGATTTTCTGCTCCGCAAAACGGCCCGCCTGGAAGACATTGTGTTGCCCACTCCCATCCCGGGCCTCGGCCTGATCTGCGGCGCCGACGATTTCCTCGGTGCGGCCAATCCCACCTATTCCCAGAAGATGCGGCTGTTCAAGCACCTGGAGGAGTTGCCCGCGGACTTCGTGTTCATCGACCTGGGCGCCGGCACTTCGTTCAACACCCTGGATTTTTTCAATTATTCTCCAGGGAGAATTGCGGTCTTCACCGGCTACGCCACGGCCCTGCAGAATGTCTACGGCTTCATCAAATGCGCCCTGTTCCGCAAGATTTCCCGGGAGTTCGCCAAAGAAGACCAGGTGGTCTCCCTGCTGTACAACAACGCCGCGGCCCCCGGGGCGGTTGCCTCCATGACCGACCTGTTGGCCCAGGTGCGCCGGTCCTCCCCGGAAAGTCTGTTCCAATTGGCGGGGATCATCAAACCTTACCGCCTCTTCCTGGTTCCCAATATGGTGCGCAGCGAACAGGATTTGCGGTCGCCTGAGATTATTCAATCGGTTTGTGAAGAATTTTTACATGTCAAACCGGAAATATTGGGACATATTTTTTATGATCCGGTGGTTGAGATGGCGATTAACCAAATGGAGCCGACCTTGCTGCAGGACAGATCAAACAAAATAGTTAAATGTTTAGAGCATATTGCCAGAAAAGTCCTTAAGATGTCCAATAAAATGGAACATACCTCTGGAGAAATGGAAGATGAAAGGAAAAGGACTGTCATTCTGCCAAGGATAAAAGGAGTTAATTTGTAAATATTTTTTTGCGCCAGAGACTTCATGAGAAATTTTTCTGCAAAAAGCCATGCTGTCATGCTGAGCAGAGCGAAGCATCTCGTATTTTGAGATTCTTCGGTCGCTTCGCTCCCTCAGAATGACAGGCCTATCTATATTTTTATGGGGCTCAATGTTGAGTATTTCATCTGAAGCAGCCGCGGCTTTTTCATATCGGGGATGAGACCAGGTGGTCTCAGTACGGCCTTAAGAGGGAGGGGAAACCATGGCGGATTTTTTTCAGGGTCAGATGGATTTTATCCTTTTTTTCAAGGGACTGGCTTTCCTGCTGGTCCTGGCGGTCACCTGTCTGTTTCGCCGGGAGGCCTCCCAGGTCCTGCCCTGGCGCTGGCTCGGGTTGTTCGGCCTGGCCCAGGGCCTGGCCTCCTGGCTGTCGCTGGTGGCGCTGAATTATGGGGGGTGGTTTCCCCTGGTGTTGAGCGCCAACCTCCTGCAGATTCTGTCCTGGGTGTTTCTGGCGGAATTCGGCCGCTCGGGCGTCAGCCGGCTCCAGAACCGGGATTCGGGCCTGTGGCTCATTGCCCTGCTGCTGATGCTCACCGGCCTGGGGGGCCTGAAAGGTTGGGCGGGAATTGATTGGGCCAGCCGCTATGCCCTGGGGCTCATCGGGGGCCTGTGGGCCGCGACCGCCCTGTTCATGGCCGGACGTCAGCTGCCCCTGCGGGATCGGGGCGGCAGCCTTACCTCTGCCATCAGCCTGGGATTGTTTGCCCTCACCATCGCCCTGTTTCCCCCCAGTCACCTGGTTTCCCCGACCTCCCTGTTGCATCACCAATCGTTGTGGCAAAACTTCGGCATTCCCCTGGAGTTCGTCCAGGCGCTGCTGGCCTTCGGCCTGGCCGCGGGCGTCTACGGCTTTCTGGGTTGGGGGCGCCAGGCCGAGGAGACCCCGGAGGCCCGGCACCGCTCCCGCTACCTGTTCGCCCTGTTGACCACCCTGGCCCTCATCCTGGGTCTGGGAAGCGTGCTGACCCTGTATCTGGGGGAATGGGCCCAGCAAAAACACCAAAGGGTCAAGGCCGAGGCCCAGGAGTTCGCCACCATCGTGGTGAGCCGCCTCAATACCGAGTTCAAGCGCATGGAAGAAGGGGTGACCTCCCTGGCCGAAACCCCCTGGCTGCCCGCGGCGCTGCAGAACACGGATGAGGCGGATCTGGAGAAGATCAATCCCCTGCTGGACCGCTACCGGGAGAATCTCAACGCCTCGGTGTGCTATCTCATGGACCGCAACGGGACCACCGTGGCCGCCTCCAACCGCCACGCGCCCGATAGTTTTGTGGGCAAAAACTACGGCTTCCGCCCCTATTTCAAACAGGCCATCGCCGGCAAAATCGGCCGGTATTTTGCCGTCGGGGTCACCTCCAAGGTGCCGGGCTATTACGTCAGCCAGCCCGTCCGGGATTCCCGCAGAAAGCCGCAAATCAAGGGCGTGGCGGTGGTCAAGGTCACCCTGAACAACATTGCCAACGAACTGCAAGCCGCGGGTCAAAAAGGTAATTCCATTATTGCCCTGGCGGACCCCCGGGGCATTGTCTTTTTGTCCAGCCAGCCGGACATGATTTTTCAGACTCTCTGGCCGGTGGCCGAGGAAGACCGCGACGGCCTGAAGGAACAATACGGCAAGGACCAGTATCCCGCCATTTTCCCGGAGAAAATCGGGGACGGCAGCAAGGTGGCCTATCAGGGGCGGAACTACCTGGCCTCCTTTGCCGGGACCATCCATGCGGGCTGGTCGGTGTTTTTCTTCCGGCCCATCGAACTGGCCGGGTCCTACCGCCTCACCGGCATCGCGGTGGCCTGCCTGCTGGCCATTCTGGCCCTGGCGATCCTGGGGACCAACTATTACCTGAAAGAGTCCAGCCTGGCGACCGCAGGCCGCTTCCGGGCCATGTTCGACGCCTCCCCGGAAGCCATCGGGGTCATCGACCCGGAAACCCTGGATATTATCGAAGCCAACCGCTCTTTGGCCGTGCTGGTGGGATATCCCCCCAAGGAGCTGCTGGCCCTCAAACTGGACCGGCTGATCAGCCAGACGCCCCCGGAGATCCAGCGCCAGTTGCTGCGCATCAAAGAAGAACCGGACGCGGGCCGCATGGTCTGGCGGGCCCGCCAGAAAGACGGCGCCTGGGTGGACCTGGAAGTCATAGGGTCGCCCATGGAGCACCAGGGCAAGTCCCATATTTTGATCTTCTGCCGGGAAGCGGAGGCCTTGACGCACCCCCAGGCCGCCCCGTTTCAGGAGCGGGACCGGGGCGCCCCGTACCGGGAGCCCGGCCCCGAGGTTTCCCAGGCAGGCAGTTTGACGGATGATTTCCATGGCTTCCCCCAACCGGGGTGGGCGCCTCCCGAAAAACCCGGGTCCGGGGATTATGCCGAGACCTTTGACCGGGAAGCCAGAAAATTGATCAAGCGCATCGAAGACGCCATGGTGAAGGTGGAGAAAATCCGCCGCAGCTCCGGGAACCGGCCCAGCGCCTGAGGGAAGTCCGGGGTCCGGGGTCCAGAGTCCGGGGTCCGGGGATAAGGATAAGGGGAGGGAAAACCAGGCGCCCCGTTTACGGGCTCTTGTCCTGAAAAGTTGGTATGGTGTAGGGGCAGGCGCCCTCGCCTGCCCTGGGTGGACAGCCGAGGGCGGCTGTCCCTGCATGAGAAAAGCCTTTTCATTCTGTATGGGTGAGCCATCGGCCCAGGCGTCCTCGCCTACCCGGAAGCAACAGCTCCAGAAAGGCGGGATGCGCTTCGCTTTCCCGCCCTACACCCTGAAAAGTTTCCCGTAGGGCGCGTCTTACGTCCCAAAAATTGGTGCGAAAAACGCACCCTGCAGAGCTGCCCTGAAAAGTTTGGGGTTCAATTCCAAAGCCTAAAGCTTATTGCCTATAGCTTATGGCGGCGGGCGGGACGCCCACCCTGCGCACTGATCACTGCTCACTGATCACTTATCACTGGTCACTGGTCACTGATCACTGTTTCCCGGCCCCTTGAGCCGCTCTTCCTGGCAGCGCTTTTTGGCCTCCTTGCCGCACCTTTCCCAAATGACGCATTGGGCCCTGGTCTTGCAATAGTTGCAGGGGTCGGTGCAGGCCCGGCACTCGTCCAAACACTCCCGGCAATAGGCGTACCCCATCTTGTCGCACCGGTAGGGGGCCTCCCGACCGGGATGAAAGCGGCATTCCATGTTCCTCTTTTGCCCTCCTTGGAGTAATATGGTATCAAAGAAATCGGGGCTTGTCCTGCTCTGACCTCTTCCGGGAAGATGACCCATGCGGAATGACACCGAGGACCTTTTCCTTGCGGCCCGGCGTTTGATGGTGGAAATCCAGATCCAGGCCCGGGGGGTCGCCGATCCCCGGGTGCTGGCGGCCATGGGCAAGGTGCCCCGGCACCGCTTCGTGCCCCGGCACCTCCGGGAACAGGCCTACAACGACTATCCCCTACCCATCGGCGAAGATCAGACCATCTCCCAGCCCTACATCGTGGCCCTGATGACCGAGGCCCTGGAGCTCAAGGGACCCGAAAAGGTCCTGGAGTTGGGGACCGGCTCGGGCTACCAGACCGCGGTGCTGGCGGAGTTGGCCGCGCAGGTGTTCACCATCGACCGGCTGCCCTCCCTGGTCCAGAACGCGCTAAACGTTCTGCAGGAATTGGGCTACACCAACGTCACCGCCCAGGCGGGGGACGGCACGTTGGGGTGGGCGGGGGAAGCGCCCTTCGACGCCATTCTGGTCACCGCGGGCTCGCCCCAGGTGCCCCCGCCTCTCGTGGACCAGTTGGCCCTGGGAGGGCGGCTGGTGATCCCGGTGGGGGACCGCTATTCCCAAACCCTGACCCGGGTGCGCCGCACCCCGGAGGGCCTAAAATACGAGTATATGGGGGGGTGCCGGTTCGTCAAGCTCATCGGCCGGCACGGCTGGCAGGATCAGGCCGGAGAAGGGGAGTGATGAGGGGTCCCGGGTCCGGAGTCCGGGGTTCTGGGTTCTGGGTTTTGATTTGTGGGAAAAATAATCCATCGAAAAAACAAGGAATTGGGCATCGTGATGGGTATTGATTTTCCGGTTCCCCAGTGCCTGCGTGGGAACACCCCTCGAAGGCCAAGCGCTGCTTGGCCCCGAAAACCCTGACCGGCCCCTCTCCCCCGCTATTCCCGGGCCACCTGGGGATTCCCGAAATAGGCTTCCAGGAACTGTTTGGCCAGGGGCGCGGCCACATCGCTCCCCTGGCCGCCGTGCTCCACAATGACCGCCACCACCACCTGGGGGTCGTCGGCCGGGGCAAAGGCCACGAACCAGGCGTGGTTTTGATATTTGCGGATGGTTTTGCCGGTTTTCTCCTTTTCCAGGGAGACCACCTGAGAGGTGCCGGTTTTGCCGGCCACCTCCACCTGGGGCAGGAAGGCCTTCTTGCCGGTGCCCTGGCTCACCACCGCGGTCAGGGCCTTGCGCACCAGAGCCAAATGGGCGGGGTCGGCCTCCAGGCGGCCCTGGACGATGGGGTTGAACCGGTGCAGGACTTCCCCGTTGGGGCTTTCCACCTTTTCCACCAACTGGGGTTGGTACAGGGTGCCGCCGTTGGCCAGGGTGGCGGCCATGCGGGCCACCTGGAGGGGCGTGGTGAGAATATAGCCCTGGCCGATGGCCACGGAAAAGGTGTCGCCTTCATGCCAGGGCGCTTTCACCTGATCCCGCTTCCAGGCCGGGGAGCCCACCAGGCCGGGATTTTCCTTGTCCAGCTTCAGGTCTGCGGGCGCGCCCAGGCCGAAGCGCCGGCTCCATTTGGCCATGCGCTCAATCCCCAGGCGGCGGCCCACCTCATAAAAGTACACATCGCAGGAATGTATCAGGGCCCGCCGCAGATCCACGCTGCCGTGCCCGCTCTTTTTCCAGCAGTGGAATTTATGGTCCCCCGAGTACAGATGGCCCCGGCAGACGACCTGGGTGTGGGGGTCGATAACCCCTTCTTCCAGGCCCGCCACCGCCATGACCAGCTTGAAGGTGGAGCCGGGGGGGTATTGTCCCTTGATGGTGCGGTTCATCAGGGGGTGATCTTTATTGTTGAGAATTTTCTGCCACTCCTGGGGGCTTATGCCGTGCTCGAAGGACTCCGGGGAGAACCCCGGGGTGGAGGCCAGGGCCAGGATTTTGCCGTTTTGGGGATTGAGGGCCACCAGGGCGCCCACCTTGTCCTCCAGGCAGGCCTCGGCCTCCTGCTGCAGGCGGATATCCAGGGTCAGTTGGACGTTGGCGCCGGGGGTGGAGAGTTTCTGCTCCAGGTTCCCCAATTCCCGGCCGTAGGCGTCCACCTCGATGCGGCGGGAGCCCCGCTTGCCCCGGAGATAAGCCTCCCAGGCCGCCTCGATGCCGCAGCGGCCCAGATCGTCCCCCATTTTGTAGGCGGGGAGGCGTCCGCTTTTAAGCTGGGCTTCGGTGATTTCCCCCAGATAGCCCAGGGTGTGGCTGGCCAGGGATTTATGGGGATATTCCCGCCGGCCGGCCACCAGGATGTACACCCCGGGGAGCTCGGCCTGGTAGGTCTCCACCAGGGCCATGTCCTCCCAGGACAGGTGGCTTTTGAGGCGCACCTGGTGCAGACCGGTCTGGCGGGCCTTGTCCAGTTGGGCCAGGAGGGGTTTCCCCTCCATCTTCAAAAGCGACCCCAGGCGGCGGGCCAGGACGGCCGGCTCGGCGACGTCTTCCAGGGTGGCCATGAGATTGAAGCTGGGCCGGTTGTCCACCAGGGTATGGCCGTGCCGGTCCAGGATCATGCCCCGCCAGGGCGGCAGGTCCTGGGAGCGGATGCGGTTGCGCTCGGAGCGCTTCTGGAGATCCTCCCCCTGGACCAGCTGCAGAAACCACAGGCGCAGGCAGAGCAGCCCGAAAACCACGAACAGCAGCAGGACCACCCCGGAGATGAGGCGCCGGGAGCTCTCGTACTCCTCCGGGGAGAGCTGGTCGCCCAGGGGCTCTTCTTTATAGGGGTACCTGAGCGGCGGTATGGGGGAGTGCTTCATGGCAGCAAGGTCATGGCCGTGGGTGGCAGCCCTCACAGGGCCGGAGTGGGCCGGGAACCGCGGCCCAGCCGGCGCCATTGAAATTCCAGGGTGCGAATCAGGCTGAAAAACACCGGGGTAAGGATTGAGGTGACCAGGATTTCCAGGACCCGGTTCCAGGTCAAATCCAGAGAGAAAACCTCCCAGGACCCGAGGATGGTGAGGATGAGCCGCACCCCCAGGTCCTGGAGGATGAGGGCCGCCAACATGGCCAGGATGAGAAACGCCGCATTTTTCACCAGAAAAGTCTGCCGGGCCGCCCGGGCCACGCCCAGGAGGATGAAAGAAGCCACCAAATGGACGCCGAAGGGGGCCAGGGCGTAACTGTCCTGGAGCAGCCCCAAAAATACCGCCAGGGCAAAGGCCGCGGCCAATGAGTCCTTGAGGCTGACATAAAACAACAGCGGCGCCAGCGGCCGGATATAGACCTGGGGGAACAGCACCAGCTCGTGCAGATAAAACAAGCCCAATCCCAACATCAGATAAAGAAACAGGGACGACATGATTACGGGGTCAGGGCCAATTTGGCCGTTTTGACGATGAGCACCTCTTCCAGGGCGGACAGGTTGGCCCCCGGAGTGACGATGATTTCCTGGAAAGGCCCGTCAGCCTTCTTGTTCATCTGGGTCACCCGGCCGAAGACCTGACCCGCGGGAAAAATCCCCCCCAATCCCGAGGCCAGCACCAAATCCCCCACCTCCACGTCGGCATTTTGGGGGACATATTCCAGGGAACAGCGGTTGCCGCCTTTGCCCTGGAGGATGCCCCGCACCCGGGTGCGCTGGATCAGGGCGTCGGCGCCGCTGTTGCGGTCCACGACCAGCATCACCTTGGCGTAGTGGGCATAGGTTTCCACGATGCGGCCGACGATGCCACCGTCGCCGAGCACGGGCAGGCCCACGGCGACGCCGTCTTTGGTGCCCATGTCCACGATGACGCAGCGGGACCACTGGGAGGGATCATAGGCCACTACCCGGGCCCCGGTGACCGGCAGGGCCAGCTGCTTTTTCAGGTTAAGTAGGGCCTCCAGGCGCCGAGCCAGGAGCAGGGCCTCCTGATAGCGCACCTCCTTGTGGGCGTTTTCCGCCAACTGCCGCCTGAGTTCGGCGTTTTCCTGCTGGACCCCCACCAGATACACGTAGCCCTCCCAGAGGCGTCCCAGGGAGCCGCTCAGGGAATTGAGGCCGCTCAGGGCCGGCGAGGTCACGGAAATCAGCACCCCTTCGAGGCTTTTGAGGATCGAGGCGCGCTTTATGCTTAAGGACAGGACCGCAAGAATGACCAACAGGGTGGCGGCGATGACCACCGGGGTGCGCAGGCGGGTTCGGAGACGCACATTCATCAACCTCAGTCGAGGGCCACTTCACGCAGAATAGTCAGGTTGTCCAGGGCCTTGCCGGAGCCCAGGACCACCGTGGACAGGGGGTCTTCGGTGATCTTGATGGGCAGCCCGGTTTCCTGGTGCAGGAGCACATCCAGATGTTTCAGCAGGGCGCCGCCGCCAGTCAGATAAATGCCCCGGTCGACGATGTCCGCGGCCAGCTCCGGCGGGGTCTGCTCCAACGCGGTCTTGACCGTGGAGACGATGGTGTCGATCTGCTCCTGAATGGCCCCCCGGATCTCATCGGAATTGATGGTGATGATCTTGGGGATGCCGGTGACCAGGTCCCGGCCCTTGACGTCCATGGACTCGGTTTCGCCGGGATAGGCGTTGCTGATGGTGGTTTTGATGATCTCGGCGGTGCGCTCGCCGATGGCCAGGTTATAGCTGCGCTTGATGTATTGCAGGATGGCCTCGTCCATTTTGTCGCCGCCCACCCTGACGCTTTTGGAATAGACGATGCCGGCCAGGGAAATGACCGCCACTTCGGTGGTGCCGCCGCCGATGTCCACCACCATGTTGCAGATGGGTTCGGTGATGGGCAGCCCGGCGCCGATGGCCGCGGCCATGGGCTCTTCGATGAGGTACACCTCCCGGGCGCCGGCGGATTCGGCGGACTCCTTCACCGCCCGTTTTTCCACCGGGGTGATGCCCGAGGGCACGCAGACGATGATGCGGGGGCGGACCAGGGAGCGGCGGTTATGCACCTTGCGGATAAAGTGCCGCAGCATGGCCTCGGTGATTTCAAAATCGGCGATGACCCCGTCTTTCATGGGACGGATGGCCACGATGTTCCCCGGCGTGCGTCCCAGCATCATTTTGGCTTCCCGGCCCACGGCCAGGACCTTGTTGCGGTCCCGGGCGTTTTTGCGCACCGCCACCACCGAGGGTTCGGAGAGCACAATGCCCTTCCCTTTGACATAGACCAGGGTGTTGGCGGTGCCCAAATCAATGGCCAGGTCACTGGAGAACCAGCCCAAAATGGGGTCCAGGAACATGCACTTCTCCTTTGCGCGGAATTCCGCAGCCCGGAAGGGGCCCGCTGGCGAGGGTGGATTCCGGAGTTTTGGGGCAACCTTCAGAAAGTTGACAAACCTCGCCGATATTGTGTCAATTTTGGCAGAAAATTCAAGTTATAAATTTCCGCAAGGGGGCCGCGTACTTTGCAGATTTGCCTCCGGACCGCCAACAGCCTGGGGTTCCCCGGCGAATTGAGGACAGCCCCCGCCTCTTGGGATGGTTCCCCGGGGCCGGCCCGGAATTCAATCTGGATTTCAAGTCCTTGACAAATGGGCGCTGAAATGATTAATAAAAAGTTTGTGACTTAATTTTGCGACAAGGAAGAATTCCATGAAACGCACTTTTCAGCCGAGCAACCGGCGCCGGGCTCGCACCCACGGCTTCCGGAGCCGCATGAGCACCAAGGGCGGACGCCGGGTATTGCAGCAACGCCGGGCCAGAGGCCGCAAGCGCCTCTCGGGCTAAGAGCAGGGAGCGCCGCTGAAGCACACCCGCGAGTCTTCCAGCCAGGCGAACCATTCCGACCAGGCCAATGCCCCCCCCAAGACGGCCCGCTTTTCCCGGGAGGAGCGGCTGCGCCGCCGCCGGGAGTACCTCAGGGCTCAGGCCCGGGGGAAAAGGCTGTTCACGCCGCATTTCGGCGTCTGTCTGGCCCCGGGGGAGGGCCCCGGCCCCCGCTTGGGGCTGGTGTCCGGACGCAAGGTGGGCAAAGCCACCCGGCGCAACCGGGTGAAGCGCCTCCTCCGGGAGTTTTTTCGCCGCCACAAACACGGCCTGCCTCCTGGAGATATCATCATCATGGCCAAGAAAGGGGCTCCTGACCTGACCTATAACCAGGTGGAAGTCGAGTTGCTCAAAGTCCTGGCCCGGCGCCGGCAGGTTGACCGTCATGACTAAGGTGGCCCTGGGGCTCATCCGAGCCTATCAACTGATGCTGTCACCACTTTTTCCCCACTGCTGCCGGTTTGTTCCGACCTGCTCCCAGTATGCCGCGGAGGCCCTGCGCACCCACGGCTGCCTGAAGGGTTTGGAACTGAGTCTGAAAAGGCTCCTGCGCTGTCACCCCTTCCATGCCGGCGGGTGGGACCCGGTTCCTTGAGGAGCGCCCTATGAACACACGGACCATCCTGGCTGTGGTCCTCAGTTTTCTGGTTTTTCTGATTTTCACCTTTTTAGGGGATAAACTCGGGACCAAGACCCCGGCGGAGGCTCCCGCACCCCAAGCGGCCAAATCGGCCGAACCGGCCAAGCCCGGCCCGGCCCCGGTCCCAACGCCGGCCACCCCAGGGGCTGCACCCCAGGCC
>JBGSLA010000057.1:0-2464 GCA_041740935.1 Desulfobaccales bacterium | reverse complement strand
CAAGGACCGTTCGGCCGCCACCGGCGGGGGGGCCGGAGCCGCGGCCTTGGCCCTTTGGGCTCGGGGCCGGTCCAGGTCCAGGGTCACTTCCTGGGACTTGGATGTTTCCAGGCGTTGGGCCACCTGGGGGCTGGAAGCCGTCTGGGAAAAGGGGCCCAGATACACTGCCAGGGCCAACACCCCGGCCAGGGCGGTGGCGCCCATGACGTAATGGGGCAGCCGCAGCCCTCGGGGCTGAGGCTCGGGTGCCTGGTTCACCTGGGCCAGCCTGACATGCAGCTCCCGGTTGAACTCCTGCCAGAAGGCCTCTCCGGGATCGGCCAGGGGCTGGGCCTGGTACAGGCGCACCACCTCGGTGAGCTCTTCCAGTTCCCGGCGGCATTCGGGGCACACCTTCAGGTGCGCGGCGATCACCCACCGCCAGAAAGGATTCAGCTCACCGTCGGGAAACGCCGGCAGTCTTGGTTGCACAAGAGCGCATCGCCACTTCATGACTTTCTTCACCTGTCAAATATTTCTTCAGGGTCTTTACCGCCTGGCAGTAGTTGACCCGGGCGGCCCCGGCGGTGCCCCCCAGTTGCTGACTGATTTCCTGATAGGACAGACCCTGCTCCAACTTCAGGGTGAGCACCGCCCGCTGTTTGGCCGGCAGACGCTCCAGCGCCTCGTACAGGCGGCGGCGTTCTTCGGCGTCCATGACCCCGTTTTGGGGGTTGTCCTGGCTGACTATGATCATTTCCTGACTGTCCACCGGATCGCCGAATTTCTTCCTGGTTTTTAAAAAATTGTAACACTGGTTCATGGCGATCCTGAACAACCAGGTGCGGAACTGCGACTGATGCCGAAAGTCCCGGATATGCGTATAGGCCTGGAGAAACGTCTGTTGGGCCAGGTCCTTGGCCTCCTCACTGTCCTGCACCATCCGGCTGGCCAAATTGAAGATCTCCCGCTGATACTTTATGACAAGTTCCTCGAAGGCCGGCAGGTCCCCCTGCTGGGCCCGGGCCACGAGGTGCGTATCGGTCATGGTTCGGTCTCACCCGGTTTCATTGAGTTAGACTATGCGGCCAAGCAAATGTTAAGGAAAATTTCTCAAATTGATAAAATGGCTGCCGGCTGGGGGCAGGTTGGGAATACTATATCCTAATTCCGGTTCGGCTGAAGGGAAAATTTTTCCCGGAATTCCTGGGCGCCGGGGCGCCGGGCGGTAATACGGTTTTTGGTTTCCTGTTTCCTGTTTTCGGTAAACCTAATTCAGGTAACTTAAATTATGGGGCGAGGCTCGTGCAAAATTCGTTCTTGTGAGGAACTGTCATTCTGAGCAAAGCGAATCTCGTATTTTAAGAGGTTGAGATCCTTCACTTCGTTCAGGATGACAAAATAATTCTCTTTTGCAAGAGCTTAGCTGGACGGTTCGCTGGTTTCATCTTGGTCCGAATCTATCCTTATCTCCCCCCAGGCCCTCTCAAATTAAGGGAAAAATCGGTGGGGCGGGCCTTAAGTGCCCGCCTAAACAAGAGGCGTCCAGGGACGGCCGCCCTGATATAGCCCCTTCATGAACTTTTCCAAGCGGCCACACCTAAGTCTTTGGGCCTCTCAAAATCAAGAAGAGCCTGGTGGCGCAGGCGTCCCGCCTGTGCGGGCGCAGGTTGCAAACCTGTGCCACCGGGTTTGGTGGGCGGTGCCCCCCTGATATGGAAAATTTCCAGAGCAGTCGCGCATGGGCCGTTGGCTCACCCTTAAAGCATGAAAAAGCTTTTCTGGTGTAGGGACAGCCGCCCTCGGCTGTCCACTAAGGGCAGGCGAGGGCGCCTGCCCCTGCATAAGGCGAACTTTTCAGGACAGAATAATCGCCTTCATTTTTCCACCCGAAAATCCCGAAAACCGGCCAGAAAAGGCACGGTCAAGACGATAAGCCCCAGGGCCACCACCCCCGGCCAGCCCACCCGGCTGTAGGCCAGCCCGCTCAGGGTGATGCCTAGGGAGCCTCCCAGATAATAAAACAACACATACAGGGAGTTGGCCTTGCCCCGCCCCCCGGTGAGGCGGCGGTTTAACGACCCCGCGGCCGCGGCGTGGATCGTGAAAAACCCGGCGCACACCAAAAGCAGCGCCCCGGCGATCACCACCACCGATTTGATCAGGGTGAGGAGCAGGGCCGCGGCGAACAACAGCGAGCCCCCCATCATGGCCGCGCCGTTTCCCACCCGGTTGCTGAGGGCACCGGCGACGGGCCCGATGACGATGCCCACGATATAGACCAGATACAAAAAGGTAATGGTCTGGACCGGCAGATGAAACGGCGGCCCCGCCAGATAAAAGGGCAGATAATTAAACCCTGAAGAAAACACAAAAAAGGCGCCCATGGCCACCAGGAAGGTGCGCCGCAGTTCCCGGCGCCCCAGGATGGCCAGAAAGCCGGTTCGGTCCCCCGGGGCTATAACCGGCGCTTCGCCGGCGGGGA